>JBPCJL010000307.1:0-4513 GCA_051005355.1 Ilumatobacteraceae bacterium
GCGGTGACGGTGCGCGACGACGCCATCGAATCGCTGCAGCGCGTCGCCATGCTGCGCCCGCTGCCGATGCCCGCCATCGAGGCGTTGGCCGCAGGTTCGCAGCGCACGAGCATCGGCGCCGGGACGGTCGTCTTCGCCGAGGGCGAGCACGGCGACCGCTTCTACGTCATCGATCTGGGTGACGTCACGGTCCGCCGTGGCGACGGGTCGACACGGCAGCTCGGACCGGGAGATTGCTTCGGCGAGATCGCCCTGCTGCGCGACGTGCCGCGCACGGCGACCGTCATCGCCGGCACCGACCTTGCGCTGCGGACCATCGACCGTCGCCACTTCCTCGCCACGGTCACCGGCTACGGCTCCAGTGCGGCGACGGCCAGCTCACTGGTCGCCGACCGCCTCGCCGACGACGCCGCGCC
Source organism: Ilumatobacteraceae bacterium (assembly GCA_051005355.1). Taxonomy (GTDB): domain Bacteria; phylum Actinomycetota; class Acidimicrobiia; order Acidimicrobiales; family Ilumatobacteraceae; genus JALZMG01. The sequence goes on from JBPCJL010000307.1 coordinate 417, forward strand.
ACCACCGCCACCGTCAAGGTGACCGGCGCGGCCAGCCGGCGCCGGCCGGGTCGTGGCGAGCCAGCGGCGGGCGGCCGCGCCGGCCGCAAAGAACTGCGGTGACGGTGCGCCACAGGATCGCTGCGTCCGTCCGCGCGCCGAGGCGGTCGACGTACTCCTCGTCTACGGCAATCTGGCGGTGCTTGTCGAGATACCCATGCTCGACCAGCTCGAGCTGGGCGTAGCACGTGAACCCGGGCCGGACCGTGGAGCGTCGTCCGGCGGCCACCTCGGCGACGTGAGTTGGCGCCAGCGGCCGTGGCCCGACGAGCGCCATGTCACCGCGCAGGACGTGCACCACCTGGGGCAGCTCGTCCAGGTGGGTGCGCCGCAGGAAGCGGCCGAACGCGGTGATCCGGTCGCGCTCGGTGAACGCCCGCCCGACCGGACCGCCGCCGAGTTCGCCCGCAGCGGCCGCCTCGGAAGCCGCCGTGCGCATCGTCCGCAGCTTGAGCAACGTGAACCGGCGGCCGTCGCGCCCGACGCGCACCTGACGGAAGAACACCGGCCGGCCGTGGGCGGCGACGGCCACCACACCCAACGCTCCCACCGCGGCCAGCACCGGCAGCGCCACGACGGCGGCGATGCCGAGGTCAACCAGTCGCTTGACCGGCCGGTACCAGCCGATCGATCGCCGCATCGAACTGCTCCCCCCGTTCGTACTTGTCGAGGAACAGCGTGCCCGTGCCGCAGGCCGGCGAGAACACGATCGCCGCATCGTCCACGGCCAACGCTCGCTCCACCGCCGCAGTGATGCTGTCCACGGTGACGAACGCACACCGTGCGTCCGCGAGCGCGGCGCCGAGGTGGCGGGCCATCGGACCGGGCAGCACGACGACGGCGCGGGCGTGCGGGTTGGCGGCGACGGCCTGGGCCAGCTGATCGAACTCACCGGCGGTGTACCGCTGACGATCACCACCGCAGAGCAACACGAACGGCTCGTCGAGCGAGGCGACCAACGGTGCCGTTGCCGCCGGCATGCAGGAGGCGGCGTCGTTGACGATCGTGCGCCCGAGCCGTCGCGACACGGCCTGGCGGTAGTGCGGCAGCTGCGCCGCCAGCCCGTTCGATCGTTCCGCTACCACGTCGGCGTCGACGCCGGCGAGCAGCGCCGCCGCGGCAGCGGCCAACGCGTTCTGCTGGTTGGGGGCGCTCAGCCCGTCGACTCCCGGCAGCGGCGCGCCGATGCCGTCGGGTCCGGCCACCCTCGCGCCCTCGAGCCGCCAGGCGCCTGTCGACCCGTAGGACATCCCGTGGTCGACGAGCGCGCCGGCGTCGTCGAACGAGCGGGGGATCGACTCGTGGTACAGCAGCGCCCGACACCGCTCGGCCATCCGGTACTTGGCCGCCCGATAAGCCTCGAAGGACCCGTGGTCCGGCTCGTGGTTGCGGGTGATCCCGGTGACCACGCCGACGTCGAGCACGCGCCGGAACCCGCCGGCGAGGTGCCGGTTGGACGTCTCGAACACCATCAGCTGGTCGGGTTCCGCCGCCGCCAGCTCGGCGAGGTCGAACAGGAACTCGCGGTCGTTGCCGCAGACGACGCCGTCGACGAGGGCGCCGGCGAAGCGACACGTCGTCGTCTTGCCGTACGAACCGGTGATCCCGATCACCCCGCCGGCGAACAGGTCGAAGCAGGCGTCCGGGTAGCGGACGATGCGGTCGGCCAGCGCTGCCAGCCGATGGCGCTCGGGCCGCAGCATCAGTGAGCACGGCACGAGGATCGCCGCCGCCTCCTCGATGCCGGCCAGGTAGTCGGCTCCTCGGCGCCGCGATGTCGATCGGTCGACGGCCCGCCACGACCGTTCGACGTGCGCTCGAGGCTGGAACCGGTGGGCCTGGCGAAACGCGGCCTCGAAGTCGTGCGCCTCGTCGTGCAGGACGATCCCGTCGCGGCCGCACTCGACGAGGTAGCGGACCATCGTCGCCGTCTCCAGGCCCGCCGCCCCGATGGCGTGGACGGCACCGGGCGGGAGCCGATCGATGCGCACGGCCGGTCAGCGCGCCGGCACGAGGTCGTCGAGCCACCGCTCGTCGAGCCCCGTCGGCACGATGCGCCGGACGTCCTTGCCGACGGGTCCTGGCGGCAGCCCGGCACGCGCCGCGAACTCGCCGAAGCGCTCGACGAACCGGAGGTCCGGCGGCGGCAAGAGCCCGAGCGCCACCATCTCGGCGTGCAGCGGGTAACGCGCCGCCAGCTCGTCTCGGAACCCGCTGGGCTCGACGCCCTCGATCACCACGGTGAGGTCGTTGCGGGCGCTGAACACGAACCATCCGGCACCCGGGAGCGCGCCGCGGATCAGGTCGGCCAGCTCGTACGTGGAGAACAGCTCGCCGTAGTTGACGACGTCGTCGCAACGGCCGACGATGCGGTCGAACGTGAACCGCTCGAGCCCGCCGCAGGTCGTCCGGCCCAGTCCCTCGATCACGTCGTAGGTGAAGAACCGGATGATCGGGAACGAGGTGCGCTTCAGGGAGCTGACGGCCAGGGCGACGCGGCCCGGTCCTGCGGCGCGGACGTCGGTGGGCAGCTCGGCGGCGTCGACCACCTCGGGATAGATGTCGGCGAGGAAGTGGTATCGCAAGCAGCGCGGGCAGCTGGCGGCGATGGTGCCGATCTCGGTCGAGCCGTACGTGTCGATGATGGCGTCGTCGGGCAGATCGAAGCAGTCCTGCACCCGCCGGCGTAGCGCCGGGTACAACACCTCGCCGTTCGTGATGACCCGCCGCACGGGTGGGATCGATCGGGTCCCGGCGAGCGTGGTGACCAACCGATCGAGGATCGTCGGCGAGCAGTAGACGACGTCAGGCGCGAACTCGACGACGGTGTCGTGTTGATCCGTGAGGTTGGACAGGCCGGCGTCGTGGACCGTCATCCCGAGCCGTTCGAACACGAGGTGGGCCGACCCGGCGTTGTGCCCGACGGCGAGGGAGATGAACCCGCGCTGGCTGCCGTCCAACCACTGCGCCAGCAGGTCCTGTTTCTCGCCGACGTACCAGTCGTCTTCGGCGGACGTCCACGCGATCTGCTTGGGCTGACCGGACGTGCCGCTGGAGGAGAACGTGCGGGCGCCGGCGACCGACCGGCGGTACCACGGATCGGCGGCGACGTGGTCGAGCAGGCGCAGCCCGCCGAACCCGGACCCGTCGTCAGGCAGCACCTCGGGGAACCAGGTGCGGGCGTGCTCGACGATGGCGGCGCGCTCAGACGCCCGCAGCTCGACGACGTCTCGCGCGCGGTCCGGCGCGGTCGAGCCGGGGGGCGAGGCAGCGGCAGGCACGGCGGGTCATCATCGTGTCCGGCTGCCGGAGTGTCAACGGACGCCGGTCAGGTGGCGGGGACGGCGTAGACCACGATGTTTTCAAAGTAGCGCCGGATCTCCGGGGTTGAAGGCGCCGCCGCACGTGATCAACACGAGGGTCTCCGGACCAGTCGACGTCCAGATCCGCTCCACCGGCAGTTGCAGCTTCGGGTACTGCGCCCGCTCCACCACCCGGTAGCTCCGCGTGGACCCGTCGGCCAGCGCGAGGTCGACGGTGGCCCCGGGCTCGAGGCGCTCCAGCTCGCGGAACGGCCCGTCGGTGCGGTTCCACGAGACGTGTCCGGCGAGCACCGTGGCGCCCGGCTCCCCGGGGCCGGCGCCGAGGCGGTACCAACCGACCTCGGTCTCGTCGGGGATCTCCAACTGCCCGTCGGCTTCGAGTCCAATAGCCCGCACCGGGAACGCCACCCCGATGGCGTCGATGGTGATCGCGCTCGGCGGCGCCGGCTCGACGGGTGGGACGGGGGAGAGGTCGATCGGAGGACCGACCAGCGAGCTGAGCGGCGACAGGGGCACGGTCGTTGCCGTCGTCGTGGGCGCCGGCGTCCCAGGCGATGTCGAGGCGGTGGGCGCAGTGACGGGCCCCGCCGCCGTGGCGGATCCGGCGGCCGCGGCGGCGCCGGCCAACAGGCCGGCACCGAGCCATGACCTCGTCGACACGCCCGTGGTCGTCAGCGCGTGTTGCGGCGGGCGGCCAGGACGCCGGTGCCAGCCAGGGCCAAGGCGCCGGCGGCG
>JBPCJL010000308.1:0-14701 GCA_051005355.1 Ilumatobacteraceae bacterium
TGGGTGTCCGACGAGGTCACCACCCCGGGCGCGACGTTCGCCGTGCGGAGGTGGTCGACGAGGGTGGCGGCGATTGCCGCCTCCGCGGTGCCCAGCAGCTCGGCGACGCCCATGATCAACGTCGAGCGCTGGCTGCGCTCGTCGTGGCCGCGCGCCTCGACGCGCAGCGCCCCGATTCCGCCCTCGCGGTGCGGCGGACTGAGCATCGGCAGGCGGGCCGTGAACCGGTCGCGCCGGGTGGCTGACGTCCGGGCGGAGATCCGCTCGACGTCCGGGAAGCTGCGATGCAGCAACCACGGGTCGGGCAGCTCGGCCCGGTAGCAGTCACGCGCCCCGACCGGCTCCGGGAACCAGCACAGCTCGCGCCCGGCCCCCGCCGGCCGTTCGATCCACTCGCCGTCGTGCCATCCCACAGCCCACCCGCGCAGCGCCCGGTGGTGCTCGCGCGCGCACGCCGGACCGGCGGTGCCGTGCACGGCGACGTGCAGCTCCTCACAGCGCTCCATCGACCCCGTCAGGTGCCGGGCGAGCAAGCCGCTCAGTCCGGGCGAGACGGCGGCGCCGACGACGAGCGTGGCCTCGTTTGACAGAGCCAGGTCGTCGAGGTCGAGCAGCTCCCGGACGTCCTGGGTCGAGCCGCTGGTCGACACGACGTCGATGCCGGCCGCGAGGAGCTCGGCGGCCCTGGCGGCGTGCGGCCCCTCGGTCGCCAGCACGGCCACGCGAGCGCGCCGCAAGGAGGCGGCATCGGAGCCGACGAGCCGGTGCCGCTCCGTCGTCGCCCGCCGCAGGCGCTCGGCGACGACCCCGCGCCCGATGACACTGACCGCATCCGCCGCGACTCGGGGCGCGGTCGACGCCGTCACGGATCAGGCAGTTCGACCGGTTGCCAGCCACCGTGCTGGGGCGGCGTCCCGCCGCGGCCGCGGGCGCGCAGCGCGCCGGCGATCGCCCCGGCCATGAACAGCGCCACGAAGGCCCGCCGCAGCAGCTTCACCATGAGGCCACGTTGGCACGTTCTGACGACAGATCAGTACCCGCACGAGTATCAGTCGCGCCGTAGAACGCGTCGCTCGGTGGGGCTAACAAGAATCGAACTTGTGACCTCGTCCTTATCAGGGACGCGCTCTAACCGACTGAGCTATAGCCCCGGGCGGCGATCGACGCTATCGGCCCGCGGTCTCGGGTGAGACCGGTTGCTGCTCGGTGAGGGGCACGACGGCCGGGTGGATCTCGGGTGCGGACGGGCGGAGCGGGTCCACGGCGGTGTCTGGGTTGGCGGCACCGGTGCGGCGCACCGTGAAGCGGCGCATCGGCGCCGTCGTCTTCTCGACGACCTCCTCCTCCAGGACGGTCATGCGCACGCCGCCGACCAGGTCCGTGATGAGGTTGAACAGCGTCGCTCCGAGCACGGCGGCGCCCGTCAGGCCGATCACCCCGAACAGGCCGGCGATCCAGGCACTGTGGTAGATCGCTCCGCCGTTGAACTCGAACTCGCTCCAACCGAACGACTCGAAGAACCGCTCGACGTTGTCGATCGTGCCGGTGGCGTAGGCGACGTTCCACAGCAGCACACCGGCGGTCAGCAGCACGCCGTACAGGACGAGGTTGAACACGAAGGCGACCTTGAACACGCTCCACGGATCGACGTGGCGGACGACCCGCGTCACCTTGCGGACGCGTGGCCGCCGCCCGACGAGGCGCGGGACCGGTGCCACCTGGTGCGACGTCATCGTGGTCGACGTGACGGGCGGCGGTTCGAACGGCACGTCGGGCTGGGCCGCCGGGACCCACGGCGCCTCGGGCCGGGCCGGCGCCTGCTGCACCTCCTCCAAGGTGCGCGCCTGCAACGGCGTGGCGATCAGCGGTACCGGCAGTGGCTCGAGCTCGGCTTCGCGCTGCTCCGGTGTCTCCACCGTCGGCAGGCCGTACGGCTCGGTCATCGCCTCGTCGTCGAAGACCTTGGGTTCGGGTTCGGGTTCGGGCTCTGGTTCGTGTTCGAGCTCTGGTTCGTGTTCGAGCTCCGGCCCGGGTACCCACCGGGTCTCGGGCGTCGCCGACGGCAGGACGATCGGCGCCGGCGGCTCGAGGGGGGCAGTCTGCTCGCGTGCCGCCTCACGCACGGCTGCGTCGGCCTCGGCGATGGTGGCGCCGGCGTCGTTCTGTGGCCGCCACATCGTGGCCGGGTCAGGAGCCGGCAGAGCCCCAGGTCGGAATCCGTTCGGGCTGGCGGGCGGCTCCTCGACGTCCACCGACGACGGGCGTGTCACCGAGGTCGACGACGCCCCACGCTCGGACGACGTGCCCCGCTCGGGCATCGGCACCTTGGACGCCGTGGTCGACCGTCGCTTGCGCCGACCTCGACCGCTCCCGTTGCCCTCGGAGCCATGGCCGTTCGACGACGGTGCGTCCCCGTTCGTCGACGCGGGCGCGTCCTGTTCGGGTTCGACCGTGGTGCCGCCGCGGTTCCACAGACTCACGCGCGACGAGTGTAGGCAACGAGGTCGCGCGATCGCGGGCAACCCCTTGATCCGCTGTCGTGCTCAACGCCCCGCCGCTGGCCCGCGCGGTGGCGATCGCATCGCCGATCCGTACGACCACCGTGACGGCTGCGCCACTCCTCGACCAGCTCAGCAGCCGGCCGCCGTGGCGTCTGGCGATCGCCGCCGCGCTCGACTCACCTCCCTCGATCGACGCCAGGGCGGCGGCGTCGGCGGCCGTCTGGGCCCTCGCCGCATCGATCACGTCGCCCGCCATGGAGCCGAAGGCGATCGTCAAGATCGCCGCCACGACGATCACCGCGATGGCCAGCGGCATGGCCTGTCCTGCGTCACCCCGGAACCGCATGGCTCCTCCTCCGCGCCGCCAGGCGCGTCCGTCTCCTACGGGGTAGCGCAGAGCTACCGAGCGCCGATGCGGCGCGGCGCCGTCAGTCGTTGGCGAGGATGGCGGCGACCGAGGCCACGGTCTGGCCGTCGTCGAGGTTCATCACCCGGACGCCGGTCGCCGACCGGCCCTGCGACGAGATCTCGCGCACGGCCATGCGGATGGTCACCCCGCCCGACGAGATGGCGACGATCTCGTCGTCGATCCCGACCATGAAGGCGGCGACGACGTTGCCCCGTTTGCCCGTCAGCTTGATTCCGATCACGCCCTGCCCACCGCGGCTCTGACGGTTGTAGTGCTCGAGCTGGGTGCGCTTGCCGAACCCAGCTCCCGTGACCATGAGGATGGCGGTGTCGTCACGGGCCACGTCGACCGCGACGACCTCGTCGTCCGGGCGCAACCGCATGCCCCGCACGCCGGCCGCGCCGCGGCCCATCGGGCGCACGTCGTCCTCATTGAACCGGATGGTCATGCCGCGCCGGCTGACCATGAAGATGTCGTCGCCGCCACCGGTCTCGATGACGCGCACCAGCTCGTCGCCGCCGCGCAGGTTGATGGCGATCAGCCCGTCCCGCCGGCTCGAGTCATAGGCGTCGAACGCCGTCTTCTTGACCTGGCCCTTGCGGGTGGCGAAGAACAGGAACCGCTCGCCGGCGAAGTCGCGCGTGTCGATGATCGCCTGGATCTTCTCCCCCGGCGCCAGTGGTAGGAGGTTGACGATCGGCATCCCCTTGGCGGTGCGATCACGTTCGGGGATCTCCATCCCCCGCAGCCGGTACACCTTGCCGAAGTTGGAGAAGAACAGCAGGTGGGCGTGGGCGGTGGTGAAGATGACGTGGCGAACGAGGTCGTCGGCCTTGAGTTTGGCCCCGCTCACGCCCCGCCCACCGCGCGACTGCGTCTTGAACGAGCCGGCGGGCACGGCTTTGACGTACTGCGCCTCGGTCATGACGACGACGAGCTCCTTGTCGTCGACGAGGTCCTCGATCGACATCTCGCCGGCGTCGAAGGCGATCTGGCACTTGCGCGGCGTGGCGAACTCGGCTCGGATCGCCAGCAGCTCGTCCTTGATGACGGTGCGCAGCAGAGTGTCGTCGGCGAGGATGGCCATCAGGTCCTGGATCGTGGAGCGCACGTCCTGCAGCTCCGTCTCCAGGTCGATGCGCGAGAGCCGGGTCAGCTGGCGCAGCTGCATGTCGAGGATGTCGATCGCCTGCGCCTCGCTGAACTCGAACGGCTCGACCATCAAGCCGGACTTGGCCGCGGCAGGATCGTCGCTGGCCCGGATCAGGGCGATGATCGCGTCGATCACGTCGAGCGCCTTGATGCGGCCTTCGAGGATGTGCTCGCGCCGCCGGGCCCGGTCGAGGCGGAACTGTGACCGCCGGGTGACGACCTCGAGCTGGTGGGCGACGTAGCCGGCCAGGGCCTGTGTGAGGTTCAGCGTGCGCGGCACCCCATCGACGAGGGCCACCATGTTGATGGCGAAGTTCGTCTGCAGCTGCGTCAGCTTGAACAGGTTGTTGAGCACGACGTTCGAGTTGGCGTCGCGCTTCAACGTGATCTCGAGTTGCGTCTTGGCGCTGGCCGAAGCGTCGTTGACGTCGGCGATGCCGTCCAGGTCACCGGCGTCGACCAGTTCCTGGATGCGATCGGCGATCGCCTTGCAGCTCGTCTGGTACGGGAGCTCCGTGACAACGATCTCCATCGCGCCGCGAGCAGTCTCTTCGATCGACGCCGTGGCCCGCATCTTCACGCTGCCGCGCCCGGTGCGATAGGCGTCCATGATCCCGGCCCGACCCAAGATGCTGCCGCCCGTCGGGAAGTCCGGACCCTTCACGAACTGCATCAGGTCGTCGGGCGTGGCATCTGGGTGGTCGAGCAGGTGGATCGTGGCGTCGATGACCTCGCCGAGGTTGTGGGGCGGGATGTTGGTAGCCATCCCCACGGCGATGCCCTGGCTCCCGTTGACGAGCAGGTTCGGGAACCGTGCCGGCAGCACGAGCGGCTCGTCCTTCGAGCCGTCGTAGTTGAGGGCCATGTCGACGGTGTCCTCGTCGATGTCGGCCAGCATCTGCATCGCCAACGGGTGCAGACGACATTCCGTGTAACGCTCGGCCGCCGCGCCGAGCTCTGGGCTCCCCAGGTTCCCGTGGAAGTCGATCAGCGGATGGCGCAACGAGAAGGGCTGGGCCATGCGCACCAGGGCGTCGTAGATGGCCGAGTTCCCGTGCGGGTGGTAGTTGGCCATGGTGTCGCCGGTGACCCGTGCGCACTTGACGAACGGGCGGTCAGGGCGGAACCCCTGCACCTCCATGTCCCAGATGATCCGGCGGTGCACCGGCTTGAGCCCGTCCCGCACGTCCGGCAGCGCCCGCGCCGTGATGACGGACATGGCGTAGTCGAGGAACGAGGTCTCCATCTCCACCTGCAGCTGCACCGGCTGGACCGGTTCGGGCGGGGGTGGGGTCCCGGTGGTGGTGTCGTCGCTCATGTCGTGCCCTAGAAGTCGAGGTTGCGGACGTCGCGAGCGTTCGTGGCGATGAAGTTGCGCCGGCTCTCCACGTCGTCGCCCATCAGAACGCTGGTGATCTCATCGGCCAGCGCGGCTTCCTCGACGTTGACCTGGAGCAGCGTGCGCGTGCTGGCCGACATCGTCGTCGTCTGCAGCTCGCCCCAGTCCATCTCGCCAAGACCCTTGAGCCGCGAGAAGTCCTTCTTGTGGTTCGGCCGCTCTTGGAGGAAGAGCGCCTTCGACGCGTCGTCCTTGAGGTAGACCTTCTCCTTGCCGACCAGCGTCGAGTACAGCGGCGGCTGCGCGATGTACACGTAGCCGGCCTCGACCAGTGGGCGCATCTGGCGGAAGAAGAACGTCAGCAGCAGCGTGCGGATGTGGCTGCCGTCCACATCGGCGTCGGCCAAGACGATGATCTTGTGATAGCGGGCCTTGGTGACGTCGAACTCCTCCTCACCGACGCCGGCACCGACGGCCGTGATGAGGTCCTGGATCTCGTTGTTCTTCAGCATCCGGTCGATGCGCGCCCGCTCGACATTGAGGATCTTGCCCCGGATCGGCAGGATTGCCTGGGTCCTCGGATCGCGGGCGTTGATCGCCGTGCCTCCGGCCGAGTCGCCCTCCACGATGAACAGCTCGCTCTCAGCGGCGTTCCGGCTGGAGCAATCCTTCAACTTGCCCGGCATGCCGGCCCCGGTCAGTGCCGTCTTGCGGCGGATGGCGTTGCGGGCGTTCTTCGCCGCCACGCGCGCCTGCGCCGCTGACAGTGCCTTCTTGACGACCTTGTTGGACTCGGTCGGGTTCTCCTCCAGCCATTCGGCCAGGCGCTCGTTCGTCGCCTTCTGCACGAACGAGCGCATCGGGACGTTGCCGAGCTTGGCCTTGGTCTGCCCCTCGAACTGCGGATCGGTGAGCTTCACGGAGACGATCGCGGTCAGGCCCTCGCGAATGTCCTCGCCGAGCAGGTTGTCGTCCTTCTCCTTGAGCATCCCCTTGGCCCTGGCGTACCGGTTGACGACCGCGGTCAACGCAGAGCGGAAGCCCTCGACGTGCATCCCGCCCTCGGTGGTGGAGATGCCGTTGGCGTAGCCGTGGATGCCCTCGTAGTACCCGGTGTTCCACTGGATGGCGATGTCGAGGGCCTGGTGGTCCGGGTCCTCGTCCTCGTAGTGGCAGACCTTGGCGAACAACGCTTCCTTTGAGGCGTTGAGGTGCTTGACGAAGTCGATCAGCCCACCCCGGTACTGGTAGGTGACCTGCTGCTCCTTCTCCGGCCGCTCGTCCTCGAACACGATTTCGAGGCCGCGGTTGAGGAAGGCCATGGTCTGCAGCCGCTCGAGCACGGTGCGGGAGACGAACTCGGTGCCCTCGGCGAGGAAGACGGTCGGATCGGGCCAGAACGTGACGGTGGTGCCGGTGGCGCGGCCGCGCTTGGGGGTCGGACCGACGACCTCCATCTTGCCCTGCGGCTTGCCGCCCTTGGCGTACTCCTGCCGGTAGCGATGACCGTCGCGATCGACCTCGACGACCAACCGCTCGGACAGGGCGTTCACCACGCTCACGCCAACGCCGTGCAGGCCACCGGATTGCTTGTACCCACCACCGCCGAACTTGCCGCCGGCGTGCAGGACCGTCAGCACGACCTCCGCCGCGCTCTTGCCCCGATGCGGTCCCGACGGGTACGCCTCCACCGGGATGCCGCGGCCGTTGTCGTCGACCCGGCAGCCGCCGTCGGCCTGCAGCGTGACGCCGATGCGGGTGCAGAAGCCGGCCATGGCTTCGTCGACCGAGTTGTCGACGACCTCCCAGATCAGGTGGTGGAGGCCGGCGAGACCAGTCGAGCCGATGTACATGCCAGGCCGCTTGCGCACGGGATCGAGGCCCTCGAGGACCTGGATGTCCTTCGCGCCGTAGTCGGCACGGCGGAGATGTCCGGTGGTGATGTCGTCAGTCGGCACGCGTCGCTCGTTCGGTCTGCTCGGTCGAAGCGGCCTCGATGAGAGGTCGCGAGGGATCGTCCGACGGCCGTCGGGCCGTCACGCCGCACCTGTTCCGCAGCGGCCGCGAAGAACGATCCAGGGCTTCGCAGCGATGGAGACCATCCTACCAACGGGGTGTCACGGAAGGGGGGAGGACCCGGGTCTCAGCCGGGTGCACGGCGTGGCCGGCGCACGCGCACGTCGACCTCCTGCACCTCGACGCCGGCCACCTCGGCCAACCGGGCCCGCAGGTCGTCGGCGAGGAAGCGCACCTGGGTCGCCCACGCCGGGTCGACGACCTCGACCAGCAACCGACCCGACTCCAACCGCACCGGGCGCACGTTGGCCGCCACGTTCGGTCCGACCGTCTCCTCCCACCGGCCGAAGACGCCACCCACCTCGCGCCGCCCCGCCCCGGCGCGCAGCGCCCGCAGCACGTCGTCCAGTGCGGACCCGATGGGCACTGGATCGTCGCCGCTGCGCCCGCTCATGTGAGCACCTCACCGTGCCCGGTGACACGCTGATGGTTCGCTGGCTCGAAGACTCGCTCGCTCACCCTTCGCTGGCTCCGAGCGGGGCGCCGCGCTCGTCAAGGACGTGGCCGGCCGTGATGCGCAACGTCGCTCGCGCCATTGCGCTCGGCGGCACCTGCCCCGCCGTCGTGATCACGACCTGTCCGGGAGGCAGACCGCTGAGCAACGCCGCCGCCCGCTCGGGATCCAGCTCGGACAGCACATCGTCGAGCACGAGCACCGGCGAGGACCCGGTCCGCTCGGCGACGAGGCGGTGGGCGCCGAGGCGCAGGGCGAGTGCCAGCGTGCGCTGCTCCCCCTGCGAGGCGTGGGTGCGTGCCGGGAGGTCGTCGATCGACAACGTCAGCTCGTCGCGGTGCGGCCCGATGGTCGACACGGCACGGCGCAGGTCGTCGGTCCGAGCTGCGAGCAGCGCCGCCGCGAGGCCGGTGCGCCGCCAGGGCGGGTCGTAACCCAACCGTAATGTTGTGGGATGCCCAGCGAGGTGGTCGTACGCACTGGCGACGTGGGGCTCGATCCGCTCGACGAGCAGGTTTCGAGCGTTGCCGAACTGCTCCCCCGCCGCTGTCAGCCGGGCGTCCCACACGTCGAGTGTCGTCGACGTCGACTCGTCGAGGCGACCGGCGGCCTGGCGCAGCAGCGTGTTGCGCTGGCGGACGATGCGTTCCAGCTCGAGCCGGGCGGCGTCGTACTTCACGGCCAGGGCGACGAGCGTGTCGTCGAGGAAACGGCGGCGGTCGGCCGGGCCTCCCTTGACGAGCGTCAGGTCGTCGGGCGAGAACACCGTGACCCGCACCGTGCCGAGGAGATCACGGGCCCGCCCGAGTCGCTGGCGGTTGACCTGCACCCGGTTGCGCCCGCCCGGCACGATCTCCGCCTCGATCTGCGACCGGCGGCCGTCCTCGTCGCGGATGTCGGCCCGCACGACCGCCGCCCCGGCTCCCTCCCGCACCAGCGCCTCCGGTGGGGCAGCCCGGAAGCTGCTCAGGGTAGCGAGGTAGGCCAACGCCTCGGCGAAGTTCGTCTTGCCCTGGCCGTTGCCCCCGACCACGATCGTCAGGCCGTCCGTTAGCTCGAACGCGGCGCGACCGTAGTTGCGGAAGTCGACCAGTTCGAGGTGTTCGATGATCACGGCGGGTCTCGCCCAGCCGTCTTGCTAGGGCACCCGGACCGGCATCAACAGGTACAGGTAGTCGTCGCGACCGACGGCCCGGATGACCGCCGGCTTCATCGGGTCGACCGTCGACAAGGTGATCTCGTTGACGTCGACGGCGTCCACGCCGGCAGCGAGGTAGTCCGGGTTGAAGGCGACGGTCATCTCGGTGCCCTCGTACGTCGCGTCGATCTCCTCGGCGGCGTTGCCGACGTCCTGGGTGATCGCCGTCAGACCAAGCGTGTCGCCCCCGAGGGCCAAGCGCACGGGCGTGGCGTCTCGAGCGAGGATCTTGACCCGCCGCAGCGCTTCGAGCAGTGCCTCTCGCCCGACGGTCAGCACGTTCGGGTGCGTCGGCGGCAACAGGTTCCGATAGTTCGGGTACTGCCCCTCGATCAACCTGGTCGTGAGCCGGGTGCTGCCGGACTCGAACACGGCGTCGCGCGTTCCCAGACGGACGCGCAGCTCGTCGGTTCCCGACAGGAGGCGCTGCAACTCGTTGAGGGCCCGACCGGGCACGAGCACCTTCTGACCGGCGGTCAGCAGGGCCGTGTCGGGCAGGTTGCGCACGGCCAGGCGATAGGAGTCCGTCGCCACCATGCGCAGCCCGTCCTCCTCGGCTGAGATCAGCACGCCGGTGAGCACGGCCCTGGCCTCGTCGGTGCTCGCCGCCCGCACCACCTGTCGCAACGCCTCGGCCATCACCGCCGGGTCGAGCGTCACCGGCTCGGCCGATGGCTCCGGCTGCACCGGGTAGTCGTCCAGTCCGAGCGGCCGGATGGCGAATTGCGTACGGCCGGCCGAGATGGTCAGCGTCTCGGCGCCGGGATCACGCGGCAGTTCGACTTCGACCGCGCCCGACGGCAGCGCGCGCACGATGTCGGCGACGAGGCGAGCCGGCACGACCGCCGCACCGTCGCGGTCGCCGCCCACCTTGATCGACAGCCGGATCGACAGCTCGAGGTCGGTGCCGATGATCGCCAGCTCGTCGCCCTGCACCTCGAGGCGCAGGCCGGACAGCACTGGCAAGGTGCCGGTGCGACTGGTCGCCGCGCGCCCCGCGGTGGTCAGCGCATCGGCGAGGACGTCTCGCTCGCATCGGAACTTCACGGTCCGGCCCTTCTCTCTTCTCGGTCTCGATCGTCTCGTCCGGTCCCCACCACGTTCCTCCCCTACGAGGTTCCATGGAGAAGATCAGTAGTAGTCGTAGGTGCTGTGGATTGTGGACGATGGACAGTCCGGGCAGCGTACGGCGGCTTCAGGACCCCCGCTGTCGTCCACTGTCGTCCCCAGCCCCTGGATGACACCGGTGTGGTTCGGGGGATGACGGACGGTTGTCCACCGGTCAGCGGGGCCACGTCCACATCATGACGACAGGGTGCGCGCGCCTCGTGCGGTTCGCTCGGTTCACGCCTTGAGGCGGCCCTGGAGGTCAGTCACCTGGTCGTAGATCTGCTTGCGTTCGCTCATCAGCCGACCGATCTTGTCGACGGCGTGGATCACGGTCGTGTGGTCACGGCCCCCGAAGATTCGTGCGATGCCTGGGTAGCTCAGGTCGGTCACCTGGCGGAACACGTACATGGCGATCTGGCGGGCCGTCACGAGGGGGCGCTGGCGCGACTTGCCCTTCAGCGCCGCCACCTCGAAGCCAAGGATCGAGGCGATCTCCTCGAGCAGCTCCTCGTCGGTGCGCGGCTTCGGTGAGGCCCGCAGCAGGTCGGCCAACAGGTGCTGGGCCAGCTCGAGCGTGATGGGCACCCGGTTCAGGCTGGCGAAGGCCGTGACCCGGATCAGGGCGCCTTCCAGTTCGCGGATGTTGGTCGAGATCTTGGTGGCGATGAACTCCAGGGCCGCATCGGGGACCTCGACCTGGTCGCGCTCGGCCTTGTTGCGCAGGATCGCCAACCTGGTCTCGAGATCGGGCGGCTGGATGTCGGTGATCAGTCCCCACTTGAAGCGGTTGCGCAACCGCTCCTCCAACGTCGGGATGCCGTCTGGCACGCGGTCGGAGGAGATGACGATCTGCTTGTTTGCCCCGTGCAAGGCGTTGAACGTGTGGAAGAACTCCTCCTGCAGCCGCTCGCGGGTCTCCAGGAACTGGATGTCGTCGACCAGCAGCACGTCGACGTCGCGATAGCGCCGCCGGAACGCGGCGTTGGAGTTGGTGCGGATGGAGTCGACGAACTCGTTGAGCATCGTCTCCGTCGACACGTAGCGGACGGCGTGGTGTTGGTAGTTCTGGTGCACGTAGTGCCCGATGGCGTGCAGCAGGTGGGTCTTGCCGAGCCCCGCCGACCCGTAGATGAACAACGGGTTGTACGACCGGGCCGGTGTCTCGGCCACGCGCAGCGCAGCGGCCAGCGCGAACTGGTTCGAGGACCCCTTGACGAACGTCTCGAACGTGTATCGCGGGTTCAGCCCGGCCTCGTCGAGGACGCCGAAGCCATCCTGGTCCAGCCGTACCTCCCGCGCCGGGGCAGGCATGACCGCCTCGTCGTCGACGAGCTCCATGGCGCCGCGCGGCGGCACCACCACGATGTCCAGTTCGCACCCGGGAGCGACCACGTCGTCGAGCGCCATCCGCACGATCGGCAGGTAGCGGGTGAGGATCCGGTCCCGCGTGATGTGGCTGGGAACGCTGATCTGCAGGTGCTCGCCGTTGGCGGCGACCGGCACCACGTGCTGGAAGGTTGAGTACCAGACCGCATCGGTGAGCTGGTCACGGAGCTGGCTGGCCACGTCCGTCCACACCTGATCGTGGTCGCTCACCTGCACCTCCTGCCTCTCGATCAGGCTGCGATCCACATCCTTGTCCACACTGTGGGGAAAACCGGGGCCGCGCCGAACGACCGAACCTAGCAGCAGCCGACGGGCCGCATTTCCGTGCCGCGGGCGCTAACCTCTGGGAGCCGTCAGGGCTGGACGTCGGCGCGGGGCAACCCGGCCACCCGAGCCCTCACGCTGTTGTCGCTCGACCAGGAGCCGCCGTGAAGCGTACGTTCCAACCCAACACCCGCCGGCGGGCCCGCAAGCACGGGTTCCGCGCTCGGATGAGCACCCGCGCCGGTCGGGCGATCCTCAAGGCGCGCCGGGCCAAGGGCCGCACTCGACTGTCAGCTTGATCGGTCGGGTCAGGCATCGCCGCGAGTTCGAGGAGCTGTCTCGTGGACGCCGGGCGCGCACGGAGACGCTGTGGTGTCGCTATGTCGACGATCCGCAGCTCGTCCCGCCGCGCCTGGCCTTTGCCATCGGCCGAGCCGTCGGTCCCGCCGTGCGTCGCAACCGCTTGCGACGGCGCCTCCGGGCCATCGTGCGTGCCGCTGCGTCGCCGGGCGGCCGGCTTGACCATGGCGGTCTCCTCATCGGTGCCGCACCGGCCGCCGTCGAACAATCGTTTGCCCAACTGCGCGACGAAGTGGGTCGCTTGCTCGACGCCGTCTCCAACGCGCGCCGAGGAGTCGCAGATGAATGACGACGTCGCGGTGTCGAGCCGCTTGGTCCGTCTCGTCGAGTGGTACCAGCGCGCTGTCGACGGCCGGCCGTCGCCGTGCCGGTTCACGCCGTCGTGTTCCAGCTACGCCCATGAGGCGCTCTCCGTCCACGGCACTGGGCGCGGTCTTTGCCTGACCGTGAGGCGCCTGGCGCGATGCCGGCCGCTCGGTCCGTCCGGATGGGACCCGGTGCCCGAGATGGCAATGCGCTCCGCCGCCTCGGTCGACCCGCCGACGATGGTGAGGGATCGCTGATGTTCGAAGCACCCGCCTGGCTGCTGTCCTGGTTCTACGGCCTGGCCGACAACTACATCGGCGCCATCGCCCTCATCGCCGTCGTCGTGATGGCCCTGATCACGCCACTCACGCTGAAGAGCACGAAGGGCATGCTGGAGATGCAGCGACTGGCGCCGGAGATGCGCAAGTTGCAGCAGGAGCACCGCAACGACCGCACCAAGCTCAACGAAGAGATGATGAAGCTCTACCAGGAGCACAAGGTCAGCCCACTGTCGTCGTGCCTGCCGCTGGTGGCGCAGATGCCGATCTTCATCATCATGTTCCAGTTGCTGCAGCGGTTGACATACCGTCCCGCTGGCAACACCGCGCCGGTCGCTCACGCCGTGCTCGCCGCGGCCGACCAGGGGCGCGGCGAGCTGGGGTTCGTGCCTCGCTACATCGCGCACACCTCCGATCTATTCACAAGCCTGGTCGGGGACACGGACATGCGCTCGTTCGGGCTCGACCTGGCCAAGTCGCCGGCCGAGGCGCTGGGTGACGGCCTCGGGACCGGCATCATCTACGCCCTGTTGGTCGTCGTGCTCGGCGTGCTGTACTTCCTGCAGCAGCGGATGGTGGCCGCGCGGGCTGCGGTGAGTCCGACGATGTCGGTGACGCAGCAGAAGGTGATGCAGTACCTGCCCGTCGTCTTCGCCATCTTCCAGGTCTTCTTCATGCCCGCACTGGTCATCTCCTACATGGCCCAGGCGGTGCTCCGGATCGTCCAGCAGGGCTACATCACGCGACGGTTCTACGGTCACGATGAATCGCTCGGACGCCAAGCGCAGCGCGCCGGCGATGCCGCCCGTGAGCTGGCCAAGCAGGACGGCGGCGGCGGCGGCCTGTTCGGTCAGGCCCGTCGCGCTCCTGCCGCGGCCGGCGCGGCGAAGAGCAGTGGCAAGAACGAGGAGCGAGCGGGCGCGGCGAAAGGCGTCGCCGCGAGCAACGGAGGACGGCCGCAACCGGTTGTGCCAACGAAGCGGACGACGACGGCGAAAGGCACGACGGCGCCGAAGAATCGACCGACAGCGTCAGGCCGTGGGCCGAGCGGCCGGCCGGCCAAGGCCTCCGCCAACCGGCCCGGCGGCGCGCGCAAGAACGCCGGCAAGAAGCGTCGTTAGACCGAGGGGCCGCCACACCGGTGGCATCGATCGAGCGCGACGACAATTGCCCCCGAACAGAACGGAGTTGCAGATGGAGTGGGTGGAGACAACGGGTCGCACCGTGGACGTGGCCAAGGAAGCGGCCCTCGATCAGCTCGGAATCGTCGCCGACGAGGCCGAGTTCGAGATCGTCGAGGAACCCCGCCCTGGCCTGTTCGGCCGGCTGCGCGGGGAAGCGCGCGTGCGCGCCCGTGTGCGCCCGGCGACGGTGCGCCCCAAGCAGGACCGACGCCGGTCGCCCAAGCGCGACCGCCCAGCAGCCGGCGGACTCGCCGGGGAGGCCGAGGCCAGTTCCGGCGGTCGCCGCGACACCGAGGCCGACGCTGGCGAGTCTCGCTCGTCGGGCGCGCGCCGTCGCCCTGCCGAGCGGACCTCGTCCGGCCCGCCACCTCGAGCCACGTCCTCCCCGCCTGCACAAGGAGATGCCATGACCGCTGACCGTGAGGCCGACGACCGGCCAGCTCCCTCGACGGAGGACGTCCAGCGCGCCGCCGAGACGTTCGTCAACGGCCTGATGACGAGCTTCGGTCTCGAGGCGGCCGTCTCGTCATCGGTCGAAGAGCAGGAGATCGAGGTGCGCGTGGACGGGGGCTCGCTCGGGCTGCTGATCGGTCCCGGTGGTCGGACGTTGCTGGCGATCCAGGACCTGGCACGGGTGTCGGCCCAACGGCGCCTCGGTGATCACGAGACGAGGCTGCGCATCGA
>JBPCJL010000309.1:0-3003 GCA_051005355.1 Ilumatobacteraceae bacterium
AGAAGTAGCCGACGATCAGCGTGAGAACGGCGCCGACCACCACCTCGGCGGCGATCACGGCGCTCGAGGCGACCGAGCCCTGGTTGGACGCGAAGAACCGCGACAGCGCCTCGCCGGCCCGCTCGCGCCAGCGCTCGACGTCGGCTTCGTTCAGGTTGAACGGCCCGTCGTCGACCAGCCACTGCTGGAAGTCGTCGATGCCCTGGGTGATCGTGCTGCCCAACTCGTCGAACTCGCGCACCAACGTGGTGCCGACGACGCCGACGATGGCCAGCAGCACGACCAGGAACCCGACGATGGCGACGAGAGCTGCCAACCCGGGCTTGAGCTTGCGGCGCAGGCGTGCCGCGACCGGTGAGAGGGCGCGCACGACGAGCACGGCGACGGCGACCGGCAGCACGACGACGAGGAGCTGGCCGATGAGCCAGATCACGGCGTAGGCGGCCAGCCCGATCGCCAGCAGGCGCCAGGCGTAGGCGGCCACCGTCGCCACGCCGTGGTTGACGGGCACCCTGCCGTCAGGTCCCGCCGACGGGCCGGGTGATGGGTCCGTCACGGCGCGCCCGGACTCAGGGATCGCTGCCGTCGGGGTCGTCCATCGCCCCGCTCAGCAGGGCCTCGCGTTCCGGGTCGTCGAAGAGGGCGCCTGCCTCCTCGAGCTCCTCGATGTCGACGTCATCGTCGCCCACGCCGGAGTACTGGTGGCGCGTCTCGTCGAACGGCGTCTCGTCGGGCTCGGCCTCCCGGTCGAGGATCTCGTCGGCATCGGCGACGGCGGCCTCGTCGGCCAGCTCGTCGACCAGCCGCTGCTCGGTCTCGCCCTGCTGTTCGTACTCGTCGAGCTCGTCGGTCATGGCCCCGATCCTGGCACGTCGCCGTCCGCGGCCGCCGTTGCCGGCTCGGCGGTCAGCGCATCGAGGGCGGCGTCGACGTCGGACTCCGTCGTGTAGGCGTGGAACGAGGCGCGCAGCGATCCAGCTCGTGTGGCGGCGCGGATGCCCGCCGCCGCCAGTCGTTCCGCCGCGTCCGGCCGGTCGACCGAGACGATCGCCGAGTCGCTCGGCGCCAGCCCGAGGCCGGCGCGGAACCGGTTTGCCAAGGCGACGTCGTGGGCGTTGATCCGGTCGACGCCAATCGACTCGATGACGTCGAGGCTGGCCGCCGTACCCACCCAGTCGAACCACGCCGGCGAGACGTCGAACCGGTGGGCGTCGCCCGCCAAGCGCAGCGGTGGTCCGTAGTAGGACGCGTGCACGTCCTCGCCAGCGAACCACCCGGCGGCGATGGGTCGGATGCGCTCCGCCAAGGCGCGTTCGACGACGAGGAAAGCGGTGCCACGCGGCGACATCAGCCATTTGTAGGCGCCGCAGGCGAGCGCGTCGGCGTGGCGGATGTCGACGGGCAGCCAACCGATTGCCTGGCTGGCGTCGACGATGCGCAACGCACCGTGGGCCTGTGCGGCTGCGGAGACGGCCGCCATGTCCGTGACCTCACCGGTCGCCGATTGGACCACGCTGTAGGCCACGACGTCGGTGCGCTCGTCGATGGCGTCGATCAGGCGTGTGCTCGGCACCGTGACGACCTCGATGCCGCGATCGGCGTGGACCATCCACGGGAACAGGTTCGACGTGAACTCTATGTCCGGCACGAGCACGCGCGCACCGTCCGGCAGCGAGGCCGCGATCAGCCCCATCAGCGCCGAGACTTGACTGCCGAGCGCTACGTCGGTGACGTCGGCACCGACGAGTCGGCCGAAGCTCCCACGGGCCTGTTCGCAGGACTCGGCCCAGCCCTCCCACGAGACCCGCCCGGCCCGCCAATCGGCCAGCGCCGCCTGCAGCGCCTCCCAGGCCGGGCGCGGCGGCAGGCCGTAGCTGGCGGTGTTCAGCCAGCCCGGCGCGGCGTCCCACAGGTCGGGCATCGGGACGGCCGCCATCAGCCCAGCACCTCCGACTGCTCCACCGGGCTGTGTCTAGCGGACCGCTGCCTGTCGAACCGATGAGGACCTGACTGACGAGGCGATCGGCGCCCGATGAGCACGGTCAGGCGTCCAGCAGCGGCCGCCACGGGTGCCCCGCCGGCAGCAGTGATGCGAGGCGATCCCGGCGAGGCGACTCGAGGTGCGGGATGACCTCGGAGGCGTCGATCGTGTCCTTCGAGCGAGGCGTCCGGGACTTGAAGAGCAGCTGCAGCTCCGGCGCCAGGTACGGCACTCCATCCGCCGTCGTGAGCACGGCGTCGCGCCACGGCGCGCGGAGGGTCGGTTCGCGCCGGAAGATCCATTGGCTGGCATCGCCATCGCCGACGGTGATGTCGAGCGACCACGGATGGTCAGGTGAAGTCCGGCACCACAGGTTGTTCTGGTTGCGAGCGGAGTCCGGCGCCGATCCGTCCCATGGCGTGAGGACGCCGCCCGACGCGAGGTGGAGGTCCCAACCGTCGAGCACGCGACGCAGGCCCGGCACATCGCCCCGCAGGACGCTCACGTCCGTGTCGTCGTGGGGCCTCCATGACGCGCCGAGGTGCAGCTCGAGCGCGTGCCCGCCACAGACCCACCACCGCAGCGGCGCATCGCGGAACGAACCGATCGCTGCGGAGAGCGCCATCGGCTCCCAGCGGCCGAGGCCTGGTGACGGCATCTGCCGACGGTAGGTCGCCGACCTCGAGGTGAGAGATGGGGGCACTCTGACCCCTCACCGCTCACCGGGTGCGGAGCAGACTGACGGGTATGGCCACCGTCACCAGCGTCGATCAGTACATCTCCTCCTTCCCCCAGCCGGTGCAGGACGTTCTGCAGGAGATCCGCCGCACGATGCACGACGAGGTGCCCGGCGCCGGCGAGACGATCAGCTACGACATCCCAACGATCACCCTCGACGACCGGTCGCTCGTGTACTTCGCAGGCTGGAAGCGCCACGTCAGCGTGTACCCGATCCCCGACGGGGACGTCGCCTACGAGACGGCAGTCGCCCCGTACCGGTCGGGTGCCAGCACGGCCAAGTT
>JBPCJL010000310.1:0-6992 GCA_051005355.1 Ilumatobacteraceae bacterium
CACGAAGGCGCCGTAGTAGCCGGGGTGGTACTCGGGGTGCTCGGCCGGGTCGTGGAGGACCTCGGCGCCGTGGTCGACGGCGGCGCGGAAGAACGCGTCGACGGCGGCGCGGTCGGCGGCCCGGAACGCCAGGTGCGACTCGCGAAAGCCCCCACCGGTCACGTGGCGGCCGAGCCAGAAGTCCGGGAAGTCGGTGCCGTAGCCGATCACCTCGCCGAAGTCCATGACCCGCTTCCCGCCGATGGTCGCCAGGACGGTGTCGTAGAAGGCGGCACTGGCCTCGAGGTCGCCGCACTGGATGGAGACGTGGTCGATCACGACTCGATCTTCGCGCCCGCGTAACGTTCCGCCATGCCCGATCGACAAGTCGACGTCGTGGTCGTCGGCGCCGGCTTCTCCGGCATGTACTTGCTCCACCGCCTGCGCGTGGCAGGCTTCTCGACGCGCGTGTTCGAGGCCGGCAGCGACGTCGGTGGCACGTGGTACTGGAACCGCTACCCGGGCGCGCGCTGCGACATCGAGAGCATGGACTACTCGTATTCGTTCGACCCCCAGCTGGAGCAGGAGTGGGACTGGACCGAGCGCTACTCGACGCAGCCCGAGATCCTGGCCTACGCCGACCACGTGGCCGAGCGGTTCGACCTGCGATCGGGCATCGAGTTCGACACCAAGGTCACGAGTGCGGTGTTCGACGAAGCGACAGATCGGTGGGTCGTGGCAACGGACCGGGGCGAGACGGTGTCGGCGCACTTCGTGGTGCTGGCCGTCGGCTGCCTGTCGGCCGCCAAGGACCCGGAGGTGCCGGGGCTCGGCACGTTCGCCGGTCCGACGTACCACACCGGCCGCTGGCCGCACGAGGGCGTCGACTTCACGGGGCGGCGGGTCGGCGTGATCGGCACGGGCTCGTCGGGCATCCAGTCGATCCCGCTGATCGCCGAGCAAGCCGCCCACCTGACGGTGTTCCAGCGCACGCCCAACTTCTCGATGCCGGCGAAGAACGCGCCCCTCGATCCGGACATCGTGGATGAGCGCAAGGCGGCGTATCCCGAGTACCGGGAGCAGGCGAAGCACTCGCCGGTCGGCGTGCTGCTCGACATCCCGGAGGAACTGGCCATCGAGGCCGACCCGGCCGAGCGCGAGGCGCGGTTCCACGAGGGGTGGGAGGAGGGGTTCCTATTCGGCATCAGCAGGACGTACGGCGACCTGCTGCTCGACCCGACGGCCAACGAGCTGGCGGCCGAGTTCGTCCGCGCGCGGATTCGCGACATCGTCGACGACCCGGAGGTGGCCGAGGCGCTGTCGCCACGCAACCACCCGTTCGGGACGAAGCGGCCCTGCCTGGACACCGGCTACTACGCCACGTTCAACCGAGACAACGTCACGCTGGTCGATTTGCACCGGAACCCGATCGTGGAGATCACACCGACGGGCATCCGCGCATCGAACGGCGACATCGAGCTCGATGCGATCGTGTTCGCCACGGGGTTCGACGCCATGACCGGCCCGATCCTCGGCATCGACATCGTCGGGCTGGAGGGCCGGCCGCTGCGCGAGAAGTGGGCGGCGGGGCCACGCACCTACCTCGGACTGGCCACGGCCGGGTTCCCCAACCTGTTCACGGTCACCGGCCCGGGCAGCCCGTCGGTGCTGTCGAACATGATGGTGTCGATCGAGCAGCACGTCGACTGGATCACCGACTGCCTGGTCGCGCTGCGGGACCGCGACGTGTCGACGATCGAGGCGTCCGTCGGCGCCGAGGATGGCTGGGTCGAGCACGTCAACGAGGTGGCCAACACGACGCTGATGCCGCAGGCCAACTCGTGGTACATGGGCGCCAACGTCCCCGGCAAGCCCAGGGTGTTCATGCCCTACGTCGGCGGCGTCGGCATCTACCGCGAGCTGTGCGACACCGTCGCCGCCAAGGACTACGACGGCTTCGAACTCAGATGATGCCCGTCTGTGTCACAACTAGTTCGCCAGAACGCGACTTGTCGTGACACAGACGCTGTTCCTCAGGCGTGGTCGTACATGACCATGCCGCGGATGTTCTCGCCGTCGCGCATGGCTTGGTAGCCGACGTTGATGTCCTCGATGGGGTAGGTGTTGGTGATCAGCTCGTCGAGCTTGAGCTGGCCCTCCTGGTACAGGCGCAGCAAGCGCGGGATGTCCCGCCGCGGGTTGGCCGACCCGAAGATCGAGCCGACGAGCTGCTTCTCGTACATCGCCAGCTCGAACAGGTTCATGGTCACGTCCATCTCGGTCATCGGGGCGACGGCGGTTTGCACGACCCGGCCACCCTTCTGCGTCATCGCCATGGCCGGCGCGATGAACGTCCCGCTGGCCACGCCCATGGTGAGGATGACCTTCTCGGCCATCTGCCCGAACGTCAGGTCGGTGACGAGCGCCGTCGCCTCCTCGAAGTCACTGGCCGAGTGGGTGGCCCCGAACACCTGGGCCTGCTCGCGCTTGAACTCGAGCGGGTCGGCGGCGACGAAGTGGCGGGCGCCGGCCATCGCCGCGCCCTGGACGGCGTTCATCCCGACGCCGCCGCAGCCGACCACGACCACCGTCTCGCCGGGCTGCACGTCGGCGGCGTACACCGCCGAACCCCAGCCGGTCGTGACGCCGCACCCGACCAGCGCCGCCTTGTCGAGCGGGATGTCCTCGTCGATCTTGATGCAGCTGGCCGTGCTGGCCACGGTGTACTCGCCGAACGTCCCGATGCAGCACATCAGCCCGAGGTCCTGACCGCGGGCGTGGTGGCGGGCCGTGAAGTCGGTGACCTGGCGCCCGGCCAGCAGGAAGGCGCCCAGGTCGCACAGGTTCTGGCGGCCGATCGAGCACATCGGGCACTTGCCGCACGCCGGGATGAAGCCGAACACGACGTGATCGCCCGGAGCCAGCTCGGTCACGCCGGGCCCGACCTCGACGACCGTGCCGGCGCCCTCGTGCCCGCCGATCAGCGGGAACTGCTGGATGCCGAGCTCGGCCGCCGTCTCCTCGGGCACGACGAGGTCGCCGGTCAGGACGTGCTCGTCCGAGTGGCACAGGCCGGAACCGACGAGCGGGACGAGCACCTCGTTGGCCTTTGGGGGGTCGAGCTCGACCTCCTCGACGCTCCAGTCGGTGTTCGGCTCCCACAGGATGGCGGCCTTCATCTTCATGGCGCGGACGGTACCCGTCGTAGGTTGGGCCGATGGCACTGGCCGCACCCATCGAACCCGTCACGGCCGACGACGACGCGATCCGCGCCGCCCTCGAGGCGGCCGACCTGCCGGCGATGCTGCCGACGCTGGCCCACGTGACCGGCGACCACTCGCTGCTGCGCTCCGACCTGCGCATCGACCCAGCGCTGATGGCCGAGGACCAGGGCGGGCTGACGCCCGAGCAGCAGGAGCAGATCCGCACGTTGGCAGTGGAGGCGATCGCACGGTTCCGCGACGGCGGCTCGGTCGTCGCGCCAACGCCGACCGGGCCCGGCCTGCGTGAGCTGCTCGAGTTCATGGCCGGCGGACTGCCGATCGACGACTACCTGCCGATGATGCGCGAGGAGTTGGCCCTGACGGCCGATCTGCGAGCGCCGCGCTGGCACAAGGACGACGTCGCGCCGGAAACACCGTTCACGGTGGCCATCGTGGGCGCCGGCATGTCCGGCATCGCTGCGGCTCACCGGCTGGCCGAGGCCGACATCCCGTACATCGTGATCGAGAAGAACGCCGACGTCGGGGGGACCTGGCTGGAGAACACGTATCCGGGCTGCCGGGTCGACATCCCGAACCACTACTACAGCTTCTCGTTCGCCCAGCGCGACGACTGGCCGTGGTTCTACAGCCCGCAGGAGGAACTGCACCGGTACTTCAAGGAGTGCGTCGACGAGTTCGGCATCCGGCCCAACATCAGGTTCGGCACGGAGGTGTCGTCGGTGGTGTGGGACGAGGCCACGGCGACGTGGACGCTCGAGCTGGTCGGCGCCGACGGCGCCGAGTCGACGGTGACGGCCAACGCGGTGATCAGCGCCGTCGGCCAACTCAACCGGCCGCAGCTGCCGAGCATCGACGGCCGCGACTCGTTCGCCGGGCCGGCCTTCCACTCGGCGCGCTGGGACCACTCGGTCGACCTCGCCGGCAAGCGCGTCGCAGTGATCGGCACGGGGTGCAGCGCGGCGCAGTTCGCCCCGCGCATCGCCCCCGACGTCGAGACGCTGGAGATCTTCCAGCGCACCCCGAACTGGCAGTTCCCGGTCCCGCACTACCAGCAGCCGGTGCCGGAGGGGTTCCAGTGGCTGCTCGCCAACCTGCCCTACTACCGACAGTGGTATCGGTTCTGGCTGTTCTGGCGCAGCTCCGAGCTGCTGCGACCGATGGCCGAGGTCGATCCCGAGTGGCCGAACCAGGACGTGTCGGTGAGCGAGGCCAACGAGGGGCTGCGGCTGCTGCTGACCGAGGCGCTCACAGCGCAGTACCCGGACCGGCCCGATCTCTTGGAGAAGGTGGTGCCGCCGTTCCCGCCGGCGTCGAAGCGGATCATCGTCGACGACGGGGCATGGGCCACGATGCTGCACCGCGACAACGTCACGTTGACCACGACGGGCATCGAGCGCATCGAGCCGGCGGGGGTGCGGACCGTCGACGGCGAGCTGCACGAGGTCGACGTCATAGTGTACGGCACGGGGTTCCAGCCGTCGAAGTTCCTGACGCCGATGAAGGTGGTCGGCCGGGGCGGCGCCGACCTCCACGGCACGTGGGACGGCGACGCCAGGGCGTACCTCGGCGTGACCGTGCCCGGCTTCCCGAACTTCTACCTGCTGTACGGGCCGAACACGAACATCGTCGTCAACGGCAGCATCATCTGGTTCACCGAGTGCGAGGTGCGCTACGTGATGGACCTCATCCGCCACCTCCTCGCCGACGACGTGCGAGCGCTCGACGTCAAGGCCGACGTGCACGACCGATACAACGCCGAGATCGACGCCGAGAACCAGCGCATGGCCTGGGGGGTCACCACCGTCAACACCTGGTACAAGAACGCCAAGGGCCGGGTGGCGCAGAACTGGCCCTTCCCCCTGCTCGAGTTCTGGAAGCGCACCCGCGAGGTCGACCCGGCCGACTACGACGTCGTCTGAGACCACCGCCGGACTCGGTATGACCTGGTTATACTCGCACCGGTGAAGACAGCGGTTTCAATTCCAGATGAGGTCTTTCAGCAGGCCGACCAACTGGCGCAGCGGATCAACGTGAGTCGCAGCGAGCTCTATGCCATGGCGTTGAGGTCGCTGCTGGCCACCGATGCCGAGGTCACTGAGCAGCTCGACCGTGTGCACGGCGCGGATGATGCGGGGCAGAACGACGAGCGGTTCCTGATCGCAGCCGCTCGATCGACGTTCTCGACCAGCGACTGGTGAGCTCGGCCGGTGGAGATCCGACGCGGATCCGTGTGGTGGGCCGACCTTGGTGAGCCCCGAGGAAGTGAACCCGCACTCGTGCGTCCCGTCGTGGTCGTGTCGGCGGACAACTTCAACCGCAGCGCCATCGCCACGGTCATCGTCGCCGTGATCACCTCGAACCTCAGGCTGGGTGCGGCGCCCGGCAACGTACTTCTCGCCGAGGATGAGGCTCGGCTACCGAAGGCGTCAGTCGTCGACGTGTCGCAGGTGGCAACGATCGACAAGCGCAACCTGCGCGAGGAGCTCGGTCAGCTCAGCCGGGAGCGCACCGAACTGGTCGACCGAGGTTTGCGTCGAGTGCTCACGCTTTGAACGCAATGTGCGATGTGCGATGTGCGGCCCATGTCGCTCACCCGAACGACGACGAGATCGTCTGAGGCTCGGTCGTTCGCCGGGACGGGGTCACGTGATCCGCAGGACGCCGGCCTTTGTGGCGGTGCCGCCGTCGGCGTGGACGATGGTCAGGGCGCGCAGACCGGTCGGAGCAGCAGCGGCGACCGAGACCAACAGGGTCAGCGTCGTCGGCGTCGCCGAGAGGATGGTCGCAGTCACGCCCTGACCCGAGAACGTGACCACGGCGTCCGATGAGAAGCCGCTGCCGCTCACCTCGACGGTCGCGTCGCTCACGCCACGGGCGAGGGTGGCGGGGCTCAAGGTCCCGATCGTCGGCCTCGCCGTCACGTCGAAGCACGCCGCGCACGTGGCGGTTCCCGTGTCGGGGTTGGTGATCACGACGTCACGGCTCCCGACCGTCGCCGCGTTCGCCACCGACACGTCGAGCGTGGCCGAGGTCGGGTCGGCGACGGTCGTCGAGTTCACCGTCACCCCGCCGCCCACGATCTTGACGATGGCGCCAGGCACGAAGCCCGTCCCGGTGATCGTGATCGATCGACGGGCCCCCTGGCCCTGCGACGCAGGGTCGACGCCGGCGATGGCGGGGTTCGCCACGATGGTCAGGCAGTCGACACAGGCGGCGGCGCCCTGATCAGGGTTCGTGATCGAGACCGTGCGCGGACCAGGCGTCGCACTGGCGGCGACGGCCACGGAGGCGGTCAACCTGGTGGCCGAGTTGCGAACGACCGACGACACGGTGACGCCCGGTCCGAAGGACACGGTGCCGCCGCCGGTGACGAAGTTCGCCGCGAAGCCGCTGCCGTTGATCTGCACGCTCGTGGTGAGACCCTGGCGGAGCACGCTCTTCGACACGGAGGTCGCGGTGGGGATGGCACTGACCGTGAACGCACCGGTCTTGGTCACGAAGCCGCCATCGGGGTTCGTCAACGTGACGTCACGCAATCCGAGCGGAGCTCCGGCATCGATCGACACGATGATGGCGAGGACGGTCGGGTCGAGCTGGTTCACCTGGTGCACCGTCACCCCTGGCCCGGAGATCGCGACGGTGGCCGGTCGCCCGTGATCGGCGCCTCTGACACGAAACTCCCCCTGCGTGATCGAGTGGGTGGGCGCGCGGGGTTCGCGGCGGAGCCCCGGTCGGGCGGAGCCCGACGTGAACGTGTGCGGGTCAGGCCACGGGTTGGAGGGTGACGGT
>JBPCJL010000311.1:0-4251 GCA_051005355.1 Ilumatobacteraceae bacterium
CACGTCGACATGCCGGGCCACGCCGACTACATCAAGAACATGATCACCGGCGCGGCGCAGGTCGACGGGGCGATCCTGGTGGTGGCGGCGACGGACGGCCCGATGCCGCAGACCCGGGAGCACGTGCTGCTGGCCCGCCAGGTGGGGGTGCCATCGATCGTGGTCGCCCTGAACAAGGCGGACATGGTCGATGACGAGGAGCTGCTCGACCTGGTCGAGCTGGAGGTGCGCGAGCTGCTCACCGAGTACGAGTTCCCCGGCGACGACGCCCCGGTGGTGCGGGTCAGCGCGTTGAAGGCCCTCGAGGGCGATGAGGAGTGGCAGGCCAAGGTGATGGAGCTGATGGCCGAGTCGGATGCGTTCATCCCGGAGCCGGAGCGCGATCTCGACAAGCCCTTCCTGATGCCGATCGAGGACGTGTTCACGATCACCGGTCGCGGCACCGTGGTGACGGGCAAGGTGGAGCAGGGAACGGTCCACACCGGCGACGAGATCGAGATCGTCGGACTGCGTGACACCCAGAAGACGGTGTGCACCGGGGTCGAGATGTTCCGCAAGATCCTCGATCAGGGTCAGGCCGGCGACAACATCGGCGCCCTGTTGCGGGGGACGAAGAAGGAGGACGTGGAGCGCGGCCAGGTGCTGTGCAAGCCGGGCTCGATCACGCCGCACACCAACTTCGAGGGTCAGGTGTACGTGTTGACGCAGTCCGAGGGTGGGCGGCACAAGCCGTTCTTCAACAACTATCGGCCGCAGTTCTTCTTCCGGACCACGGATGTGACGGGGACGATCCAGTTGCCGGAGGGGACGGAGATGGTGATGCCGGGGGACAACATCGTGATGACGGTGGAGTTGGGCAAGCCGATCGCGATGGATGAGGGGTTGCGCTTCGCCATCCGGGAGGGTGGTCGCACCGTCGGCGCCGGCCGCGTCACCAAGATCTTGAAATGAACGCTCGGTCCGACGCAACCAGAACCGATTGTTCGAGCGCAGCGAGAAAGTGACGGTCCGTCATGCCGAAATCCGAGAAGCGGGTCAAGATCACCCTCGAATGCACCGAGTGCAAGCGGCGCAACTACATCACGATGAAGTCCAAGGTCAACGACCGTGAGCGCATCGAGATGAAGAAGTACTGCAGCCACGACCGTCGTCACACGGTGCACAAGGAGACCCGCTAAGGGCAGTTCGCCGATCGTGGCGGCCCCCTACTCCACCCGCCGGGCGGGGACGCGAGGCTCGCTGGTAGCCTGACGACCCCGGACCGAGGGCAGTAGCTCAGCTGGAAGAGCATCGGTCTCCAAAACCGACGGTCGGGGGTTCGAGTCCCTCCTGCCCTGCCCCACTCCCCATTCGAGCACCATGTCACTGGAAGATCTCAACCGCGAGCAGAAGCGGCACCTGCGCCGTACCGGCGCACTTGACGAGAAGGGTGCGCCCACGCGCGTCCAGCGTCAGGCGCCCGCCCGCAAGGAGCGCGTCGGCCCGCGCCAGTACCTCGGCGAGGTGCGCGAGGAGATGCGCAAGGTGGCGTGGCCCAAGCGGCCCGAGGTGGTGCGCTACTCGATCGTGGTGATCGTCACCGTGATCATCTACACGGCGCTGGTGGGCGGCCTCGACTCCCTGTTCGGTTTGCTCTCGGGGTGGTTGTACGGATGACAGACGAGACGATGACAGACGAGACGATGACAGAGACCAACGCCGACATTGCCGACATCGAGACGCCCGACAGCTTGCCGACCGGTGACGTGGACGTGCTGGCCAAGGAGGATCCAGCGGCCGAGGTCGACCTCGACGTCGTTTCCGGCGAGGCCGCAGAGGCGACGGAGGCGAGTGAGATCGACCTCGACGACGTCGCCGACCCGGTCGATCCCGATGCCGACGCCGTGACGATTCTCGAGGATCCGAACGTCGTCGACGGCGAGGTCGAGGGCGAGGAGATCGTCGTCGACGACCCGTGGACACGACCCGGTGAGTGGTTCGTGGTGCACACACAGTCGGGGTACGAGAAGAAGGTCACCGCCAACCTCCATGCCCGCATCCAGAGCATGAACATGGAGGACAAGATCTTCGAGGTCGTCATCCCCATGGAAGAGGTCGTCGAGTTCAAGGGCGGCCGCAAGCAGATCGTGCAGCGCAAGGTGTTCCCGGGTTACCTGCTCGTGCGTTGCCGCATGGACGACGAGTCCTGGTACTGCATCCGCAACACGCCTGGGGTCACGGGATTCGTCGGCCAGAGCCGCCAGGGTCAGAAGCCGACGCCATTGTCCAGGCGCGAGGTGCGCACGTTCCTCGCCGCCAAGGGCGACGGCGCCGAACAGGCCGCGCGGGCCAAGCCGCGCCTCGAGTACGACGTCGGCGAGAGCGTGCGCGTGCGCGAAGGCCCGTTCGCCGACTTCTCCGGCGAGATCGCCGAGATCAACGCCGACCACATGAAACTCAAGGTCCTGGTGAACATCTTCGGGCGCGAGACGCTCGTCGAGATGGACTTCAGCCAGGTCGCCAAGCTGTAGAGCCGAAGACCGGAGAGCATCCGCCGCCATGGCCAAGAAGCGCGTCGCCGCCATCGTCAAGATCCAGATCCCCGCCGGCAAGGCCACGCCCGCGCCGCCGGTCGGCACGGCCCTGGGCCCGCACGGCGTGGCGATCATGGACTTCGTCAAGGCCTACAACGCGGCCACCGAGTCGCAGGTCGGCACGGTCGTGCCCGTCGAGATCACCGTGTTCGAGGATCGGACGTTCGCGTTCATCCTCAAGACCCCGCCGACGCCGGTGCTGCTGCGCCAGAAGGCGGGCATCGAGAAGGCGGCCACGGAGCCCGGCAAGCAGAAGGTCGGCCGGGTCACCGACGCCGACATCACCGAGATCGCCCAGATCAAGATGCCCGACCTCAATGCTTACGACCTCGATGCCGCCAAGCAACAGGTGCGCGGCACGGCGCGGTCGATGGGCATCGAAGTCGTCTGAGCTGATGGCTCGCTTCGCTCGCGGGTCGGGCAAGGCCGACCTCGGGTCCCACGCTCACTGCGGCACGAGCCAAGAACGTAAATTCACAAGACGCCACGACCGGGAGCACCTCGCCCGGCGGGCTCGACTCCGAGGGAGACACATGTCCGGCAAGAAGCTGACCGATGCGCTCAAGGGCTTCGATCGCGACCGGTTCTACCCACCGGCCGAGGCACTCGGGCTGGTCAAGGACCTGGCCAGCGCCAAGTTCGACGAAGGCGTCGACGTCGCCGTGCGGCTCGGCGTCGATCCGCGCAAGGCCGACCAGATGGTGCGCGGCACCGTCGGGTTGCCGGCGGGCACGGGCAAGGACGTCCGCGTTGCGGTGTTCGCCACCGGCCCGGCCGCGCAGCAGGCCCGTGACGCCGGCGCCGACTTGGTGGGATCCGATGACCTGGCCGCCCAGGTCGAGGCGGGCAAGTTCGACTTCGACGTAGCCATCGCCACCCCCGACATGATGCCGCTCGTGGGCCGCCTCGGCCGGGCCCTCGGCCCCCGCGGCCTGATGCCGAACCCGAAGACCGGCACGGTCACCACCGACGTGGCCCGGGCCGTCAGCGAGTTCAAGGGCGGCAAGGTCGAGTACCGCACCGACCGGTACGGCAACATCCACGTCCCCCTCGGCAAGGCCAGCTTCGAGCCGAGTGCGCTGGAGACGAACTTCCGGGCCGTGCTCGACGAGCTGAACCGGGCCAAGCCGGCGTCGGCCAAGGGCCGCTACTTGCGCAAGATCACCGTGTCGTCGACGATGGGCCCCGGCGTCCACGTCGACGTCAACCGCCTGAAGCCTGACGCCACTGGAACGGTGTAACCCGCGCCGTTCTGTCCTCGGCAGCCGAGTCACAACGGACGGTTGTGGAGGACGGGAGCGGGCGAGCCGGAAGTGCTGCGCGTGGATTTCGCCTGGGGCCCTGACCGGACTTCATCGGGTGGCCCATTCTGCGCGTCGTCCTGTAACGAACGACAGGTCTGTCATGTGACGACCGGGACCCTTCGGTCATGTACCGCGTGTTCCAGTTCCACCAAGGAGGATGAGATGAGACGAACCCACGTGTTGGGGAAGAGCATCGTGGTGGGGGCGTCGTCGCCGCCGGCTTGGCGATGTCGCAGACGGCGTTCGCAGCGGAGTACGTGGTCAACACCACGGCCGACACGCTCGACGCCGCTCCAGGTAACGGCCTCTGCGCCGACGCCAGCGGCCGATGCAGCCTGCGGGCGGCGATCCAGGAGGCCAACGCCAGCGGCGGG
>JBPCJL010000312.1:0-8200 GCA_051005355.1 Ilumatobacteraceae bacterium
CCGCTCCCCCGGGTCCGGGTTGGCTCCCATCCGAGGGTTTGCGGGGCCCTCCACCAGCAGCAAACCCTCGGGGAAGGCACCCTCCTGACGCGCTCTCCGACACCAGCACCCTCCTTACGCGCTCCCCAACACCAGCACCGCTAACGGGGGGAGTGTGAGCGGCACAGAAAACTCGAACCCGTGCCACGGTTGCTCCTCGGACTCCACCTGGCCCAGGTTGCCCTTGCCGCTGCCGCCGTAGAGCTCGGCGTCGGAGTTCAGCAGCTCCACCCATGCGCCCCCGGTCGGCACCCCGATCCGGTACCCGTAGTGCACCGTCGGTGTGGCGTTGACGACCACTAGCAACGGCGCCGCCGCACCCGTCGGGTCGTGGCGCAGCCACGCGAACACGCTGTGCGTCACGTCGTCGCCGACGATCCACTGGAACCCCGCCGCGTCACAGTCCCCGCGGGCCAGCGCCGGGCGCCGCAGGTACAGCTCGTTGAGCGCCTGCAGCCACAGGCGCACACCGGCGTGCCGGCCCCTGTCGTGCAACGACCAGTCGAGCGCTCCCTCGTGCGCCCACTCGAGCGGCGTGGCCAGCTCGTCCCCCATGAACAGCAGCTTCTTGCCGGGCTGCCCCCACATCAGCCCGTACATCAGCCGCAGGTTGGCGAAGCGCTGCCACTCGTCGCCCGGCATCTTGCCGAGCAGCGAGCCCTTCCCGTGCACCACCTCGTCGTGCGACAGCGGCAGCACGAACCGCTCGGTGAAGGCGTACATGCTGCGGAACGTGATCTCGTCATGGTGGAACTGGCGGTGCACCGGCTCCCGACGGAGGTACTGCAGCGTGTCGTGCATCCACCCCATGTCCCACTTGTAGGAGAAGCCGAGGCCGCCCTCGGCCGTCGGCGCCGTCACCTTCGGCCACGCCGTCGACTCCTCGGCGATCGTGATGGCCGTCGGGAACTCGCCGCCGACGGCGTCGTTGAGCTGGCGCAGGAAGTCGATGGCCTCGAGGTTCTCCCGACCGCCGTGGACGTTGGGGATCCACTCGCCTTCGCGTCGCGAGTAGTCGAGGTACAGCATCGACGCGACGGCATCCACACGCAGGCCGTCGACGTGGTACCGGTCGAGCCATGCCAGCGCACTGGAGATCAAAAACGAGCGCACCTCGCGCCGCCCATAGTTGAAGATGGCCGACGTCCAGTCGGGGTGGTAACCCTGGCGCGGGTCGGCGTGCTCGTAGAGGTGCGTCCCGTCGAAGCGGGCCAGCCCGTGCGGGTCCATCGGGAAGTGCGACGGCACCCAGTCGAAGATCACGCCGACCCCGCGCTGGTGCAGCCGGTCGACGAGCTCCATCAGCTGCTGCGGTGACCCGTACCGGGCGGTCGGCGCGAAGTACCCGGTCGTCTGGTAGCCCCACGATCCGTAGAACGGGTGCTCCATCACGGGCAGCAGCTCGACGTGGGTGAACCCGTGGGCCAGCGCGTGATCGGCCAGCGGGTCGGCCAGCTCGTCGTAGCGCGCGAACCGGCGCCCCGGCGTGACGTGGCGGCCCCACGACCCGAGGTGCACCTCGTACATCGAGATCGGAGCGTCGGCGGCGTTGGCCGCGCCGCGCCGCTGCATCCAGTCGCCGTCGCCCCACTCGTGGGAGAGGTCGGCGATCACCGACGCCGTCGACGGCGGCTCGCTGCCGGCGGCGGCGATCGGGTCCGACTTCTCGATCCGCTCGCCGCCATGACTGGTCACGGCGTAGCGGTAGGCCTGACCGGGTCGCGCACCGTCGACCCATGTCGACCACAGCCCCGACCCGCCGATGTGGTCCAGCGACTGGCCCGTCCACGCGTTGAAGTCGCCGAGCACCTCGACGGACGCCGCGTTGGGCGCCCACACCGCGAACCACGTGCCGGAGTCGTCGGCGTGGGCGCCGAGACAGCGGTGAAGGTGGCGGTGCGTGCCCTCGTTGAAGAGGTGGAGGTCCAGTTCGCCGAGCGGGCTGTGCGGTGGTGGCTTCATCTGATTCACGACCTCCGGCCGAGCAGGCGGGCCCGGCGGCGGACGTCGGCGCACAGCATGTCCGAGATCGGCGCCGGCAACCGCCGCCGCCAGGTCGTCGGCAGGACCCGACCGGGTTCGTTGTGCGGATCGCGTCCGCCGCGCAGGTCCTCGAGGTCGGCGAGGACCAGGTACGCGTCGCTGGCGGCGAGGCGTTCGAGGATGGCGTCGAGCAACGCCGGAGTACCATCGGGCACCGGGCGGCCGCGCTCCGCCGCGAGCAACCGGCGGTACGGCGTCAGGTCGTCGATCGCCGCGACGGCGGCGAACGGCGCCATGTCGTGTGTCCGCACCCCGGCGACCGAGCGGGCGGGGATCGGCTCCAGCCGAGCTTGGTGGAGGTGGAACTGCTCCTCGTGCAGGCCCAGTGCGTCCCAGCGCGCCAGCGCCGCGCACACCTCGGCGGGCACGGTGCCGAGGTTCTCGCCGACGATCGTGGTCGCCGTCGCCGCCGCCTCGGCGGCGATGACCGCGAGCAGCTCCTCGCCCGGGTAGCGCACGTACGTGCCATCGGTGGCGGCGGCGCCCTCCGGGATCCACCACAGCCGGTGCACGCCCATGACGTGGTCGATGCGCAGGACCGAGCAGTGCTCACCGGCGCGGCGCACCAATTGCCGCCACAGGAGATGGCCGCGGCGGCGCCCGATCCCCGGCAGCGATGGCGGGAACCCCCAGTTCTGGCCACCGGCGAACAGGGCGTCCGGCGGGGCGCCGACCGTCATGCCGGCGGCGAACAGCTCGCCGTGGGCCCACATCTCGAAGCCGGCCGGGTGGCTGCCGATCGGCAGGTCGAGGGCGAGCGCGGCTCGGCCCGGTCCCTCGATCCGCCCGAGCTGGTCGGCGGCCAGGAGCTGCGCCAGCAGGTGACTGCGGCGGACCAGCTCGGCGGGGTGCTCGGCGTCGATCGGATCCGGCCGTTCCACCCGGAACCGGGCGTACTCGGCGACGTCCGGGTGCGTGCGGACGTGGTCGTCGAGGGCGGCCTGCATCGGCGCGTCGAGGTCCCGGGCCGCGCTCAGCAGCTGCTGGCGGCGGCGGCGGGCGAGGGTGCGCCAGTCAATGGCGTCGCCGATCGCCGGCACCTCGGCCGCCGGCAGCCCGGCCTCGTCGAGGTACACCTCGTTCCAGTGCAGCCGGCTCATCGGCGCGTACGGACTCGGGTCGAACGGCACGTCGAGGAGGAAGGCGGCGTACAGCGGGAGCGTGAACAGCACGTCGAGCCCGAGGGCGGGTAACCGCTCGGCCAGCGCGGCCAGGTGGCCGAACGACGGCAGCGGCGCAGGGCGGTCCCACAGCGCGTAGGCGGGGACGAAGAGCCCCGCTCGACCGGCGAGGTGGGCGTGGCGCGGCATCGCTGGCGGCGCGACGACGACCGTCGACTCGGCGTCGCCGTCCGGCCCGCCGAGGTGCAGCAGGTGGCACCCGAACGGAACGTCCACCGGAAGGGTCACCCGTCGGTGCTCCACGGGCAGTGCCATGGTCGTGCCGTCGACGAGGACCAGCTCGGCGGCGCGCGCCGCGCCCACGTCGACGTCGTGCCACGAGCCATCCGGCCCGCCGACGACGACGACCGGCTCGTGGATCGGCGCGTCGCCGCAGGAATCAGCTTCGAGCACCTCGATCACGGCCCGCAGCGTCGGCTCGGGCGTGTCGTGGACGCGGCCCTC
Organism: Ilumatobacteraceae bacterium; assembly: GCA_051005355.1. Taxonomy (GTDB): domain Bacteria; phylum Actinomycetota; class Acidimicrobiia; order Acidimicrobiales; family Ilumatobacteraceae; genus JALZMG01. The sequence goes on from JBPCJL010000312.1 coordinate 3,708, forward strand.
GACGTCCTGGTACCGCGTCTCGACGCCGAGCGCGGTAGCCCGCTGTCGCAGCTGGTCCGGTCCCATCAGCGGTCGGCGGGTGCCCGGAGCACGACCATCGAGCGCTCGATCAACTCCACGACGTCGCCGGGTGCAACGGAGGCGCCGTGCTCACGAGTCGGCTCGGTGTCGAGCTCGACGGTCCAGGCGCGGTCGAACGGCGGGCCCGGGATCGTGTAGGCGATCAGGTCCGCGCTGGCGTTGAACATGACGTAGAAGTCGTCGTCGAGGATCTTGCCGCCGAAGGCGTCGGGGGTCGGGATGGCGGCGCCGTTGAAGAAGACGCCGATGGCCCGGGCGTAGCCGTTCTCCCAGTCGTCGTCGTTCATCACCTGACCGTCGGGACGGAACCACGCCAGGTCGTCGGTGTCGCGGATCAGGCGACCCTGGAACCAGCGACGCCGGCGGAACACGGCGTGGTCGCGGCGCAGCCGCGTCAGCGTCCGCGTCCAGTCCAGGAGGTCGTCGTCGACGTGCTCCCAGTCGAACCACGAGATGTCGTTGTCCTGGCAGTAGGCGTTGTTGTTGCCCTGCTGCGTCCGGCCGAGCTCGTCGCCGCCCAGCAGCATCGGCACGCCTTGGGAGAGCAAGAGCGTGGTGAGGAGGTTGCGCTGCTGGCGGGCCCGCAGCACGCGGATCGCCGGGTCGTCCGTCGGGCCCTCGACGCCGCAGTTCCACGAGCGGTTGTACGAGTCGCCGTCGCGGTTGTCCTCACCGTTGGCCTCGTTGTGCTTGTCGTTGTAGGCGACGAGATCGGCGAGGGGGAAGCCGTCGTGGGCGGTGACGAAGTTGACCGAGGCGGTGGGCCGGCGGGTGTCGGCCTGATAGAGGTCGCTGCTGCCGGTGAGGCGGGACCCGAACTCGGCCAGCGTGGCCGGCTCGCCACGCCAGAAGTCGCGGATCGTGTCGCGATAGCGGCCGTTCCACTCGGACCACAGCGGCGGGAAGTTGCCGACCTGGTAGCCGCCCTCGCCGACGTCCCACGGTTCGGCGATCAGCTTGACCTGGGACACGACGGGGTCCTGCTGCACGAGATCGAAGAAGGCCGAAAGGCGATCGACGGCGTACAGCTCGCGGGCCAGGGTCGACGCGAGGTCGAAGCGGAACCCATCGACGTGCATGTCGAGGACCCAGTAGCGCAGGCTGTCCATGATCAGCTGCAGCACGTGCGGATGGCGCATGTTGAGGCTGTTGCCCGTACCCGTGAAGTCGAGGTAGTAGCGGGGGTCGTCGTCCATCACTCGGTAGTAGGCGTGGTTGTCGATGCCCTTCAGCGAGAGCATCGGTCCCATGTGGTTGCCCTCGGCGGTGTGGTTGTAGACGACATCGAGGATGACCTCGATGCCCACCGAATGGAGGGCCTTGACCATCGTCTTGAACTCCTGCACCTGGCTCGGCACGGGGCCGAGCGCGTGGACGGAGGCGTAGCCGTTGTGCGGAGCCAGGAAGGAGATCGAGTTGTAGCCCCAGTAGTTGCGCAGGCCCCGCTCGACCAGGTGGTGGTCTTGGACGAACTGGTGGACGGGCAGCAGCTCGATGGCGGTGACGCCAAGGGCGGCGAGGTGCTCGACGATGGCCGGGTGGGCGAGCGCGGCGTAGGTGCCGCGGATGTCGGGGGGGACGCCCGGGTGGTTGATCGTGAGCCCGCGCACGTGGGTCTCGTAGATGACCGTCTCGTGCATCTCGTGGTTGGGCGGGCGGTCGTTGCTCCAGTCGAAGAAGGGGTCGCTGACGACGGCGCGGGGCACGTGGGGTGCGCTGTCGTCGGTGTTCGGTTCCTCGGGGTCGTCGAACTGGTACGGGAAGCAGGACGGGTCCCAGGTGACCTCGCCGTCGATCGTCTTGGCGTAGGGGTCGAGGAGGAGCTTGGACGGGTTGCACCAGAGGCCCTCCGACGGCTTCCAGGGCCCATGCACGCGATAGCCGTAGCGCTGGCCGGGACGGACGTCGGGAAGGTAGGTGTGCCAGCAGTGGCCGTCGACCTCGGTCAGCGCGATGCGCACCTCGGTGAGCGCGGTCCGCGGTTCGTCGACACCGGGAACGTCGTCCAGCAGGCACAGCTCGACGCCGTCGGCCACGCTGGTGAAGAGCGAGAAGTTGGTGCCCGACCCGTCGTAGACGGCGCCGAGGGGGTACGGGCGCCCCACCCACTGGCGGATCGGCGGCGGCTCCGGGGTCGGGGTCGGGGCCGCGGCCCGTCGGCGAGCAGACATTCGGGCATTCTGGCTGGTCGCGCTGGCCGACAGCCCGTCCTCGTCCGACTTCCGACGACCCCTCCCAACACAACTCGGACCATGAGCACGTTGGCCCCGCCGTACCGTCCGCTGACGTGAAGGGTGAGCCGATCGTGAGGAGCGAGGCGGCAGGTGAGCTGGTCGTGGTGTCCGGACCCCCCGGCGCTGGTAAGTCAACCGTGGCGAGCCGGCTGGTCGAGCGGGGCACGCGGAGCGCCCTCGTCGAAGGCGACGCAGTGTTCGGTTTCCTGCGCCAGGGCTTCATCGACCCGTGGCTGCCCGAGTCGAGGCGGCAGAACGACGTGGTGACCGGCGCCGCTGCTGCGGTCGCCGGTCGGTTCGCCGCCGGGGGCTATTGGACGGTCTACGACGGTGTCGTGGGACCGTGGTACCTCGACGACTTCTTCGCTGCGACCGCTCTCGATGCGCTGCACTACGCCGTCCTCCTCCCGCCGGCGGCGACGTGTGTTGCACGGGTGACGGGCCGGCGGGATCACGGCTTCACCGACCCCCAGGCCACGCTCCGAATGCACGCCCAGTTCAGCGCCGCCAAGCTCGATCGCCGTCATGTGTTCGACGATGCTGACTGCGACGTGCTCGCCGAGCTCGTGCTGGACGCCGTGCGATCGGGCACGATCCAAACCACATGAAGGTGGTCCTTCTGGTCCGCAGATTGGTTGCTCACCAACCACTACGCGGCCGAGGACGGCGCTCGATCCGGATCTTGGCCGGGCCACGGGCCATTGTGAGGTCGTGACGACCGGGATGATGGACGGGGTGCGGGTCGTCGAGCTGGCGGCGTGGGTGGCCGGGCCGGCGGCGGCGGGGGTGCTGGCCGACTGGGGCGCCGACGTGATCAAGGTCGAACCGCCGACCGGCGACCCGCAGCGCAGCATCTTCGGCGCCGTCGGCGCCCGTGAGCAGCAGTCGGTCCCGCCGTTCGAGCTCGACAACCGGGGCAAGCGCAGCATCGTGCTCGACCTCGCTGCCGCCGAGGGACGGGACGCCATGGAGCTCCTCCTCGCTCGCGCCGACGTCTTCGTCACCAACACACGGGTGGCTGCGCTGGCCCGGCTCGGCCTGGACCCGACCGCGGTGCGCCAGCGCCACCCACAGCTGATCTACGGGATCATCACCGGCTACGGCCTCGACGGTCCGGGCGCCCATCGGCCCGGGTACGACGTCGGCGCGTTCTGGGCCCGTTCGACTCTGGCGTCGTCGGTCGTGCCGCGCGGCGCGCTGCCGCCGCCGATCCGCGGCGGCTTTGGCGACCACGTGACCGGCATGACGCTGGCCGGCGGCATCAGCGCCGCCCTGTTCGACCGCCAGCGCACGGGCCGCGGCCACCTCGTGTCGACCAGCCTGCTGCGCGCCGGCCTGTACTGCGCCGGGTGGGACCTCGGCATCCTGCTGCGCTTCGGTCGCCTGCAGAGCACGCGGTTGCGAGAGGAGTCCACGACGCCGCTGGTCAACTGCTACGCAGCGGCCGACGGCAACGGGTTCTGGCTGCTCGGGTTGGAGTCGGATCGGCACTGGCCCGGTCTCGTCGCCGCCCTCGATCGTCCCCATCTGGCCGCCGACGAGCGCTTCGCCGGTGCCGCCGACCGCATGGCCAACGCCGGCGCCCTGATCGCCGAGCTGGACGTCGCCTTCGCCGCCGAGCCGATGGAGCATTGGGCACGGCGCTTCGACGCCCACGACGTGTGGTGGGCGCCGATCAACAACCCGCGTACCGTGCTCGACGACCCGCAGGTCGAGGCGTCCGGCGCGTTCGTCGACATGCCGGTGCAGGACGGTGCCGAGCCCTACCGGGCCGTCGCCAGCCCCATCGACATCGACGGCCAGCCGCAACGCCCAGGCCCGGTCCCCACCCTCGGTGAGCACACCGCCGAGGTCCTCGCCGAACTGGGTGAACAGCCGTGCTGAGTGTCAGGTCGGTGGTGCTCAACCTGGCCGACGTCGAGCGCGCCGTGGCGTTCTGGATCACGGAGCTCTGACCGCTGATCCAGCGTTTGCGTCACCGAAGTCGTCACCGGTGGCGGAAACGGTGACACAGACGTCGGAGGCTGGCGGGTGGATCAGGCGGTTTCGACCGCGGTCAACCCGAGCTCCTCGACGGACTCCTCGCGCATCTTGTACTTCTGGACCTTGCCGGTGATGGTCATCGGGAACTCCTCGACGAGCTTCACGTAGCGCGGCACCTTGAAGTGGGCGATGCGC
>JBPCJL010000313.1:0-14891 GCA_051005355.1 Ilumatobacteraceae bacterium
ACGTCGGCGCCCGGCTCGAGGCCGGGCTGCGGGCCCTGGCCGACGACGGCACGGTGGCCGGCGTGCGCGGCGAGGTGGCGGTGTGGGCGGTGGCGCTGAACGCCGGCCAGGAGTCACCGGCGGTGCGCGACCGCCTGCTCGAGCTCGGTGTCGTGACGCGCGCCATCCCGCCGAGCACGATCACGTTCTGCCCACCCCTGGTCACCACCGACGCCCAGATCGACCGCATCATCGACGCCGTCGCCACCGCCACGTCCAATTCTGCGTTCTGACGAAGATTCCGTACGGGAATCCGTACGGAGCGCGCCACGCAACGTCAGGAGGCCTGGACCCAGGCGACCTCGAGCGCCCGCATCCCGGCCGAGATCAGGTCCCCCACCTCCTCGTCGCGATCGGGCGCGCCGACGTCGAGCCACGTGCACACCGACTCCATCAGATGGTTGGCCGAGCTGCGCGCCGCCCACTCGACCTTGACCGGGTCGTCCTCACCGACGGCGGCACGGTAGACGGCCCGCCCGTACTGGGTGACCACGGCGCGCACCTGGCGGGCGACGTCGCTGAACTCGGGCTCGTGCAGCGAGTGGCGCCACAGCAGCCGGAAGGCATCGGGTCTCGAGCGGGCGATCGGCACCAGCACGCGGGCGCCCGCCGGTCGCAGTTCGGCCACGTCACGTCCAAGGATCACCTCGACCATGGCGTCGATCACGCCCTGCAGCACGGCCCGGTAGAGCTCGGGCTTGGAGTTGAAGACCCGGTAGACGATGAGCCGGCTGACGCCGGCGTCCTGGGCGACGTCCTCCATCGACGTCCTGGCGTAGCCCCGCCGCAGGAACGTTCCGGCCGCGGAGTCGATGAGCTGCGCTCGGCGCTGGGCCCGCGGCAACCTCGTCTGCTCCGCCATCTCCCCACTTGTTAACAGGCGCGTATACATCGGGCAAGCACCGGAGCGCCGCCCCGTAGGTACGCGTCCGCTACTTCTTGCGGGCGACGACTTCCTTGGGGCCGCGCAGGACCCCCTTGGCCAGCGCCTCGTCGAGGTAGGCCTCGGCGTCCTCGGCCGACACCTTGAGCGCTGGCGAGATCTCGCTGACCAAGTTGACGCGCGCCCGCTCGTACATCGTGCGCTCCGCGGCCGACAGCGAGGCGTCGCGGTTGCGGGCGGCCAGGTTCCGCACCACCTCGGCGACCTGGTAGACGTCGCCGCTCTTCAGCTTCTCCTGGTGGTTCTTGAACCGCCGGCTCCAGTTGGACGGCACGCGCGGGTCCGGCTTCGCCAGCACCGCCACGAGGTCCTCCAGCTCGTCGGCCGACACGGGCGGCCGCACCCCGACCTCCTCAGCCTTGTCGACGGGGACCTTCAGCACCATCTCGTTGATGACGGTCTGCAGGATGAGGTACTCGCGCTTCTCACCGAACGCGTCCATCTTCTTCGTCCCCATCACGATGCATGCGCCGTGCTGGGGGTAGATGATGGTCTCACCCTTCTTGAAGTTCACAGACACCCTCTCGCAGTCGACCGGCGGGGAAAGAAGTGCCGGGACAGGATCCTCCAGGATACGGCCGCGGCGGCCGATTCGGGCCGGTACGACGTCACGGGCGGCTCGGTGCCGAGGCGTAGACGGCGGCGGTCAGCTCCGGAAGTCGCCCGTCCACGAAGGCGACGGTGGCTGCATCCGGTGGCGGCTCCGCCGTACCTCCGACCCGCACCAGCAGCCGCGTCGCCGCCGTCCCGTCGGCGCGGCGGCCCTCGCCGAGCTGGCGCACGAGCACCTCGTCGGACACCTGGAACGGGATGTCGCGACGGCGCAGCTCAGCCAGCACCGCGTAGGTGAAGTAGTCGGGGAAGGTGATCCCGTCCGCCTCGACGAGGACCGGACCGGCCAGCTCGAGCGCGGCGACGTCGCGGCGCAGCGCGGCGACACTCGGCCAGACGTCGCGACTGGTCCCGTCGAGCTGCGGCTGCAACCGTGGCGGCAACGTGAGCGCGGCGGCGACCACGGCGATGGCGAGGGGAACGACGATCGTCAGCCGGCGGACCACGGGCGGGCCGGCGCGGGCAATGCGGCCGAGCGCGTGCGACACCAGCACGCCCCACGTGAAGGCGGCGAGGGGCCACAGGAACCGGTACTTGTACGGGACCACGCCGAAGAAGTCCTGCGGCAGCAGCGCCACCGTCACGACCGCGGTCACCGTGGCGACGACCACGACGACCAGCGCGGCGGCGGTGCTGTCTCCACCGTGACGCCGGGCGGAGACGGCCGCCACCGTGGCCAGGGCAGCCACCGTCAGCACCACGAGCGCGGTGACGACGCTCGAAGGGAGGCCGCTCTCGTCGATGGTCAGGGTCCCATCGCGGGCCACACTGGGCGCGGTCGGCGGCGAACGGTCGTAGCCCGGGCGGAGCCACGCCGGCGGGTCGGCCACCACCGCCGCCCAGAGCCGCACGGCGATCGAGGCGCCGTAGCGGGCGGTGTCCGCCCCGGCTCCCGTGACGATTGCCGCGAGGTTGCCACGACCGGGACCGAACAGCTGCTGGACGACGGGCGGCAGCCAGACCAGCACACCAACGGCGCCCGGCGCGGCCAACCGCCGCCACGGCAGGGGCCGCCCGGCTCGTCGGGCGGAGACGACGATGCCGGCGGTGGCGGTCAGCACCAGCGTGACGGCGACCAGCAGGAAGCCGATGTTGCCCTGGGCGCAGAGCGAGGCGAGGACGACGACGGCGAACAGCCACGGCGGTCGGCCCCGCAGTGTCGCCGCCGTCGCCACCAGCAGGGCCAGGAACGGCAGGACGAGCGCCTGCGGCTGCCACGGGTCGACGAGCAGCTCGCTCCCCATGGTCCACCCGAGGACCGCCGCCGCGGTCGTCATGACGAGGGCGACGCGAGGCCCGCCCAGCGATCGCGCCGCGCCGGCGACCAGCCACACGGCGGCCACGTTGATCGCGGCGACACCGATGGTGACGCCAACCGGACCGCCGAGGACGCGGACGAAGAGGGCCAGCAGTTCGAAGTAGAGGGGGCCGGGGTGGTTGAGCTCGTTGTCGACACCGGACGCCGTCGACCGCATGCCGAGCAGTGGGTGCTCGGCGCTGAAGACGTCGCGGGCGCGGATCTCGAACACCAGCCGCTCGTCGAGCAGTTCGACCCCGTCGGCGAGCGCGCCGACGGCCGCGGCGACGATGGCCACGGTGGCCGCCGCAGCGGCGACGACCCACGCTCCGCCCCGCCCGCGTGCCATGCGCTCCCGGCAGGATTCGAACCTGCGCACTGCGGATGAGAAGGTCCACGGCGAAGTCCGCTGCACGCGCTCCCGGCAGGATTCGAACCTGCGCACTGCGGATTAGAAAGCCGCTGCTCTATCCCCTGAGCTACGGGAGCCGACGCCGCAGCCTAGGACGGCACCCCATCCCGCGGCGATGAACGATGTGCGCCGCAGGACCGCACTCTGCTCATCGCACGGCGAGGCGGCGGCGGAGCAGGTCGAGGGCGTTGATCACGGCGAACTGGCGGATCTGCTCGCGCTGGGTGCCGAGCCGCAGTGTCGTGGTGGTCGTGACGTCGCCCACGGCGAGGCCGAAGCACACGGTCCCGACCGTCACCCCGTCCTGCTCGGCCGGCCCGGCGACGCCGGTCAGCCCGAGTCCGACGTCGGCGCCGAGCACGCGACGAGCGCCCTCGGCCATCGCCGCCGCGGCCTCCTCGCTGACGACCGGTCCCGGTGGCAGCTCGAGCAGGTCGAACTTGACCTCGCTGGCGTACGAGACGATGCCCCCGCGCACGACGTCGCTGGCGCCCGGGATCTCGGTGAGCCGCGCCGTGACGAGGCCACCGGTCAACGACTCGGCCAGGCCGAGGCTGCGGCCCTGCGCCCGAAGCAGGTCGAGGACCACCGACTCCATCGAGGCGCCGTCCACGCCGAACACCAGCGGTCCGAGCACCGCCCGCACCTCGGCCTCCCACTCGTCGAGGCGCGCCGCCGCCGTAGCTCGATCCGCCTGACGGGTCGTCAGTCGCACTTCGAGACCCAGCCATCCGCGGGCCAGGAAGGCCAGCGTCGGATCGCCAGCCGCTTCGAGCCGGGCGATCACGCCATCGAGCCGTTCGTTGAGCCCGCTCTCACTCTCGCCCCACGTCTTCAGGACTCGACTGGCGATCACGCCCTGCTCCCCCATCCGGTCGCGCAGGTCGGGCAGCACCGCCCGCTCGAGCATGTCGCGCATCTCGTGCGGGACTCCCGGCACGGCGTACACGACCCGATCACCCACTGGGCAGATCAGCCCGGGCGCCGTCCCGCGCGTCTGGCGGATCACGGTGGCCCCGTCGGGGACCATGGCCTGGCGCAGGTTGTTCTCCGGCATGGTTCGGCCACGGGCGGCGAACAACGCCCGGATCAGGTCGGCGACCTCGTGGTCGAGGTGCAGGTTCACGGCCATCAGCTCGGCGATGGCGTCGCGTGTCAGGTCGTCGTGGGTCGGGCCGAGCCCACCGGTCACGATGACGGCGTCGGCGACGGCCAGCCGGTCCCGCAGCGCAGTGGCGATGCGGCCGACGTTGTCACCGACCTTCACCTGCAGCAACGAGGCGATCCCGCTGGCCGCCAGCTGCTCCCCGATCCACGCCGAGTTGGTGTCGTTGATCTGCCCGAGCAGCAACTCGGTTCCCACCGCCACGACGTCACAGCGCAACGCCAACCTCAAATCGCGTGGACGGCTTCGACGCGGGCGACGTGGGCGCGCCACAGGTAGTCCCACCCGCTGATCAGCGCCAGCACGACCGCCAGCCAGAGGAAGCATTGCCAGATCCACGTGGCGTCCTGAGCAAACCACGGCCACAGGGCGAAGCCGACGGCGAGCTGCTGGGCCAACGTCTTGTTCTTGGCCATGCGACTGGCGGGGATGCTGACGCCCCTCGAGCCGACGACGGTGCGGTACATGCTGATGACGAACTCGCGGACCGTGATGATGAGCACCGGCACGATCCAGAACGTGTCGTTGCGCACGAGCATGAACATCGCTCCGAGCACGAGCACCTTGTCGGCCAACGGGTCGAGGAAGGCGCCGGATCGGGTCGGTCCGCGCCGCCGGGCCACGTAGCCGTCGAACGCGTCGCTGAGGCACAGCACGAACCACAGCGCGAAGGCGGCCCAAGCCCCACGGTCGTGCTCCGGGATCAACAGGAACATCACTGGCGACAGCAGCAGCCGCGCTGCGGTGATGGCGTTGGCCCAGCTGGCGAGGACCCGCGGGTCGACCATCAGCCGGCCTCGTCGCCGAACGCGCCGGCCGCGACGAGGTCGGGACCGAGGGCGTCGACGATCTCCACCTCCACGATCGAGCGCGGCGCCAGCTGGCGGTCGACGTGGACGACGCCGTCGATCTCAGGCGCCTCGCGATGGCTGCGGCCAACGCCCGGCGCGTCCACGAGCACGTCGACGCGCCGGCCGATCAGCTGATCGCGCCGGTCGGCCGTGATGGCGTCCTGCCGCTCGCTCAGCTCACCGAGGCGCTCCGCTGTGAGCGCCGCCGGCACGGCGCCGTCGAGTGCGGCGGCGTGCGTGCCGACCTCCTCGCTGTAGGCAAAGAAGCCGCACCAGTCGAGTTGCGCCTCCTCGACGAACGCCAACAGCTGGTCGTGGTCGCGCTCGGTCTCGCCGGGGTAGCCGACGATGAAGTTGCTGCGGAACGCGGCGTCCGGCTGGCGCCGGCGGATGTCGGCGATGCGCCGCAGGAAACGGTCGCCGTCACCCCACCGGCGCATTCGCCGCAGCAGCGGCTTGCTGGCGTGCTGCAGCGACAGGTCGAAGTACGGCACCCCGGTGTCCCCGATGGCGTCGATCAGGGCGTCGGACAGGTCGCTCGGGTAGAGGTAGAGCAGGCGGGTGCGATCGACCCGCGCCGCGACGGCGCGCACGAGCGGCACGATGGCGCCGGCGCCCAGTTCGGTCGGGCGGTCCTTGCCGTAGGAGGCGAGGTCCTGGGCGACGAGCACTACCTCGCGGACGCCGAGGGCGTCGACCTCGTCGAGGATGGCGTCGACGGAGCGACTGCGCTGCGGACCACGGAACGACGGGATAGCGCAGAACCCGCACGTGCGATCGCAACCTTCGGCGATCTTCACGTACGCCCACGGCGCGTCGGCCGGCGGCCGCGGCAGCTCGAGCAGGTCCATCGACGGCAGGTCGGCGGTGGCGACCGGGATCAGGGGGCGGTGCCGAGCCGGCTCGTGGAAGCGGACGCCGAACCCGGCGACCTGATCGACCTCCGGGAGGGCGGCGGCCAGCTCGTCGCCGTAGCGCTCGGCCATGCAGCCGGTGACGACGAGGCGGGCGCCGGGCCGGCGCTGCGCGTCGAGCGCCAGCACGGTCTCGATCGACTCCTGACGGGCGGCGTCGATGAAGGCGCAGGTGTTGACGACGACGAGGTCGGCGTCGCTCGGCTCCTCGACCGGTCGGAGACCGTCGGCGACGAGGGTGCCGGCCAGCTTGTCCGAGTCGACCCGGTTCTTCGGGCAGCCCAACGTCTCGATGTGGAACGTGGGCACGTCGTGCGAATCTACTGGCGCTCCGGGAACTCGATCGCCGCCGCCGGTACGTCGTAGCACCACGACGAGTAGGTCAGCCCGATCGACGGGTCGCCGCCCCACACGTACTTGGCGCCCATCACGTCGCCGACCCGCCGCCGTTCATCGGCGTCGGCCACCACGCTGCCTGTTCGCTCGCGGACTGGACCGTTGGCGCGGATCGGTGACCCCGGACGCTCGCTCACGACGCGGGCCCGGCCCTGGCGCCGCTCATCGTCGAGGCGCACGGTGACGACCGGGTCAGCCTGCAAGTTGCGGAACCAGTCCGCAGTCGGGCCGTTGCCGGAGATGAGGTACATGGTCTCGTCGATCAGACCGAACCAGATCTCGATCTCGTGGCGCCGCCCGGTCCGCCGTCCCGTCGTCGTGACGTAGCAGCACTCGACGTCGGCGTACCCCCTCAGCCAACTCATCGGTGCCCATTCGAATCACGCGGCATGTTCGACCGCCATATGCGAACCGGCACCGATGACCATGTCGCCGCAAAGCCGGCGAAAAGAAGATCCGCAACGACGGTTCGCTCGCTCGAAGACTCGCTCGCTCACTGGTGGGCGAGCGTCAGGCCCCTGCGGGGCCACGGTGTCGACACGAGCCGGCCGGAGCCCGACAGCGTGATGTAGGCCGTCCGACGATCGTCGCCCCCGAAGCAGATGTTCGTCGTCAACGGGTCCATGGTCTCGACGAACTCGATCGTCTCACCGTCGGGCGAGATCGACGTGATGCCGCCGTTGAGCAGGGTCGCCACGTTGACCCAGCCATCGGCGTCGACAGCCAGCGAGTCGAGCAGCTGGTAGCCCGGCAGTCCGCACAGGACCGCCGACGGGTCGAGCGGCACGATCTCCCCAAGGACGCCGGGCTCGACGACCTGGCGTTGGAACACCCGCCCGGCGTGGGTCTCGGCCCAGTAGAGCACGGTCCCGTCCGGGCACAGCCCGATTCCGTTCGGTCCTTCCACCGGGTAGACGACCTCGCGGATCTCCGAACCGTCGCAGCGGGCCCAGTAGATGCCCGTGAGGTCGCTGGTGCGGGCGCAGTGGGTGTCGCGGATCCCGTGGTCGGTGAACCAGAAGCCGCCGTGGCCGTCCATCACGAGGTCGTTCGGCGCCCGCAGTGGACGACCGGCGCACTCGGTGTAGAGGTCGGTGACCTCTCCCGTGGCGGGCTCGACGCGCTGGATGCGCCCGCCGATGTAGCGGGCGGGATCGAACGGCCCGGGCAACAGCAGGCCCATCATCTCGACCGGCGTGAAGCAACCACCGTTGTTGCAGAGGTACCACGCGCCGTCGGGACCGACGGCCAGTCCGTTCGGACCGCCCTCGATCTCGGCCACGGTCTCCTTGGTCCCATCGAGTTGCACGCGCGTGATGCGCGGTCCGAACAGCTCGACCACCACGACACTGCCATCGGCCATCGCCATCGGCCCTTCGGGAAAGCGCAGGCCGTCGGTGATCTCGGTCAGCTCGGTGGTTGGCACGGGCGGATGGTGCCACACCCACCCGCATGCGATCACCACCCCACCCGCAGAGTGCGGCTCACGTGCAAGAAAACCGCAACCTCAGCAGCACTCTGCGAATTTCGTGACGAGGTTCGCGCCAGCCGCACTCTGCGGCTACGGCGCGGGCCGCTACTCGGCGGACTGGAGCAGCTCGAACTCCTCGACCGTCATCAACACGGCGCGGGCCTTGGAACCCTCACTCGGGCCGACCACCCCGCGCTGCTCGAGCAGGTCCATCACCCGCCCGGCCCGGGCGAAACCGATCTTCAACTTGCGCTGCAACATCGACGTGGAGCCGAGCTGGCTGCGCACGACCAGCTCCATCGCCTGGCGCAGGATCACGGTGTCCTCGTCGTCGTCCGCCCCACCGGCGAACGACCCGGCGGCCGAACTGAACAGGTCCTCGTCGCCCTCGACCCCGCTGACGTACTGCACGTCCGGCGCCTGGCGGCGCCAATGGGCGACGACCGTGCGCACCTCCTCCTCGCTGACGAAGGAGCCCTGGATGCGCTGCGCCACCGACGAGTTCCCGGGCAGCAGCAGCATGTCACCCTTGCCGACGAGCTTCTCGGCGCCGGGCTGGTCGAGGATCACCCGCGAGTCCGTCAGGCTGGACACGGCGAAGGCGATGCGGGCCGGGATGTTGGCCTTGATCACGCCGGTGATCACGTTCACGCTCGGCCGCTGCGTGGCCACGATGAGGTGGATACCGACGGCCCTGGCCTTCTGGGCGATGCGGGTGATCGAGTCCTCGACGTCGCGCGCGGCGACCATCATCAGGTCGTTCAGCTCGTCGACGACGACCACGATGTACGGCAGTCGCTCGTACTGCGCGTCGGCCGGACGGTCGGGGTCGGCGGTCAGCTGGCCGCGGTCGAACGCCTCGTTGTACCCACCGACATCGCGGAAGCCGACCTCCGACAGCAGGTCGTACCGGCGCTCCATCTCCTTCACCGCCCACGAGAGCGCATTGGCTGCCTTCCTCGGGTTGGTCACGGGTTGGGTCAGGAGGTGGGGCAGGCGCATGTACTGACCCATCTCGACCTGCTTGGGATCGACGAGGATCAGGCGCACCTGATCCGGCGTGGTGCGCATCAGCAGCGACGTGATCATGCAGTTGATGGCGCTCGATTTGCCGGCGCCCGTCGCCCCGGCGATGAGCAGATGCGGCGTGGTGGCGAGGTCGAGGAACACCGCCTTGCCGGCGATGTCCTTGCCGATGGCGACCTCGAGTGGCGCCGTCGCGAGCTCCGCCTCGGGCGACACGAGCAGGTCGCCGAGGGCGACGAGCTGGCGGGTGTGGTTGGGCACCTCGACGCCGATCGCCGAGCGGCCGGGAATCGGCGCCAGGATGCGCACGTCGACGGCCGCCATTGCGTAGGCGATGTCGCGCTGCAGGCTGGTCACCTTGGCCACCTTGACGCCGGTGCCGAGCTCCAGCTCGAACCGGGTCACGGTCGGCCCGACGGTCATGCCCGCCAGGGTGGTGTCGACACCGTGCTGGCGCAGCGAGTCCTGCAGCACTTGTCCACGCGCCTCGACCTCGGCCCGGTCGATGGCGTGGGCGGCGGTGCGGTGCAGCAATGACGCCGGCGGCAGCGTCCACGCTCCGATCTGGCGCGCATCCGTGGGCGGCGCGGGCGCGGCGGACGGGCGGGAGCCGTTGCGGCGCCCGTTCGGCGGAGGCGGGACCGGCGTCGGGTCGCGAAAGTCGGCCGCCGCGTCGTAGACGGTTGGTGGCGGCAAGGCGGGGAAGACCGCCGTCGGGCGCGTGTCGTGTCCGTCGGGCTGGTCGTCGCTGCTCAGCGACGAGAGGTCGCGCAGCGCCTGACGTGCCGCCCGCCCGATCGGTCGCGCCACAGTGCCGACGCCGTGGCCGGTGCGGGCGGCCATGGTGCGCAGCGACGTCTGCGTGATCAAGAGCACGCCACCGAGCGCAACCCCGAGCAGGACGACGATCGCCCCGGCGCTCGCCAGCAGCGCCTCCAGCGGCTCGCCGACGAGGGCACCGAGGATCCCCCCGGCGTCGTCGAGCTCGTCGAGGTTCTCGAACCCCTCCGGCCCGACGACGACGTGCAGCAGGCCGAGCGCGGCAAGGGCGACGAGCACCCACCCAACGGCCAGGCGGAACGGGCTGGCCGAGCGGCCCCGCCGGATCAATGCCACGCCGACGGCGATCAGCACGACCGGCACGGCGTACAGCCCGAAGCCGAACAGCCACCCGAGCAGCGAGCGCAGCCAGCTCCCCAACGGGCCGGCGAGATCGAAATACGTGGCCAGTGCGAGGAGGGCGCCGCCGACCACGAGGCCGATGCCGATCAGCTCCTGCTGGCGCTCGTCGAGCCCGGTCCGCAGCTCGTCGGTGGCCTGCTCACGGCGGGTGCGCTCCGCACCGGGAGCGACGGTGCGGGGAGCCGCGGCCGGGCGCGCCGGAGCCCGTCGCGCCGGCGACGCCCGCTTCGAGCGCCGCTTCGACGGACCCCACGTGGTCACGTTGCTGACCGTTCGCTCGCTCTACGCCGGCGTCCGCGCCGACGTCCAGGTGGGACGCTCGCTCACAACGTTGCTGACCGTTCGCTCGCTTTACGCCGGCGTTGGCGCCGACGTCCGGGTGGGACGCTCACTCACACCGTTCACCGTACCAAGGGGGTGTCAGGCCGAATCGGGAGGCCGTGATCTCAGGCGGATGGGCCGATCCACTCGAAGCGGATCTCGATGGCGGCGAACTCGGCGAACCGGCGCCGGTTGAACAGGTGCGGAAGCACCTGAGTGAGGAAGCGCGAGGCGGGCGGCCACAGCGCCACCCACCCCACCAGCACGACGCCCTGCGACACGGCGGAGGACAGGACGTCGTCGTCGGCCTGGTCGATCAGCGTCGACACGGCGATCGACAGGAACCAGACGAGGATCCCCAGCCAGAAGGCGACGCGCTCCTGGCGCGTCAGCGGGTCGATGCGCCGCAGGGGGCCCGTCGACCGACGCAGCGAGGCGTGGATCGCGGCGGACACCGCCGCCTCGTCGGTCACCGCTCGCTCGTCCGCCGGCGCGACCAGGGTCAGGAACCCCGGCTCGGACAGCCGCACCCGGTCCCACTCGTCGAGCAAGGCCCAGCGGACGTCGGTGTTGAGGGAGCGGTCGGCGACGGGCTGGGCGTCGAAGGGCCAGAAGAGGTCGTCGATCGACGTCAGTCGAATGGCGAACCGTCGCGCCGTCGAGGACCTGGCCGTCGACGGGGCGGGACGGGCCGGCACGGCCTGCGCCTCGGCTCAGGCTTCCATGACGACGGGCACGATCATCGGTCGGCGCCGCGTGCGCTCGCTGACGAACTTGCCCGCCGCTCGGCGCACGTCGCGCTCCAACGCCTCGACGTCGCGCACGCCCGAGGAGAGCGACGCCTCCACTGCGGCGGCCACCGTGTCGCAGGCCTCGTCGAGCAGGTCCTCGGCTTCAGGCGCGTAGACCCAGCCCCTCGTGAGGATCTCCGGGCCGAGGAGCACCTTGCCCGTCTGCGTGTCGACGCTGACGACCACGACCACCACACCCTCGCTGGCCAGCACCCGCCGATCGCGTAGGACACCCTGGCCGACGTCGCCGACGATCCCGTCGACGAACAGGTAGCCGGCGGGCACGCGGCCGGCCACCTCGACGCCGCGGTCGGAGACCTCCAGCACGTCGCCGTCGTCGCACACGATGACGTGATCGCGCGGCACGCCCATCAACTCGCCGAGGGCTGCGTTGGCGACAAGATGGCGGTACTCGCCGTGGATCGGCACGTACCACTCCGGTCGAGCGATCGACAGGTAGGTCTTCAGCTCGTCGGCCTGGGCGTGGCCGGTGGCGTGGACGTCCTGGATCCCGGAGTGGATCACCGTGGCGCCGAGCTTGAGCAACCCGTCCATCACGCGGTTGACGTTGCTCTCGTTGCCGGGGATGGCGTGGCTGGACAGGATCACGGTGTCGTGCTCGGACAGCTTGACGAACTTGTTCTCGCCGCGCGCGAGCAGGGCCAGCGCCGACATGGGCTCGCCCTGTGAACCCGTGGAGATGACGCAGATCTCGCCCGGCGGGTACCGGTCGATGTCCTCGACGTCGACCACGGAGCTGGCCGGCAGGTGCAGCACGCCGAGGTCGACGCCGAGCTGCACGTTCTTGCGCATGCTGAGCCCGAGCGTCGCCACCTTGCGGCCGCAGGCGATGGCGGCGTCGGCGATCTGCTGGATGCGGTGCAGGTGGCTGGCGAAGCTGGCCGTGATGATCCGCCGACCGGCGTGCTCGGCGAAGATCGAACGCAGGACCCGGCCGACGCCGCGCTCGCTCGGCGCGTACCCGGCCTCCTCGGCGTTGGTGGAGTCGGCGAGCAGGACGCGGATGCCGACCGTCTTGGCCAACTCGCCGATGCGGGCGAGGTCGGTGCGCCGGTCGTCGACCGGTGTGAGGTCGAGCTTGAAGTCGCCGGAGTGGAGGATGACGCCCTGCGGCGTGTGCACGGCGACGGCGTGCGCATGGGGGACGCTGTGCGTGACGGGGATGAACTCGACGTCGAAGGCGCCGATCCGACGCCGCTCGCCATCGACGACGGGGATCAGCTCGGTCCGCCCGAGCAGGCCGGCCTCCTCGATGCGGTTGCGGGCCATGCCCAGCGTCAGGGCCGAGGCGTAGATCGGGAAGCTGATCTCGCGCAGGAGGAACTGCAGCCCGCCGACGTGGTCCTCGTGGCCGTGCGTTGCGACGAGGGCGTCGATGCGATCGGCGTTCTCGCGCAGATAGGTGAAGTCGGGCAGGACGAGGTCGATGCCGTGCAAGTCGGGCCCCGGGAACATCAACCCGCAGTCGATGAGCAGGATGCGCTGCTCGTCGCCGACGCCCTGCTCGATGGCCATGCAGTTGCGCCCGATCTCCCCCAACCCCCCCAGGAACACCACCCGCACTGACTCAGCCACGTTTCACCCGCCCCATCCGGTTCTCAAGCGTTTTCAGTAGTCATATGTGAACGAAAAGTACGCGCGGAACTGACGTCAAGCCGATCACACCCGGGCGGCGCGCAGGTTGGCCGAGACCTCGGCGGCCCGGTCGGCGAGCCAGTCGGGGTCGGCTCCCATCGGCGGGCGGCAGTAGCCGGCGGGCTGACCGAGGTGGCGCAGCATGGCCTTGGCCGGTCCTGGGTTCGGCGCCTCGTCGCCAGTCTCGTAGTCCCAGCTCTCGAGCAGCAGGGTGTTGAGCTCCCGGGCCCGGATCGTGTCGCCGGCCTCCCAGGCGTCGAACATGGCGACGACCTCCGGGGCGCACCAGTGCGTGGCCACGCCGATCAGGCCGACGGCGCCGATCGCCAGCAGCGGCAGGGTCAACGAGTCGTCGCCGCTGTACACCTCGTAGCCGTCCGGGGCCACAGCGAGCAGCCGAGCCGTCTCGGCCGGACTGGCCGCGGCATCCTTGACGCCGACGAGGTTGGGCACCTCGTGAGCCAGGCGGGCAAGGAGCGCCGTCGAGATCTTGCGGCCGGTGCGGATGGGGATGTCGTAGATCACGACGGGCAGGTCGGTGGCCTCGGCGACCGCCCGCAGGTGGGCCTCGATGCCGGCCTGCGACGGGCGGTTGTAGTAGGGGCACAGCGCCAGCACGCCGGCCACGCCGAGCTTGGACGCTTCGGCGGTGAGATGCACCGAGTGGGCGGTGTCGTTGGTCGTCGACCCGGCGATGACCGGGACGGTCACCGCCTCGGCGACGGCGGACCACAGCGTCAGCTTCTCGTCGTCGCTCATCGTCGGCGCCTCGCCGGTCGTGCCGGCCAGCACGAGACCCTCGTTGCCCTGCTCGACGAGCCACCTCGCCAGCGCCACCGAACCGTCGACGTCGAGCGACCCGTCGTCGGTGAACGGGGTGATCATGGCGGTGAGGACCCGGCCGAATCGTGGCATGGGGCAAGGGTAGGTCAGCGGCGGGCCCAGAACAGGATGCGCTTGAACGGGTAGAAGTACGGCGCCGTGTCGCCGATCGCCTCGAGCAGGCGGCGCCGGTACTCGTCGACGAACCGATCGTGGAGGTCGTCGGGAAGCTTGTCCGTGAAGCGGGTGAGCGACGTGCCCCTGACCCATTCGACGACGTCATGCGACGACGCCAGCACATGGCCGTAGACCTGCAGGCGGACGTGCTGGCCCGCCGCGCCGAGGTGGTGCAGCAGCACGGCGTACTGCTCGGGAGCGAGGACGTTGCGGGCGACGGGGTCGGGCGGCGGCGTGCCGCCCATCGCGGAGGCGAACGGCTCGGTCGCCGCCACCTCGGCGGCGACTCGGTGCGAAGGGTGGTCGGCGTTGGCCGGCACCTGGACGGCCAGCTGTCCGCCGTCATCGAGCGCGGCCCACCAGCGCGTCAGCACGCCGGCGTGGTCGGGCACCCACTGCAGGCTGGCGTTGGCCAAGACCAGGTCGTGGTCGCCAGCCGAGGTCCAGGTGGCGAGATCGCCTTCGTGCACGGTCAGGCCGGGCGGCGCCTTCGCCAGCATCTTGGGCGACGAGTCGATGCCGACCATCGAACGAACACCGAGGCGTCCGGCGGCGGCCACCGTCAGCTCGCCCGTCCCGCACCCGAGGTCGACGGCCCGCCGGATCGGCCGGTCCGTCTCGATCAGCCCGACCAGGTCCCAGAACGGCTGCGCCCGCTCGGCGGCGAACTTCCCGTACTGGCCCGGATTCCAGGCGTCAGCCACGTTCTCTGGGTGACTTTGGGGTCAACCCTGACCCCTGAAAGCGCTTGAAAACCGTGCTCAGGCGGGGACGGCGGCGGGGGGCTCGGCGCCGAGCTCGAACTTGAGGTACTCC
>JBPCJL010000314.1:0-14865 GCA_051005355.1 Ilumatobacteraceae bacterium
TCGTCGGCGAGATCTGGCTCCACTCGCCCGAGCAGGTCGCCCGCTACGTCCGGCCCGACGAACTGCACACCGCCTTCAACTTCCACTTCCTGCTGGCGCCGTGGGACGCGGCGGCGATGCGCGCCGCCATCGACGTGAGCATGGAGGCACTGGTCGCCGTCGGCGCCCCACCGAGCTGGGTGTTGTCGAACCACGACGTGATCCGTCACGTCACCAGGTACGGCGACGGCGAGCAGGGCCGGCGCCGAGCCCGGGCCGCTGCGCTCCTGATGTTCGCCCTTCCCGGCGGCGCTTACGTCTACCAGGGTGAGGAGCTGGGCCTCGGGGAGGTCGAGGATCTGTCCGATTCCGTCCGCCAAGACCCGATGTTCCGACGCACGGGTGGTCGGCGCAGGGGTCGCGACGGCTGCCGCGTGCCGATCCCGTGGGGCGGTGACGCACCGCCGTTCGAGTTCGGGCCAGGGCCGGTGGCGTGGTTGCCCCAGCCGCCGGCGTGGCGCGACCTGACGGCGAGCGCACAGGAGGCCGACCCGACGTCCATGCTCGCGCTGTACCGCCGAGCCCTCGACCTGCGCCATCGCCTCACCGCCCTCGGCGACGGACCGTTGGAGTGGTTGGACGTCGCGGCGCCGATGCTGGCCTTCAAGCGCCCCCCGGGGTTCACTTGCGTCGTCAACTTCGGCGACCGGCCCGCATCGCTGCCCGCCGAACTGCTCGCCAACGCCGAGGTTCTGCTGGCTAGCGCGCCGTTCGAGCTGGCCGACCCGCTGCCCGCCGACTCGACCGTGTGGCTGTAAACTCGCTGACGACCGTGCGCGCCAGTTCGGCTGGTTCAGGTCGAACGCTGGACGGCACCCGCACCTCGAGCCAGGCGTCAGAGCGCCTCGGCATTGAACAAGGTGCCGCTGAGGTACTTCAGTCCTGAGTCGACCTGAACCGTCACGACCCGGCGGCCGGGCCCGAGCCGGCGGGCGACGTCGAGTGCGGCGACGACGTTGGCGCCCGTCGAGGGCCCTGAGAACAGCCCCTCCTGGCGGGTGGCGCGGCGGGCCATGGCGAATGCGTCGGGGGTGGACACGGCGATGACCTCGTCGATGTCGGCGGCGTCAAGGAGCTCGGGGCGGAACCCGACACCCCCGCCCTCAATGCGGTGCGTGCCAGGCGCGCCGCCGGACAGCACCGCTGACTCGGCCGGCTCAACGGCGACTCTCGTCATCGCCGGATACCGGCCGCGCAGCGCATCGCTGACGCCCAGGAAACACCCGGCCGTACCGACGTAGAGGCAGAGCGCGTCGATCACACCAGGCACCTGCTGGATCAGCTCGTCTCCGAGCTGGCGGTAACCCGCCACCATGTCCGTGTTGGTGAACTGGTCGGTCTGGTAGGCGTCGAGCGACGTCGCCAGCTCACGAGCGCGAGCGCGCATCCGCGGGAGCAGTTCGGGCGTGATCCCGGTCGGGCTGGGCACGATGTCGAGCCGGGCACCGAAGGCCTCCATCGTGCGCCGCTTCTCCTCGGCGAAGGCGTCGGACGTGACGATGTGCAACGGGTGGCCGGTGACGGCACACACGAACGCGAGCGAGCTTCCGGTGCTCCCACCGGTGTACTCGACGACGGGCTGGCCGGGTCGCAGGCGGCCGGATCGCTCAGCTCCTTCGATCATCGCCAGAGCCATTCGGTCCTTGTACGAACCGGTCGGGTTTCCCGCCTCCAGCTTGACCCAGACCTCGGCCATGTCCGGTTCGACGAGGTGCGCCAACTGCACTGTCGGTGTGTTGCCGATCCCGGCCAGCACACCGTCCACGGAGGTCTTCAGATCCTCGGTCATCCGATCAGCCAACTACAGCTCGGCGCGCAGCACGACCTGGCCGGTCGAGGCGGGGTTGCCATCGCCTGGCTCGGCGGTGATCTCGACGACGGGATAGAGCGCCGGGTCGACCGCGGCGGCGAAGCGGACCTGGCTGAGGCCGGCGCGGTCCGGGTGGAACGTGCCGGCGGCGATCCGGTCGGGCGTGCCCGGCGCGTCGTCGGGACCGACGAACCACACCTCGTACAGCTCCCCGGTCGGCAGGATCGGCAGCACGGCGGTGTCGAGCTCGACGACGCGCCCGATGCCCGTGGCGATGACGGACAGCTGTGCCTCGGCCGGTCGTCCGTCCGGCCCGGCCATCGGACCGGCGTACTCCACCGTGCCGGCCACCAGCTCCTCGTCCGGCACTTCCTCCTCGCGCTCGACCAGCCAGGTGACGCCTGCCCCGACCACCATCCCGACCACGGCGGCGGCGACGGCCAACCGCGCCGACACACCCTGGCGCCGACGCCGCTCCAAGGGGGCCACGGCGGGCGTGATCGGCGTGCGCGAGCGGTGCGCCGACTCGGCGCGGGCACGCAGCGCGGTGATCCGGTCGTCCGGCGGTGACTCCGGCGCGTCGGCGTCGAGGGCGTTGGCCAGCGACCGCTCCAGATCTTCGTCGTTGGTCATGTGGCGCCCCCTTCCAGGATCGCCCGCAGTCGCCCGAGGGCCCGCGTCTGAGCCATCCGAACCGCCCCCGGCTTCTTGCCGAGGAGCTCACCGACCTCGTCCGCGCTGAGCCCGCCCTGCACGCGCAGCTCGAGCAGCTCCCGGTCCGCCGGATCGAGGCGGTCGAAGGCCCGCCGCACCTCGTCGCGACGTTCGCCGGCGATCACGCCGTCCTCCGGACCGCCCTCGGCACGCACCTCGTGGACGGCACGGGCGCCGGTCCGCTTGTGCGCCCGGACCAGCTCGTACACCACGTTGCGGGCGATGCCGTACAGCCAGGCGTCGAAACCGCCGCCCTGCCACGCGAACCGGTCGATGGCATCGAGCGCCCTGGTCATGGTCTCGCTCACGGCATCCTCGGCGGCTCGGTCGTCGAAGAGGCGCCGGCGGGCGAAGCCGTAGAGCGGGCGGTAGGACCGCCGGTACAGCTGCTCCCACGCATCTGGATCACGACCGCGAGCCCGGGCGACCAGGGCGCGGAGCGAGTCGGCATCGTGCTCCTCGTCGTCGGTCACCATGGCACGTGCCTCGCTGCTGCCTCCTCGACGGGCTCGGCGGACCGCCGGCCGGGTCACGAGCGTGACAGCCGGCCGGCAGTCCTGCCAAGTGGACCAGCTCAGCTCTGCGCAGTCGGGATGGCGACGTCCACGACCGGGACGCTGAACGTGCCGATCGAGCTCGCCCGGCCGGTCAGGAGGTCGATCCCGTAGAACCCGTAGGCACCACCGGACTGGATCACGGCGCGGCCGCGGTTCGACGCCGTCGTGCCGTTGTCCCGGAAGGCGTAGATGTCGAATCCGACGGCCCCGGTGGCGTCGACGAGCAGCTTGCCGGTGGCGGCCAATTGACCGGAGTTGGCCGGGGACTGGATCACCGTCTGATCGCGGTTGGCGCCGGTGTCGATGTCGAACAGCGTGGTGCCGGTGTTGGGATCGGCATCGTTGTTCGTGTAGGCCGCTCCCATGACGCCCGTCGCCGGGTTCACCGGAGTCGTGCCCGGGATGTTCAGCGGGGTGTCCACAAGCGTGGCACCGGTGGTGACGTCGGCGCGGAGGTTCTGGCCCGTGTCGGAGATGATCCGCAGGCGGTCGACGGTCGGGTTGAAGTCGACGCCGAACAGCGTGCCTTGCAGGGCCACGTTCAGCTGCGCGACCTTCGTCGCCCCGGCCGTCCCGGCGTCGATCGTGTAGACGCCGCCGGCGTTGCCGACGCCGTACAGCACGTTGGTCGCCGGGCGGTAGTCGATGCCGATCAGCGACGTGTCGCCAGCGAGACCGGTCACCGCGCCGATCTCGTCGGTGCGGTTCGGGCGATCGTCGCGGAAGCAGACGAGCTTGCCGTCGGCCGTCAGGCCGACGACGGCCAGGTTGTCGCCGCGGGCGTCGCGCGTGGCGCAATCGTTGCGCTGGTTTCCGCCGCCCTCGGGGGCGCAGCCGTCGGCCATCGGGGCCAGGGCGCCGACCGACAAGGCGGCGGCGATCGCCGGCAAGGCGAAGTTCTTCTGCATTGGGATGTACCTCCTCGGATGGCCCGGCACCGCGCCACGCCACCATCCCTATGCAGTTGGTCGCTTCGCTGTCAATCGATCCGGGCGATGTTCGCCGTCTCGGCGTCAGTCGTCCGACGCCGGCGCCGGCGGTCGCGCCTCCGGGTTGTCCTCGGCGAGGTGCTCGACGACGCGCCCGTCGACGGCGTCGACCAGGACCAGCCCCCGCCGCAGCGGCGGGTCCTCGACCGAGTAGCACAGCACCCGCCACGTCGGCCGGCTGCGCAGCCCCCGCCACACCTGCTGGGCCGAGGCGTGGCCGACCGGGAAGCCGACGGCTTGCTGGGCGGCGACCAGGGCGTCGCGCTCGTCGACGTGCATCCGCCAGCCCGACGAGATCGAGAACGCGCCGACCGCGAGGAGCGACGCGGCCGCCCACAGCCACCCGCTGTTCACGACGGGCGACGAGTCTCGCCACAGCAGCCACACGAGGGTGCAGGCGGCGGCGATGACGAGGTACAGGGCGCCGGGGATGCGCCGGCGGGAGTTGTCGGGGAACCGGTAGGCGCCGACGTACCCGGCGGCGTTCAGGTCGTCTGGGAGCTGGTCAGCGTGAGCGAGCGTCCCATCTGGATCGCGTCGCGTGCGTCGGTCCGAGCGAGCGAACGATCGTCGACGGCGAGCTCGCTCCTCGGTGGCCATCGCCGCCAGCCTACGGACGCTCTACGGTTGGGGGCCATGACCGATCTCGCCCACGCCACAGGACGCGACGAGGTCGAGGCGGCACTGGGCCGCCATCGGCGTGAGCTGACCGGCTACTGCTATCGGATGCTCGGCTCGGTGCACGAGGCCGAGGACGCGGTGCAGGAGACCCTGCTGCGGGCGTGGCGGGCCGCTGAGTCCTACGAGGGGCGCGCCGCCGTCCGGTCGTGGCTCTACCGCATCGCCACCAACGTGTGCCTCGATGCCATCAAGCGACGGCGGCGCCGCCAGCGCCCCGTCGACCTCGGGCCGGCGGCCACCGCCTCGACGCCGCTCGGCGAGCCCTTGCCCGAGCAGACGTTCATCGAGCCGATCCCCGACGTGGAGGCGCTGGCGTCCACCGACGACCCCGCCTCCGACGTCATGATGCGCGAGTCCATCCGCCTCGCCTTCGTGGCCGCGCTGCAGCTGCTGCCGGCGCGCCAGCGCGCCGTGCTGATCCTGTGCGAGGTCCTGCGCTGGCCCGCCGCCGACGTGGCCGACCTCCTCGACAACAGCGTGGCGTCGGTCAACAGCGCGCTGCAGCGGGCGCGGGCCACGCTGGCCGAGCAAGAGCTCGACGAGAGCGAACTGCGCGATCCGCAGGACCACGTCCAGCGGGTGCTGCTCGACCGGTACGTCGACGCCTTCGAGCGCTACGACCTCGACGCGCTGGTCGAGCTGCTGCACGAGGACCTCGTGATGTCGATGCCGCCGTACGACCTGTGGCTGCGCGGCCCCGAGCAGCTGCGCGAATGGTTCCTCGGCGCCGGCCACGAGTGCCGTGGCTCGGTGCTGGTCCCGGTCGAGGCCAATGGTGCGCCGGGCTACGCCCAGTACCGCAAGAGCGAGGCGCCGGGGCAGTACCACGCCTGGGCCATCCAGGTCCTCGACGTCGTGGACGGCCGGATCACGGCGCTGACCAGCTTCCTCGACACCACCCTGTTCGCGCGGTTCGGCTTGCCCGACCACCTCGACCACCCTCCCGCCTGCTCCTCCTGGTCCGGTTTCCGGCCCACCGTTCGGCCAGAAACCTGACCAGGACGATTTCAGCTGGCGTGACGCAGCCGGCGCAGCGGCGGCTCGGTCTTGGGTGGCTGGCGGCGCGGCGGGAGCGTGGCCAGGAGGTCCGCCGTCGCGTCGGTGACCCGGCGCACAGCCAGCTCAAAGGCTTCCTCCGACGCCGCCGACGTGGCCTGCACCCCACTGACCTTGCGCACGTACTGACGGGCGGCGGCCTCGATCTCCTCGGCCGTGGCCTCCGGTTGCAGCCCGCGCAGCGTGGTGATGTTGCGACACATGCCGCCCATCATCTCAGCTGGCCATGCGCATCGCCATCGCCGGCGCGGCCAAGCCGGGCCACGAGACGACAGCGCCGTCCATCCGCCCGAACGCCCGCTCGTAGCGCGGTCGCCACCACACCCGGTGCATCAGTCGGAGCGCCGGTGGCACCTGCGACCAGGCGACATCCTCTGCGCCGTTCGGCGCGGTGTCGAGCAGCCAGGCGATCATCAAGCCGGCATCACGCAGCGGTGTCGAACGACGCAGCCGGGCGGCGAAGCGCTCGTGCTCGGCGGCGGTGAACGCCGTGAGCCACATGGGCAGGACGTGCGCCTCCTCGGCCACGAGGTGCCGGTCGAGCACGTCCCGGGCCATCGCCACCTCGTCGGCGTCGTTGACGTCCTTGGCCAGGCGCCCGAGCACGGCGTCGAGCTCCACGTGCTGGCGCTCGAGCTCCACGGTCGACGTCGCCGCACCCGGGAGTCGGTCGGCCAAGGCCGGGAACAGCACCGTGTCCTCGGCTCGATGGTGGTGGTGCAGGACGGTGGCCAGCAACTCCGCCCGCCGCGTGGCGCCGGGGCGGTCGCCGTCAGCGAGCAGGCGGCCGATGTGGGCCGCCTCGGCGCGCAGGCCGAGGTGCACACCGACGAAACCGAGGACGGCGCGGGGAAGGTCGGCCTGGAACATGTCGTCAGTGAGCAACCGTCCACGTGGAACCGTCATGAGGCCGACGTGAGCGGCGGTCTCACGCGCATCGCCGCAGCTCACGCCATTCAATAGGCTCGACGACACGCCGCGCCGAACCAGCTCACCAGCTCCCGATCGCCTCGAGACGTACCGGGCCAAGCGCGACTTCACCGTCACGTCGGAGCCCTCGGGCACGACCCCGCCGGCGGCCGACGGGCACCGGTTCGTCGTCCAGCGCCACCGCGCCACCCGGTTGCACTACGACCTGCGCCTCGAGATGGCAGGCGTGCTGGCCAGCTGGGCCGTGCCCAAGGGTCCGACGCTCGATCCGAGCGTCAAGCGGATGGCTGTCCACGTCGAGGACCACCCGCTCGACTACTTCGACTTCGAGGGCGTGATCCCGGCCGGCGAATACGGCGGCGGCGACGTCATCGTGTGGGACTGGGGCACTTGGGCGCCGGACCGGGATGACCATGGCGACGACCCGGTGGCGGCCGTCGAGGCCGGCGACCTGCACTTCGACCTCGAGGGAGAAAAGCTGCGCGGAAGGTTCGTGCTCGTGCAGCGCGGCGGCGATCAACGCGGCAAGCCGCAGTGGCTCCTGCTGAAGAAGCGCGACGAGGCGGCCGAGGCCGGCTGGGATCCGGAGGACCACCCACGCTCGGTGCGGTCGGGGCGGACCAACGACGAGGTGGCCGCGGCGCCGGCGGCGACCTGGTCGAGCGAGGCGAGCTGGGTGGCGCCGACCGTCGACGAGCTGGCCGCGCTCGACGACGTCGGGGCCCAGGGTCGCTGGACGCTGGGCGCGCACACCGTGTCACTGGCCGGGTTGGACGACGTGCTGGCGGAGCCGCTGACCCGGCGCGACCTGGTGCGGCACCTCACGTCGGTGGCGCCGGCGATGCTGCCGTACCTGTGCGATCGCGCGGTGGAGCTGCACCGCTTCCCGCGAGGCGTGGAGGGGCCGGGGTCGTGGCAGCGCACGGTCCCGTCGGCCGCGCCGTCCTGGTTGACGCAACGGGGAGGTCGCCTCGTCGTCGACTCCCCTGCCGCCCTGGCTTGGGCCGCCGGGCGCTCGACGTTCGAGCTGTGCGCGTCGACGTCCACCACGGAGGCGCCCGACCGGCCGACCTGGGCCATCCTGCGCGTCGATCCCGGCGCCGCCGGTTCACTCGACGACGCGCTGATCCCGGCCCGACTGCTGCGCACTGCGCTCGAACATCTCGGTCTGGACGGCCGGCCGGTCCTGGTGGGATCGGCGATCGAGGTGCGCGTCCCGATCGCCGCCCGCTGGACGCACGAGCGGGTGCGGGCATGGGTCGACCAACTGGCCGGGGCCATCGCCGCCACGGTGCCCGACGCACCGGCCCCTCGCGCCCTCGACGGCTCGTCGTTCGTGGCGCCGTTCTGCGTCCTCCCGGCACCTGGCGCACCGGTGGTCGTCCCGCTCGGCTGGGACGAGCTGGATGACCCGGACCTGCGACCAGATCGCTTCACCGTGAGCACCATCGCCGACCGCCTGGCCCGCGTCGGTGACCCGCTGGCCCCGCTGATCGGCGAGGAGCAACGCCTCCCGACCCTGTGACCACCGGTTCTGACCCAACTTTGGTGTCAGATGTGACACCAAAGTTGGGTCAGAAACGAGCTCAGGCCTCGTGGGCGTCGGCCATGACCGTGGCGTCGAGCAGCTCGGAGACGGGCGGGAGGTCGGTTTCACCGGCGGCCTCGTAGCTGGCGTAGACCTCGTTCTCCAGGTAGTCGGGGTCGATCTGCAGCCGTCCGTTGGCCTCCGTGTAGTCGCTGTCGAGCAGGGCGATGTAGGCCGGGTTGCCGGCCTCGGAGTACACCGGGTCGATCTCGGCGTCGCGGCCGTAGACGTCGGTGAGGAGCGGGAGCACCGCCGTCGGATCGGCGACGTTGGCCTCGACGCCCTCCAGCAAGCCGGCGAAGTACTCGACCAGCAGCTCCCGATTGGCCTCGACGTACGCCCGCGAAGCGAACAGCACGTCGCCGAACGCCTTCAGCCCGAAGTCGGAGTTCGTGCTCGACTCGGCCTCGACGCCGTCCAACTGGAACTGGATCGGCTGGTTCGTCACGTAGCACGTGATCACGTCGGCGTCGCCGTCGAGCAGCGGCTGCGGGTCGAAGCTCATCTGCACCGTCTCGTAGTCGGGCTCGAGGTCGTTGACGCGGAACAGCGCGTCGACGCGAATCTGGTCGCCAGTGGTCAGTCCGATGCGCTTGCCGACGAGGTCCTCCACGCCGTTGATCTCCGTCTCCGCCAGCCACACCAGCCCGTTCGGCGAGCGCTGGTACATCGCCCCGAGGATCACGAAGTCGGCGCCCTCGGCGTTGGCCTGGATCAGCTGCAGCTCGTCGCTGGCCACCCCGACGTCGGCGTCGCCGGCCGCCAGCACCTGCGCCACGGCCGGCGTGTTCGGGCCGCCGTGGACGAACTCCACCTCGACGCCGCGCTGGGCGAAGAAGCCCTCCGAATCGGCCAGGTACCACGCCGACCACTCGACGTCGGGCACCCAGTTGAACGCCGTGCGCACAGTGCCGAGGACGGGCGCCGACCCACCCTCGGGTGTCGACGCACCAGACGGCTCGCTGCCCGCCGTCGTGGTGGACGGCGACGACTCCGAGCTGGCGCCGGTCGTGCCCGGCGCACCGGTCCCACTGGCCGTGGTGTCCGACCCGGCGTCATCGTCACTGCCGCAGGCGGCCAGCAGGCCCGGTCCGAGCACGGCCGCGCCGCCCAGCAGGCGGGCGGATTGCCCGATGAACGTCCGTCGGTTGCGCATGGTGTGCTGCCTTTCTCTCTGTGTTAGCTCCAGCGGGAGTGGACCGCTCGTTCCATCGCCCCGGCGAGGGCGAAGACGAGCACGGAGACCACGACGATCACGATCGCCGCGCCGAACGCACGCGGCAGCTCGAGCTGGCGGTAGGCGAGGGAGAATTCGACGCCCAGCCCGTCCGAGCCGATCAAGCTC
The DNA here is from genome assembly GCA_051005355.1 of Ilumatobacteraceae bacterium. Taxonomy (GTDB): domain Bacteria; phylum Actinomycetota; class Acidimicrobiia; order Acidimicrobiales; family Ilumatobacteraceae; genus JALZMG01. The sequence continues at coordinate 9,710 of JBPCJL010000314.1, forward strand.
TCGCCGACGACGGCGGCGATGATCGCCGAACCGGCGGCGACGCGGATGCCGCTGGCGAGGTGCGGCACGGCGCCCGGCGCCGTGAGCAGACGGAACCGCCGTCCTGTCGAGGCGCCCATCGCGTCCAGGGCATCGACGGCCGTCGCCGCCGTCGCCGCCAGCCCCGACCGCGTGTACACGAAGACCGGGAAGAACACCATCGCTGCGGCGAGGTACCGCACGGTCGTCGGCTCGTAGCCGAAGATGCGGGCGAACAGCGGGAGCAGCGCGACGAGCGGCGTGGCCGCGAGCACCACGATGATCGGCACGACCCCGCCGGCCAGCACCCGGCTGCGCGACGCCAGCGTCGCTGCGGCGGCACCGACGACGACGCCGAGGACCAGCGCGATGGCCGCCGTCAGCAGCGTGGCGCCGGTGGCCGCCAGGTAGTCGCCGGGCGCGGCGACCAGGTCGTCCCACACCCGGCCGGGTCGCGGCACGACGAGCGGCGAGATGTCGGCCAGCTCGATCCACGCCCACCAGGCGGCGACCATCGCGGCCCCCAGCACGATGACGGTCAGCAGCTCGAGCACTGCGCTCACGGGCCGTCGCCGCCGGACCGGCTCGTCCGACCGGATGATCGAGGCCCCGAACCGTCCGACCAGCAAACGGCGCAGCCCGGCGAAGAAGGCAAAGGCGAGCAGGCCGCACGCCGCGCTGATCAGCGATGCCGCCCACAACCGCTCGGCCCGCCCGCTCTGCATGGCTCCGATGAGGAGGACACCGAGCCCCCGCTCGGCGCCGTACCACTCGCCGAAGATGGCGCCGGCCAGCGCCGCCGGTGCGGCCAGCTTCAACCCGTCCATCACCGACGGCCAGCAGGCCGGCAACTGCACCGTGCGGACCCGCATCGAACGGCGCGCCCCGAGTGCGGCCAGCACGTCGTGGGCGGCCGGCGGCGCCGCAGCCAGGCCGACAGTGGTGGCGGTGAACACGTAGAAGAAGACGGCCAGGGCGGCGACGGCGGTCGGGCCGCGATCACGCCCGAGGATTACGAGCAGGCACGGCGCCACCGCCACCCACGGCGCCGAGTTGGCGATCGCCGCCAGCCGGCTGATCGCTCGCCGCAGCGCCGGCACCGTCGCCGTCAGCAAGGCGGCGAGGAAGGCGAGCGTCCCCCCGATCGCGAGGCCGCGCAGCGCCGACCACGCCGTCGCCGCCGTGGCCCGGAGGTACAGGTCACGGCTGTCGTCGCTGACGATCGGCTCCACCGCCTCGGCGGGCGTGACGATCATCCCGTCGGCCCAGCCGGCGCGCCCGCCGACGATCCAGAGCGCCACCACCACACCGAGGCCGATGACGGGTGCGATCCAGCGCACGAGCGACCGACGGGCGGCGACGCTCAGCCACGGCGTCGGCGACGTGGCCGTCGTCGCCGTCATGGCGACACCTCGTCGAGCGCGGCCCAGAGCTGGGCGGGGATGCCGGCTTGGATCAGCGCCACGTTCTCGTCGACCTCGTCCGGCGACGCCATGCCGACAACGACGGTGACCACGGGCTCGAAGCGCAACGGGAAGGCCATCGCCGCTGCTTTGAGCGACACGTCGAAGCGGGCGCAGACCTCGCCCAGTCCTCGAGCGCGAGCCACGGTGGCGCTGTCGGCAGGCGCGTACTCGAACCAGCTGCCCTCGGTCGGCCGGGCCAGCACGCCGCTGTTGAACACGCCTGCGGCGAGCAGCGGCACACCGGCGCCGGCACAGGCCGGCACGACCTCGTCGGCTGCACTCTGGTCGAGCAACGTCAAGCGACCGGCGAGCATGAGTGCGTCGAGATCGGCGTGGCGCAAGAAGTGCAACGCCGTGGCGCACTGCGTCGTACCGAGCGACACCGCGCCGACGACGCCCTCGGCTTGCCGCGCCCGCAGTGCCGGCAAGCACCCGTCCAGGGCCTCAGCCAGGTGATCGTCCGGGTCGTGGACGTGGACGAGGTCGACCCGGTCCCGCCGCAGCCGGGCGAGGCTGGCGTCGAGCTGCCGCCAGGTGGCGTCGGCCGAGAAGTCGAACACGGGCTCCCGCTCGCCGTCGTGGTCGACGAGCGTGCGACCGAACGTGGTGGCGATGGCGACGTCGGCGCCCTCCGGCAGCGCCGTACCCAATCGCTCCTCCGCCTCCCCGAGGCCGTACAGCGGTGCGGTGTCGAACAGGCCGATGCCGACCTCCACGGCGCGTCGCGCCGTCACTACGGCGACGTCCTCGGTGTTGCCCCAGAACGCCGTGGCCAGCGGCGCCGAGCCGAACGACAGCGGACCGACCTCGATCCCGGTCGAGCCGAGCGGGCGACGGGACGTCACGAGCTCAGCCACCACCGTCGCCACCTCCCGCTCGCGCCACGGCACGGGCGGCGCGCGTCGAGCGCACCACCTGGCGCACGAACCGTCCTCCCCGGCGAGCCGGGGAAGCACCGAGGCCGAGACGGTCGAGGATGGTGCGCGCGCACGTCCGGCCCGGTGCGCCGCTGATCCCGCCGCCCGGGTGGGTGCCGGCCCCGGTCAGGTAGATGCCGTCGATCGGCGTGGCATGACCGAAACCGGGCGCCGGGCGGGCGCCGAGCAGCTGGGCCGGGATCGGCGCGACGTGGTTGCCGGCGTTCTCGGCGCCGTTGTGCTTGAACATGTCGTCGGGCGTGGTCAGCACCTCGTGGCGCACACCGGCGCGGACTCCGGGGAGGCAGGAGTCGATCGTCCGCCACACCGCGTCGCTGGCGTCGTCGACCGACGCCGCCCACGGCCGGTCGTACAGCACCCGGGCGGTGAAGGAGTTGGCCCACATCGTCGCCCCACCCGGCGGCGCCGCCGAAGGATCGGCGACGCTCGGGAACGTGACCAGCGTCGAGGGCGTCCGGGCCAGGCGGCGCAGGAGCGCCGCCTCGTACGCCTCGGTGGCGGCGGCCGGCGTCGGCAGCAGCCAGAACGTCCCGGCGTCGAGCTCGGGCCGGCCGACCGACGGCAGGCGTGACGCGTCGTCGATCGCCGCCGCCAGCGTCAGTTGGCTAACGTTGTCGACGACCTCGCGCACGTCCTCGATGCGGCGGCGGGCGCGGCCGGTCAGCGCGTCGCCGAGCACCTCGAGCAGGAACGGTCGCGGCGCCATCGCCGACACGACGGCCCGGCGGGCGGTGACCGTGACGCCGCCGGCCGTCGACACCAGCCACGACGCGCCGGATCGTTGCACGGCCGTGACGCCGTCGCCGGTGCGGATCGAACCGCCCGCCGCCGTCAGGCTGCCCACCAGCGCGTCGACCAGCGCCGCCGACCCGCCGACCGGCCGGCCGAACCGACGGCCGTGTCCGGCAACGGTCAGGAGGAACGCCGCCGCCGAGCCCGGCGCCCACGGGGGCAGGCTGGAGAAGGCGGCGCGGGAGATGGCCAGGGCGCGCAGCTCCGGGCTCTCGAACCAGCGCTGGGCCAGGTCGATGGCGGACATGCGGGTCAGCTCGATGAGCTCGGTGGCGGCCCGGCCGGCGACGACGCGAGCGAATCCGCTCGCCACCGCCGGCGGGGGGATCCAGCCGTCGGAGGCCAGCGCCAGGGCTCGCAGCAGCGGGGCGCTGAGCTCGGCCAGCCGCAGCCACGCCCGTGCGTCGTCCTTCGACACCTCGGCGATCGAGGCCGCCGTCTCTTCCGCCGTCTCGTCGATCACGATGCGCGTGCCGTCGCCGTACAGGTGCGTGGCGGCCGCGGTGCGGATCACGTAGCGCAACCCGTTGGCGGCGAGGTCGAGCTCCTCCACCACGCCGCTGCCGAGGATCGCCGTGTGCTCGACGGCGCCGCGCTCCAGGCGGAAGCCCTGCCACGAGGTCGACCACAGCGCGCCACCCGGCCGGTCCGCCTGCTCGAGCACCACGACGTCGAGCCCGGCTCGAGCGAGGTAGCAGGCGCAGACGAGGCCGTTGTGGCCGGCACCAACGACGACGACATCAGCTTCGTCGTTCATCGGACGATGACCAAGAACAGCCGGATCGGTTGGTCGCCGGCGACGTGCCAGCGGTGGGCGATCGACCCCGGGTGGACGAGGCAGTCACCGGCGCCGAGCATGACCGGCGGGCGACCCTCGAAGTCGACCTGCAACGTGCCGGCGATCAGGTGCAGCACGGACTCGCCGGGATGCTCGTACCACACGTCGAGGTCCTCGGTCGGCGCCACCGAGTACTCGTAGATCTCGAGGTGCCGCTCCGGATCGCTGAACACGACCCGGCCGACGGCTGAGCCTGGACGATCGCTCGACGGCACCAACCGGCCCTCGGCGGCGCGCACCACGCTGATCTCGGCGTCGATGGGCGCGGGCAGCAGGTCGGACGGCGAGACGTCGAGCACGTCGGCCAGTCGGTACAGCGTGGCGATGGACGGTGTCGAGAGCCCCCGCTCGACCGCGCTGAGGAACGGCTGGCTCACGCCGCCGGCCAAGGCCAGCGCCCGCATCGACAGGCCCGACGTTGTGCGGGCCCGCCGGATGGCATGGCCGACGGCGAGCCGTAGCGGGTCCGTCTCGGCACCGACGGTCACGGCGCCTCCTCAGCCGCTCGACCGGAGAAGAGGATGGCGGCGACCCGGTCGGCGATGGCGTGGAAGGCCACGCTGCGCGTCAGCTCTGCAGTGCGCGGGCGGGGCAGCTCGACCTTGACCGTGGCGAGGACGGTGGCCGGGCGCGGCGACATGACGACGATCTCGTCGGCCAGCAGCACGGCCTCGTCGATCGAGTGGGTGACGAGCAGCGTCGTGGTCACCCGCTCCATCCAGATGCGCTGCAGCTCCATCGCCATCCGCCGGCGGGTCATCTCGTCGAGGGCGCCGAACGGTTCGTCGAGCAACAGCACCCGCGGCTCGGTGACCAGGGCGCGGGCGATGGCCACCCGCTGACGCATGCCGCCCGAGAGCTGGCGAGGTCGGGCGCGCGCGAACTCCTCCAACCCGACCAGCTTCAGGAGGTCGTCGACGCGGGCGCGGTCGGTCGGCGCCCCGATCGCCTGCAATGCCAGACGGACGTTGTCACGCACGTCGCGCCATGGCAGCAGGGCCGGGTCTTGGAAGGCGATGCCGATGTGGTGGGCGGCGCGGGGGGGGGGGGGGGGGGGGGGGGGGGGGGGGGGTGGGGGGGGGGGGGGGGGGGGGGGGGGGAGGG
>JBPCJL010000315.1:0-7417 GCA_051005355.1 Ilumatobacteraceae bacterium
GGCCTAAACACGGATTCGGTCGTCGCCGCTTTGTTCGTCCTGTTGTTTGAGTTCTTCGATTTCCACGTCGCCGGGCGGACGCCGTCACTCGGCGTCGCCCGCAGCGTCGCACCCGTGCTGGGCGGCGCCATCTTCGGCACGGATCAGATCACGCTCCCGCCCGACCGCTTCGAGGGCCAGACCTACGAGCAGGCGCTGGCCACGTTCGAGGCCGAGCCACCGATCCAGATCCTGTTCGAGGAAGGCGCCGCCGACGGCGCCCTCCCTGGCGCACCCATGCCCCGGTTCACGGCGGCGTTCGAGTCGTGGCCGGTCCCGGGCATCGAGGCGACCTCGTGGTACCTCGAGCCCGAAGGTGCGCTCGGCCGTGAGGCCTCGACCGACAACGCCACGGCGGCGACTTACACGGCCGATCCCGCCGCGTTGCCCTCCACCTTCTTCGGCGGATCCGGAGGGGAGATCTGGCGCACGGACGTGACGTGGCAGTGGCAGCAGTCGCCGGATGGGACGGCGGCATCGTTCGCCAGTGAGCCCTTCGAGGCGGACACGGTGATCGTTGGGTCTGGCTCCGCCGATCTGTGGATCCGCACCGACGCCGCCGACACCGACCTCGAGGTCACGATCAGCGAGATCCGCCCGGACGGCCAGGAGGTGTACGTGCAGAGCGGCTGGCTGCGGGCCAGCTTGCGGGCGCTCGACCAGGCGGCCAGCACCGAGCTGCGGCCGGTGCACACCTACCGCGAGGAGGACGCCGAGCCGCTGCCGGCCGGCGAGTGGATCCCGGTGCGCGTCGAGCTGCATCCGGTCGCCCACGCCTTCCGGCCGGGGTCGCGCCTGCGGATCACCGTCGACGCGCCCGGCAACAGTCGCGGCGAGTGGGAGCTGGAGACGATCGCTAACGGCGAGATCGTCGAGATCGGCCACGGCCCCGACCAGCCCTCTCGCATCGTGCTGCCCGTCGTCGCCGGCGTCGACGTGCCAGACACCTACCCGACGTGCACCCTGCGTGGACAGCCCTGCCGGCCGGCGCCGGTCATCGAATGATGAGGTGAGCGACCGCTCACCTCGCCGCCAGCTTGGCGTGACTCAATAGCATCGTGATGCGTGCGCACCACTTTGGACCTGGATGACGATCTTGTCCGTGCGCTGAAGCCCGTGGCTGCGGCGGAGGGGCGGTCGCTCGGCCGGCTCGTGTCCGATCTGGTGCGAACGGCATTGCGTTCTCAGGTCAGCACCGCCGACCGAAACGGCTTTCCGGTCTTCGACGTCACCGACGGATCGGCGATCTTCGGCCCGGACGAGGTCGCGAACGCGCTCGACGACTGACCGTTCGTGATCGCGCTCCTCGACGTCAACGTCCTGGTTGCGCTGGCCTGGCCGAACCACGTCCACCACGTCGCCGCCCATGCGTGGCTGTCGTCGTGGACCGACCGGTGGGCCACAACGGCGGTCACCGAAGCCGGCTTCGTCCGAGTGTCGTCCTCGGGGATCGCATCGGCCGCGGCGGTGCGGCCCGTCGACGCCATCTCCTTGTTCGGTCGCATTCGGGGCCACCCCGCTCACGACTTCTGGCCAGACACCATCGAAGGCGTCGTCGGCAACCCGCGGTCGCGCCGGAACGCGTGCTCGGGCACCGGCAGGTCACCGATGCCCACCTGCTGGCCCTCGCCATCGCCCAGGGCGGCACCGTGGCCACGTTCGACGCTGGGATGCGCAGCCTCGTCGTCGGTCGGCGTCACGCTCGGCACGTCACGGTGCTCAGCGCGACGTGATGGTGGTGGGGAGAACACCTTCCGCACGAGGACGGGCTGTGGTCGACTGGGTCGGATGGGGGACGAGCGGGCGCGCGCCGAGCTGGGTGAGTTCCTGCGCGTCCGGCGGGAGGCCGTCAGCCCCGAGCAGGTGGCGCTGCCGCGTGGCCGCGGTCGGCGCACGCCTGGGCTGCGTCGCGAAGAGGTGGCACTGCTCGCCGGCGTGTCCGTCACCTGGTACACCTGGCTCGAGCAGGGCCGGCGGATCAACGCCTCCGACGACGTGCTCCGGGCGATCGGGCGGGCCCTGCGCCTCGACGACGTGGGCCAGGACCACCTCGTCACCCTGGCCCGGCCGACCGGCGACGGCATCGCGCCGGCCCCGCCGGTCGACGTGCCGTCGGCGCTGCGCCGCCTGATCGACGGCTTCGAGCCGGCCCCGGCCTACGTGCTCGGGCCACACTGGGAGTTCGCCGCTTGGAACGCCGCCGAGGGCCGTCTGTATCCGCCGCTAGCCGACCTCGACGGCCTCGAGCGGAACCTCCTCTGGGTGCTCTTCACCCATCGCGCGGCGCGCCAACTGATCGTCGACTGGGACCTCCACGCCCGCCAAGCGCTGGCCGAGTTCAGGGCGGCGACGATCCACGTCCGCCACGACCCTGAGCTGATCGAGTTGGTCGACCGGCTGACCGCGGCCAGCGACGAGTTCCGCTGCTGGTGGCCGGAGCACGACGTCGCCCGGTTCGAGACCCGCCTGCGCCGGTTCGATCACCCGACCGCCGGTCTTCTCACGTTCGAGTACCAGCAGCTCACCCCGGCCGAGTGGCCGGCGCTGCGCGTCGTCGTGCAACTGCCCGTCCCCGGCGACGACTCCGCGCAGCGCCTCGCCGTCCGCCACCACACGTTCTGACCCTGGTCAGGCGGGCCAATCGAGCTCGGCGCGTCGCAGCTGGTCGGCGCCGCGACGGGCGACGACGGCGGCGGCGACGGCGTGGGCGGCCATGACGGCGGGCAGCACCGCCGGTGGCTCGCTGAGCTCGTTGGCCAACATGGCCGACTCCAGCCACTTGGTCACGAAGCCGGCCGTGAAGGCATCGCCGGCACCGATGGTGTCGACGACGTCGACCTGGGCGACCGGCACCTCGAGCGCACCCCCCGGCGTGATGATCGTCGTGTCCCCGGCCCCCGCGGTGGCCAGCACGGCCTTGGCGCCGTCCCCCAGCAGCTCGGCGGCGGCGCCGTGGATCCCAGCCCCCGGAAAGATGTAGTCGACGTCCTCGTGGCTGATCTTGACGACGTCGGCGCGCGCGGTGACACGGCGGACGCGATCGACGTAGGGATCACGATCGAGGATCGCTGCCGGCCGGGCGTTGACGTCGATGACGACCAGCACGCCGGTCGGTGCGCCGGTGACCAGCCGCTCGACGTCGCGCGCCATCGGTTCGAGGACCAGCGCCAGCCCGCCCGTCACCAGCGCCCGGGCCCGCTCGGGCAACGGGCCGGGCGTCAACAGCGGCGCGCTCGTCTGCTCGGTGTAGAAGTGGTAGCTGGCGACGCCCTCGGCATCGACCTGGGCCACGGCCAGGGTGGTGGGCCGTTCGGTGAACTGCAACAGGTCGTCGCCCACCCCGCTGTCGGCGAGACCGCGACGCAGCACCTTGCCGAACCCGTCCTCTGACAGGCAGGCGGCCAGGAGCGTCGGCGTCCCCAGTCGCCCGCAGGCCCGCGCCACGTTGTACGGCGCCCCGCCGGCCGTCGCCGTCACCCCGTCCGCCGTCACGACGAGATCGACCAGCGCCTCCCCCGTAACCACGATCACAGCCCCACTATTGCGGATACGGTCACGTCGTGAGTGGGGACTCCATGGACACGGTGTCAAGCGCCACGCAGCGATTGCAGGCCGAGGGCTACACGGGCAACTGGTACGCGACGCCCGACGGCACGCTGGGCTGCGACGAGACGGGCGAGGAGTCGCAGCTCGACGAGCTCGACGTCCACGAGGTGCTGCGCTTCGAGGGCCAGTCCGATCCCGGTGACGAGATGATCGTGTTCGCGCTGCAGTCGCCGTCCGGCCACAAGGGGATCTTCACAGCCGCCTTTGGCGCCGAGACGAGCTCAGACGACGCCGCCGTGATCGCTCAGCTGCGGCGCCGCCACGAGTCAGGAAGCAATCCGCCATGACTGATCTGGCCGAGCGTCCCGACCTGTCCGCCTACGAGCTGAAGGACCGGTTCCGGCTGGAGGAGGGGCGGGTCTTCCTGTCTGGGGTCCAGGCCTTGGCCCGCCTGCCCGTCGACCAACTGCGCCTCGATCGCCGCCGGGGGCTGCGCACGGCGGCCTTCATCTCCGGCTACCAGGGCTCGCCGGTCGGCACGTTCCAGGAGGAGGTGTCGGCCGCCGCCGCCACCGTGCCCGACCTGCCGATCATCGTGCGGCCCGGCGTCAACGAGGAACTGGCGGCCACCGCCGTCATGGGCAGCCAGCTGGCCGACTCGCTGTCGGACAAGCGCTACGACGGCGTGGTCGGCGTCTGGTACGGCAAGGCGCCCGGTCTCGACCGCGCCGGCGACGCCATCCGCCACGGCGTGTTCGCCGGCACCTCCCGTCACGGCGGCGTGATGGCCTTGGTCGGCGACGACCCGGCGGCCAAGTCGTCGACCCTGCCCAGCTCCAGCGACGCCACGCTCGTGGACCTGCACATGCCGATCCTCATGCCAGGTGACGTACAGGAGGCGCTGGACCTCAGCCGCCACGCCGTCGCCCTGTCCCGCGCCAGCGGGATCTGGGTCGGCATGAAGCTGGTCACGCCGGTGGCCGACGGCACGGGGACCGTGGACGTCCACCCCGACCGGGTGCAGCCGATCACGCCGACCATGGAGTTCGACGGCAAGGTCTTCGTGCCCCACCCCAGCGGCCAGCTGCTCACGCCGTACACGCTCGACATGGAGCGCGAGTTCCAGCAGGTGCGCTCCGAGCTGGCCCGTCGCTACGGCGTCGCCAACCGGCTCAACCGGGTGACCGTGCAGGGTCCGCTCGACTGGATCGGCATCGCCGCCAGCGGCCACACGTACCACGAGCTGCGCGAGGCGCTCGGTCTGCTCGGGCTGGCCGAAGACGACGCCCTGCGCTCGGCCGGCATCCGCCTGTTCCACCTCCTGATGCCGGTTCCCGTCGACGAGGCGCAGGTGCGCGAGTTCTCGCACGGTCTGGCCGAGGTGCTCGTCGTCGAGGAGAAGAACCCGACGCTCGAACGGCTCGTCAAGAGCGCCATGTACGACGCCGCCGAGCGGCCACGCGTCGTCGGTCGCTACGACGAGCAGGGCGCGCTGCTCGTCCCCGGCACCGGGATGCTCGACGCCGACCGCCTGCTCGAGCCGCTGCGCAGCCGCCTGGCCGCCCGCCTCGGCGACGACCGGCTGCGGCCGCTGCCCGTCAAGCGGGAGCCGTCGCGCATCCCGCTGACCGTCAACCGCACGCCCTTCTACTGCAGCGGCTGCCCGCACAACATCTCGACGCGCGTTCCGGAGGGGACACTCGTCGGCGGCGGCATCGGCTGCCACGCCATGGTGGCGCTGATGGAGCCGGCACGGGTCGGTGACATCGCCGGGCTGACGGCGATGGGCAACGAGGGAGCCCAGTGGATCGGCATGGCGCCGTTCGTCGAGCGCAACCACCTCGTGCAGAACCTCGGTGACGGCACCTTCTTCCACTCCGGATCGCTGGCCATCCGGGCCGCCGTCGCAGCCGGCGTCGACATCACCTACAAGCTCCTCTACAACGGCACGGTCGCCATGACGGGGGGCCAGGACCCGCAGGGCCAGATGAGCGTCCCCGACGTCGTGCAGCTGCTGCTGCTCGAAGGCGTCAGCCGAGTCGTCGTCACGTCCGACGAGCCGGAGAAGTGGCGCGACGCCGACTTCGGCGACCATGCCGACGGTCGTGTCTCCGTGCGCGATCGCACGATGCTCATGGAGACGCAGGTCGAGCTGGCCGCGGTGCCGGGCGTGACCGTGCTCCTGCACGACCAGCAGTGCGCGGCGGAGAAGCGGCGGGCGCGCAGCCGCGGGCTGGTGCCGAAGCCCGGGTTCCGAGTCGTCATCAACGAGCGCGTGTGCGAGGGCTGCGGAGACTGCGGCGACAAGAGCAACTGCCTGTCGGTGCAGCCGATCGACACGCCGTACGGGCGCAAGACGCGCATCCATCAGACGAGCTGCAACTTCGACATGACCTGTCTCGAAGGTGACTGCCCGTCCTTTGCGTTGGTGAGCGTCGACGAGCAGCCGAAGCAGCAGCGGTCGTCGTCGCCGTTGCCCGGCATGGAGGGCGATGCGGCCGCCGGGCTACCCGACCCGCGACCCATCGTGCCGGGCGACGCGTTCACGGTCCGCCTGTCCGGCATCGGCGGGACCGGGGTGATCACGGTCAGCCAGGTCCTTGGAACGGCGGCGATGCTCGACGGTCTCGTGGTGCGCGGTCTCGACCAGACCGGCCTGTCGCAGAAGGCGGGCCCGGTGGTCAGCGACCTGCGCCTGAGCCGGGGCGAGGTGCCGGCGTCGAACCACGCCAACAGCTCGGGCGTCGACTGCCTGCTCGCCTTTGACCTCCTGGTGGCGGCGAGCGACACCCATCGCGTCGGGGCGGATCGCGATCGCACCGTCGTCGTCGGGTCGGTGGCCGCGACGCCGACCGGGACGATGATCGCCCACCCGACGACGCCCTATCCGGCGCTCGATGCGCTGACCGCACGGATGGCCGAGGTGTCGCGAGGGGACGACAACCGCTACCTCGACTCGGGGGCGATCGCCACGGGTCTGTTCGGTGACGGCACCGCCGCCAACATCCTCCTGCTCGGCGCCGCGGTGCAGCACGGTGCCATCCCGGTCGCGCCGGCGCAGATCGAGCGGGCCATCGAGCTGAACGGCGTGGCCGTGGCCCGCAACGTGGCCGCCTTCCGCTGGGGCCGTCGCTGGGCCGTCGAGCCCGACGAGGTCAGCCGGGCGGCGGGCATCGCCGTGGCGCCGGCGCCGGAGACGACCGACGAGCTGATCGACCGGCTGGCCGTCGACCTCGAGGATTACCAGTCAGCGCGTTACGCCGACCGGTTCCGCAAGCTCGTCGATGTCGCCAGGAGCGCCGAGCGGCGCGTGGACGCCGACAGCGTCCGCTTCACCGAGGCGGTCGCTCGCCTCGGCCACAAGCTGATGGCGTACAAGGACGAGTACGAGGTGGCCCGGCTGATGCTCTTGCCGGAGGCGCAGGCCGCCTACGAGGCGGTCGGTGGTCCGGGGACGAAGGTGACGTGGCGCCTGCACCCGCCGATGCTGCGGGCGATGGGGCTGAAGAAGAAGATGAATTTCGGCCCGCGGACCCGGCCGATCTTCACCGCCCTGGCCGGGTCCAAGCGATTGCGCGGCACGCTGGCTGACCCGTTCCGCTGGGCCGAGGTGCGCCGGATCGAACGGGCGATGATCCCCGAGTACGAGAAGGCCGTGCGGCGCCTGGCCAAGCAACTGACCGCCGGCAACCTCGACGAAGCCGTCGCCATCGCCTCCCTTCCCGACCAGGTGCGCGGCTACGAGGACATCAAGCTGCCGCGCGCCAAGGCGTATCGCCAGGAGCTCGGCGCGCGCCTCAAGGCGTTCAAGTAGCTGAGTAGCACGCGTCCA
>JBPCJL010000316.1:0-6500 GCA_051005355.1 Ilumatobacteraceae bacterium
GTGTACTCCACCCGCTCCTCGCTGCCGAGCAGTGCGGCGGCCACGGACCCGGTGCTGAGCCCGAGCCCGAGCCCGAAGGGCACCTGTCCTGCGGCCTCCCACTCCGCGTTGACCGCGTCCTGGGCGCGATGCATCGCCGCCGCCGCCGCCAGCGCCCGGTCGGCGTGATCCTCCGTCGCCACCGGCGCTCCGAACACCGCCATCACCGCATCTCCCACGTACTGCATCACCGTGCCGCCAGCGCCGAGGATGGCACGGTTCACCTCGGCGCGGTGGCGGTTGAGCTGCTGGGCCAGCACGGCCGGGACGGCGTGCTCGGCGATCGACGTGTACCCGCGGATGTCGCTCATGAGCACCGTCACCTCGAGCGTCTCGGTCTCGCCGATGCCGCGCCCGCCGGCCAGCAGGGCGTCGGCGACGCCCGTCGGCAGCATCCGGCTCAACGACTCGCCCTGCTCCTCGCGCTCGACGATCGCCTCGTGCAGGCGGCGCAGGCGCTCGAGCGCGCCCGCCTCACCGGCCGACACGGCCGTGGCCAGGTTCATGAACAGCCGCTCGACGTCGGCTTCGACGGCGGCCGCCGTCATCCGGCGCGTCATGGCGATGCCCTTGATCGTGCGCCCGGCCGCGACCAGGGACAGCAGCTCGTCGTCCTCGGGGCTCAGCCCGCCGGTGCGCCGCACCGGGTTGAGCAGCGCGGTGACGATGGCCGGGTCCAGCATCGAGCCGGCGGTGGCTACCTCGCGAATGGCCCGGGCGAGCTGGTCGCCCTCGGCGATGCGATCCTTGAGCAGGTAGGCGTAACCGGCCGAGCCCTCCGACAGCAGTGAGATGGCGTAATCGGGGTCGTCGTACTGGCTGAGGATCACCACACCGGTCCCCGGATGGATCTTGCGGATCTCTTTGGCGGCGTCGATGCCTTCGCGCTGGAAGTTCGGCGGCATGCGGATGTCGCTGACGACGACATCCGGGTGCGTCTCGGTGGCGCCGGCGATCAGACTGTCGTAGTCCTCGGCCACGCCGACGACCTCGAGGTCCTTGTCGCGCTTGAGCATCGCCCGCACGCCCTCTCGGATGATGACGCTGTCGTCGGCCAGGAAGACAGTGATCGCGCCCACGTCGCCTAGCCAACCAGAACGGGGCCACCGACGGCAGGGCACTGCCCGGCATCCCGAGGTGTAGCTGACCCCACCTCGTGTCGCCTGCCACTCCCCTGGCGGACGGCGGCACCGCGGTCCATCATCGGTGCCATGCGCGTCGAAGGCTCTGCCACCACGATCTCCTGGATCCCGTCCGAGGCCGTCGCCGGACCCATGAAAGGCGGTTTTGCGCTGGGTGTGTCGCACTACGACAGCGCTCCGCCCGATCGCTTGGGCCGCGACGTCATCGGCACCTTGGACGAGCTGAACGCCACGGACCGGTTCCGGTTCGCCAACCACCTCCATGCGTGGGCCGAGTTCTCCGCCGACGGTGAGGTCGTCGAGGCGGCTCAGGACGGCTGCGGTCACATCGGCGTCACCAACCTGCGTCTCGGCGGCGACATCGCGGTGGCCGCCGTCGCCATGCCGGACCTCCGGCCCGACATCGAGGTGGGGCCAGGCTGGGCGCGGTTCACGCAGACCGCTGGCGGCCGCACCGGTGCGCCCATGCCGCGCGCTGTGCGCCGGGCGCCGTTCGTGCAGTTCCGCTCGCCGGTCGCCTGGACCACGCTGGAGCTCACGCTGCACGCCGACGGGCGCCGGGAGGCGCGTCTTCGCGGCGCGTCGCCGTTCCCTCGGCATTGGCTGTACGACGCCGATGGCGGGCTCGCGGGCAAGAGTGGCATCACAGACTGGAAGGGGTGGGCCAGCACGGCCTTCGGCAAGGGCACACCCTGGGGCGAAGAGGAGTCGCCGGCCTTCGTCACGGAGGTCGAGACGGCGCTCGAGCGGGAGCTGTCCGGGCTGCTCATGCGCGGTGCGGCCACACCGAAGATCCGCAAGTTCAAGGAAGGCGAGGAGCTGACGCGTCAGGGTGATCGAGGCGACCAGCTGTTCCTGCTGCTCGACGGCGTGGTCGTGGTCGACGTGGACGGCAAGGAGCTGGCCGAGATCGGTCCCGGTGCCGTGCTCGGCGAGCGGGCGATCCTCGAAGACGGCCTGCGCACCTCCACCTTGAGAGCGCGCACGAACTGCAAGGTCGCGGTGGCGCCGGCCGATCAACTGGATCGCGACCGGCTGGCCGAGCTGGCTGCCCACCACCGGCGCGAAGACACGAACCAGGATGTCGATCTCCTCGTCGCGGCAGCCGAATCCGCTACACCTTCCTGATGCGCTTGCACCTCTGCGGGGTGCGTGGGTCGACTCCGGCGACGGGCCCGTCGTTCGTGCGCGTCGGCGGTGACACGTCCTGCGTCGCCATCGCCCACGACGAGGACGAGGCGCCGCGACTGCTGCTCGACGCCGGGACCGGCCTCCGCAACGTCGCTGACCTCATGGCCGGCGCGCCGTACGAGGGCAGCCTGCTGGTCGGCCACCTCCACTGGGATCACACGCAGGGCTTGCCGTTCTTCAGCGCCGGCGACCGAGCCGACGCGCGCGTCGACGTCCACCTCCCGGTCTACGACGCCTCGCCGGACCGAACCCTCGACCCGCTGATGAGCCCGCCGTTCTTCCCCATCTCTGTCGACGGCTTGCGGGGGCAGTGGTCGTTCCACGCGCTCGAGGAGGGGCGGCGGCGCGTCGAGGACTTCGACGTCTTGGTGCGGCAGATCCCGCACCCGGGCGGGCGCACGTTCGGGTTCCGGGTCACCGACGGCGCTCGCGCCATGGCCTACCTCTCCGACCACGGTCCAATCGCCCTCGGCCCGGGACCGGACGGCTGGGGGCCGTACCACGAGGCGGCGATGGCACTGGTCGACGGTGTCGACGTGCTGCTCCACGACGCCCAGCACACGGAGGCGGAGCTGGCGGCGCGACCGCACTTCGGCCACTCGTGCGTGGAGTACGCCGTGACCCTGGCCGAACGGGGCGGTGTCGACCGTCTCCTGCTGTACCACCACGACCCGGGACGGACCGACGATCAGGTCGACGCGCTGGTGGAGTCCTGCGCCGGCCGGGCCGTCAAGGTCAGCGCGGCCAGGCAAGGCGACACGATCGTCGTGTGAGCCTGCTCAGGCCGGCGCGACGACCAGGGTGGCGAGCAAGGCCCGGTGGTCCGTCCCGGGCAGCTCCTGCGTCTCCACGTCGGTGGCCGTGATCGGACCGCGGGTCAGGATGTGATCGATCGAGATCAGCGGGGGGAAGCGGCGGCCGACGGGGTAGGTGGGCACGTAGCCCGCGCCGGCCTGTTCGACGGCGTCGCGCAATCCCGTGTCCAGCAGGTCCCGGAACTGGCGATGGTCGAACGTGGCGTTGAGGTCACCGGCGACGACGGCCGGTCCCTCGCCGGTCCCCAGCCAGTCGGCGAGGCGGCGCAGCTCGGCCGACCACTGGTCGGCGGCGAACGGGTACGGCGCCACCGGGTGGACGTCGGCCACGAGCACCTGCTGTCCGGCGAGCTCGATCGTGCCCGCTACCGGCGGGTGGCCGAATCCATCCGGCGGCACCAGCGCGTCGATCGGCGTCCGGCTCCAGAGCCCGTTCCCGCTGGCGCCGGGGATCGGGCTCGTCACGGCGTGCGGCAGCTCCCGATCGAGCCCGGCCGCGCGCAGCTCTTCTCTGGCCTCGTCGGTGAGCTCCTGCAGCATCAGCAGGTCGACCTGGCGGGCGCGCACCTCCCCGACGACGGCGGCGGCGTCCGCCTGCCCGAAGTACAAGTTGAGCGTCATCACCACCGTCGTCGTCCCGTCCGCGGCGGCCGGCGCCGCATCGGCGACGTACAGCGGCAGTTGCGACGTGGCCAGCACCAGTCCCGCCACGAGAGCGACGGCGGCGCCGAGCCACGCCCGGGCCAGGAGGAAGAAACCGAGGGCCACGACGGCGGCGACGATCACGTACGGCGAGGCGGCCACGTAGGCCACCGGCCACCGGCTGTCGACGGCGACCTGGCGCAGGATCAAGGTGGCGGCGCACGGCACGAGCACCAGCGCGCCGGCCACCGTCGCCGCCACGCGCCACCACCGCCTTCGTTCGCCCTCCACTCCCGGCAGTCTCGCCGCTCAAAGCCGAGCCATCCGAGTGTTTCCCGGCATCCGAGTGCTACGTGAGGGGAGGCCCCGCAGGAAACACTCGGACGGGTCGGGCGCTACTCGACCCGCAGGGCGCGGGCGGTCGGCTCACGGGCGGCACGCCAGGCTGGGTAGGCAGCGACGAGGTTGGCCACGACGACGACGCCGACGGCGATCACGGCCAGCCAGAGCAGCGGCGTCACCGGAGGGCTGGCCACGCCAACCTCGTCAGCCACGATCCGCCAGCCCCAGCGGCCGAGGATGACCCCGAGCGGCACGCCGACGACGACGGCCACGACGACCAGCGCAGTGGCGTGCCAGGCGACCGCCGCCCGCACTTGACCACGCCGGAACCCGAGGCTCTTGAGGATGGCCAACTGCCCTCGCTGCCGCCGCACCGACAGCACCAACGCGTGGGCCAGCGAGGCGATGGCCAGGGCCCCGACGAGCGCCGCAAGCAGGAACGGGACCCAGCTGACTCGATCCACGTTGCGGATGGCGCTCTGCAGCTGCGGCCCGTACACGCCGCCGCTGGCGACGGCTCCCAGATCGGCGCGCATCCGCTCGACATCGGCGCCCGGGCGGAGCCGCACGACGAACGGATCCGGAGTCAGCTCCTGGCCGCTCTCCTCGATCCACTCGACCGTCACGACGCCGCCGCGACCGGGGTTGTTCTCGAAGCTGTCGTTGATGATCACCGTCCCGACGACGGTGAGCTCAGTCATCGTGCCAACCGTGTTGACGCTGCGCAGCTGGACGGTGTCGCCGATAGAGACGCCCTGGTCGGCCATGGTCGTCACACCGAGGGCGATCTCGTCGACCGAGGTCGGGGCGCGGCCGGCGGTGATCACCGGACCGATGAGTGCGTCCACGCCCTCGATCGGCTGGAACGCCTGGAACCACGTCACCTGGTCGCCGATCGCCGCGTCGGTGCCGACGATGGCGGCGGCTGCCTCGACGTCCGGGCTGGCGCCGATCACCTCGGCGACGGCGGGCAACTCGTCCGGGTTGCCGATCGCCGCGCTGGCCGACAGGTCCCACGGCGCGCCGAACTGCTCCGGCGACCCGGCCAGTGCGTCGAGGCTGGCCGTCAGACCGATGGCGGTCAGTGCCGTTGCCACCGCCAGGGCGACGCCGCCCAGCGCCGTCCCCGTGGGCAACCCGCCTGCCCCCCCGCCGCTCACGCTCATGCTCACCCCGGCCATCGCCGGCGCGGGCAGGTGCGACTGCACCGCACCGAGCCCCGTACGGCGGGTCGTCGACGGCCGATGCGTCGACCGCCGGAACTGCTGCGCCACCGGCCACCACGTCGCCGCCGTCACCACGATGACGACCACCACCGCGCCGACGGCGAGGACCGGTCCGTCGATCACGATGCCAGGGTCGATCTCGGCCTGGCCGGCAACTCCGAACGGTCCGAACGCCGACAGCCCGATCGCCGCGGCGATGGCGAGGGCGGCGGCGATCGATCCCGTCACCGCCCCCCGCAGCAGTGCGGCCAGCCCGGCGTCGCGATCGGACATCCCGATGGCTCGCAGCGTCGGCCCGTCGGCCCACTCCCGCCGGCTCTGGCGGGACACGGCCTGGCCGGCGAACGCAGCATCAGCCAGCGCGGTGATCGCACCGAAGACCATCGTGCCGCCGGCCTCGTAGCGGATCGCATCGACGATTGGGTCCCGCTCGTCGGCGTCAACCAGCGGAGTGACCTGGTACAGGCGCCCGGCGAAGGCCTCGTCGATCGCCGCTTGCGCCGCGGCGACGTCGCCGTCCCTGGCGGCCACGGCCATGCCGCTGAAGCTGGCCGCCTCGGCGATCGATGCGGCGAGGGCCGGCCCGGCCGACACCCTGGCTGCGTCGATGGCGCTGGAGCCCGTCGAGACGACGCCCAGGAGATCGACGAAGCTGCGTTCAAGGCCGACGACTCGGGCGCGCTGGCGTGGTCCGCTGAACGACTCGCCTGGCTCCGCCGTCGCCCCGAGCTCAGCCAGACTGGCGAACGTCAGGTCGAGCTCGTCGCCGACGGCTACGTCGAGAAGCCCGGCCAACGTCTCGTTCACGGCGATCTCGTCGGTGGCCGTTGGGTCTGGGCGCCGACCGGCGAGAACGACCGGCAACCCTTCCATCGGCGGGGTGTCGGCGTCGAACATGAGGATGGCGCTGACCGGGAGCGTGCGCTCGGGCGCGGTGGGTGACGAGACGGTCAGCCCGAAGAACGCCGCCGCCCCGGCCGCCTCGACCGCTGGGAGCCGCCGGGCGGTCGCCGCCTCGGCGGTCGTGTTGTAGGTGAGGCAGCGACGTAACGACTGCTCGTCGATCTTGGTCATGTCGGGCGGGCAAAAGCTGACCGTGAGAT
>JBPCJL010000317.1:0-12231 GCA_051005355.1 Ilumatobacteraceae bacterium
GGCCAGGCGATCGGCCAGGACGGACTGATCGGCGGCGGGCCGGGCGGCCAGCGTCTTCTCCTTTACCAGCTAGCCGGCTGCGACGGGGACGCCGTAGCAGAATGTCGAGCGGTCGTCGGCGGCGGCCACGGGCCGCAGGTCCATGACGGTCGGCCGATCGGCGTCGAAGCGGTTCGGCGGGGCTTCGACGACGACGCCGTAGGCGGTCTGCCAGGCCACCGGCGGCAGTCTCGGCCCGGACCAGGACGGCCCGGTCCGACCGGTCGCGTCGACGACCAGTCTTGTGTCGAGGTCGCCGTCGTCGGTGCGCAGGCGCGTCCCCCACTCGAAGTGCTGGGCCGCCCGCGCCGTGGTGGTGCATCGCTCCAGCCCGCCGCCGAGTTGGGCGGCGAGAGCCGCGCCGTCCAGCACGCCGTACGGGCGCGTGAGCACGTGGCGGCGGCGGCCGTGCACCACGACCTCCGGCGACACCGACGCGTAACACGTCGCCGGCAGCTCGGGGACGTCGTCGGTCCAGGTGGCGTACGTCGCCGTCCACGGCTGGCCCGGACCGGCGACGACCACGCGCAGGTCACGTTGCCGGCAGGCGGCGGCCAATGCCAGGCCGGCCGGGCCGTCGCCGACGACGAGGACGTCGAGGTCGGGGCCGTTCACCGCTCAGCCGACCCGTTCGAGTGCCGCCATCCTCCGGAACTGCTCGACCACGTCGGGCGTGCGGTGCTCGGGATCGTGGGCGCGGTAGACCGTCTCCACGTTGACGGCCACCCGGCCGGCTTCGCCAAGCGCCTCGAATCGACCGTCGGCACCGAGCAGCCCGGCGATCTCCCGGGCGGCGTCCCAGGCGTCGACGCCGGCGGCCTGGCGCTGCGCCGCCTCCTCCTCGACGAAGGCGAGGTAGTCGCGCACCGCAGTGACGCCGCCCTTGTCCGTCACCGGACCGTGGCCGGGCACGACGACGTCGACGTCCATCCCGAGCATCAGGTCGCAGGCGGCGATCCAGTTGGTGAGCGGCCCCGCCCACACGATCGGCTGCCCGCCGATGAACAGGATGTCGCCGGTGAACGCGGTGCGGGCGTCGGGCACGACGGCGAGGACGTCGCCGTTGGTGTGCGCCGGTCCGACCTCGATCAGCTCGACCTCCCGCCCGCCGACGTCGAGGGTGAGCCGGTCGTCGAACGTGCGCGTCGGCAGAGTCAGCTCGATCCCGTCGAAGTGGAAGTCGCCGAAGAAGCTGCGGAACAGATCGCCGACCTCACCCGGCGCCGAGGTCAGTGCGCCGAGCATCGCCGGCGGGACGTCGCCCATCTCCTCGGCGGCCGCCGACGACGCGACGATCTCGGCGCCGGCAACCAGCGCGTTGCCGTAGCAGTGGTCGCCGTTGGCGTGGGTGTTGACGACCGTGGCGATCGGCGCCGCTCGCGTGTAGGCACCGAAGGCCTCGAGCATCTCGGCCGTCAGCCGAAGGTCGAACAGCGTGTCGACGAGCAGCGAAGCGCCGTCGCCGACGACCAGCCCGGCGTTGCTCCACCCCCACGACCCGTCCCGCTGGACGTAGGCCAAGCAGCCGTCACCGGCTGGGTGCACGCTCCCGTTCGCCGTCACGCGGCATGACTAGCACGCCGGGCTCGAACGCGACCGACGAGGCGCTCGGCCAGCACGAGCGTGGGCAGGTAGGGGTTGGCGGCCGGCAGCTCCGGGAAGATCGACGCGTCGACGACGAAGAGGTCGCGCCGGCCGATGACGGCGCCGTCGTCGTCGACCACGTCGCCCATGCGGCACGTCGACGTCGGGTGGTAGACGCCGGCCGGCGGCGTGCCCACCGTGACGTCGTCGACGATGGCCCGGAACGCCGGCGCCCCGAGCAGCTCCTGCACGAGCCGAACTCCGGCCTCGAGTCGCTCGCGGTCGAGGGCGCTGACGACCTGCTCGACGTGCGGCTCGTCGAGCTGCACGCGACCCTCGCCCGTCGAGGCCATGGCGACGACGAGGAACCCGGCCATGCCGGGAGCGCCCGGGCCGAGGTGGTTGACGGACAGCAGCTGCAGGTCGGCCCGGCGTAGCAGCGTGCCGGCGACGAGGCCGTGCGGGTCGTTCGCCACGCCAGAGCGCAGGTGCAGGTCGACGGCGAGCGCGGCGTGGTTGCGCAGGTGGGCACCGACGTGCGGCCCGTCGACGCCGGAGGCGAGCAGCAGCAGCGGCGAGCCGATGGCGCCGGCCGACACGACGACGGCGTCGGCCTCGATCGTCCCGCCGCCCTCCAGCTCGACGCCGACGGCCCGGTCGACGTCGTCGTCGTCGTCGTCGTCGAAGGCGATGCGGCTCGCCGGCGTCTCGGCGCGCAGGTCGACGCCGCGTCCGTCGTTTCTGTCGACCAGATAGGCGTCGAAGGCGGTCACCCGCCGACCAACCCGCCGGGTCAGCGGCGGGCGGATGGCATCGGGCACCGTCGCCAGCAGGGCCCGGTCCATCGGGCCGAGGTCGTCATCGCCGGCCGGCTCGAACGGCACTCGCACCTTCGACAGTGCCTCGGCCCAGTCGTTCCACCCCCACGAGCGGTACTGCACGTCGGATCCCGGCGTGGCGATCATCCCGTTGACGGCGCTCGATCCGCCGACGCCGCGACCGCGCAGGAACGGCTCGGGGAAGGTGCGCCCGGCCTCGGCGACGGCGTCGAAGAAGCTTGGGCTATGGCTGGCGTCGGCCGTGGTCGACGGTCCGGCCTCCACCAGCACCACCTCCTCGCCGGCCTCGGTCAAGCGGGCGGCCACCACGCAACCAGCCGAGCCCGCCCCGACCACGACCCACCGCATGGCGCGAGTTCAGCCGTCGGCGGCGGCGGTCCGCTCGGCCTGTTCGGCCCGTTCGGCGCGCGGTGTGGCCAGCGGTAGCCCGACGAGGTGGGCGGCGTCGTTGTATCGCTGCAGGCGCCAGCGGCCGGCGCGCACGAGCGTGAGCTCGGTGATCGACGTGTTCGTGGTGAACAGCTCGAAGTCGCCGACCGTCGGCGCCCGCAACGCCAGGCGCATCGCCGCGCTGACGACGCCACCGTGGCAACAGATGACGATCGTCCCGCCGGCGTGGCGAACGGTCAGCTCGTGCAGACCGGCGCCGACCCGGAACTGCAGCTCGGCCACCGTCTCGCCGCCCGGGAACGTGACGCCGTACGGATCAGCCTCCCAGTCCGGCATGCCGTGGCGCTCGACGAACTCCTCGAAGGTCAGGCCGTCGCAGTCCGGCCCGGGATCGTGCTCGCCGAACCGGTCGTCGACCACGACCTCGACGCCACCCAGGGCCGGCGCCAGCAGCTCGGCCGTCTCCACCGCCCGGCGGTAGTGGCTGGCGTAGAGCGAGACCGGACCGTCCAGCTCGCCCGTGTCCTTCAGCCGGTTGGCGAGGGCCTCGCACTGCTGGCGACCCAGGTCGGACAGTCCGCCGCACGTCCGGGGTCCGCCGACGGCACGGTCCACGCTGGACCTCGACTCGCCGTGGCGCACCAGCACCACCCGGGTCATCGGCTCCGGTTCGTCCGCCATGGCGGCCACCGTACCTTCCAGTTCTGTGGCGCGATCGGGGTGGAAAACCACCCCGAATCTTCGTCAGAACGCGATTGCCGCTGAACATTTCGTCCAATGGCTGGGCGGGGGTGCCGGGGGTGCCTAGGGTCCGCCCGTGCGGACGGTGCACCGTTTCACGGTGCGAGCGACCGGTGAGGACCCCCGGGCGGCGGCGATCTCGGCGGGTGCGGCCACGCTCGGCGTGCACCTCGACGGGCCGGTCCGGATCGCCGACCTGGTGTTCGTCGACGGCGACCTCGAGGCCGAGCAACGCCGCCAGCTTGCCGGGGTGCTCGCCGATCCGCTCCTCCAGGCCGGGACGTGGGACCCGCCGAGCGGCGACGGCATCGAGATCACGCTCCACCCCGGCGTCACCGACACCACGGCCACCGCCGTCGTTCGCGCCGCCGCCCAGCTCGGCATCGACATCCAGGCGGCGGTGACGGGCCGCCGGATCGAGCTCCCCGCCGGGACCGACGGGACGACGGGCGACCTGCTCGTGCGCCGCCTGGTCGCCAACCCCGTCATCGAGCACTGGACGACCGGACTGGCCGAGCCCGACCTGCACCCCGGCTCGAAGTCGCGCACGACGGCGCTCACCGTCGCCATCCGCAACCTCGACGTCGACGGCCTCGCCGAGCTCGGCCGCGCCCGCGCCCTCGCCCTCGACCCCGCCGAGCTGGAGGTGATCCGCGACCACTTCCGTGATGCCGGTCGCGACCCGACGGACGTCGAGCTGGAGACGCTGGCCCAGACGTGGAGCGAGCACTGCGCCCACAAGACCTTCCGCGCCCGGATCACGACGGCGGACGGCGGGCGACGACCGCCCCTGCTCGAGCGGCTGCGGGCCGCCACCGACGCCATCGCCGCGCCGTTCGTCCGATCCGCCTTCGTCGGCAACGCCGGCATCGTGTCCTTCGTCGACGGCGTCACGGTCGCGTTGAAGGCCGAGACGCACAACCACCCGTCGGCCGTCGAGCCGTTCGGCGGCGCCAACACCGGTGTCGGCGGCGTGATCCGCGACGTACTCGGCGCCGCCCACCGACCGATCGCCGTGACCGACGTGCTGTGCTTCGGCCCGGCCGACATGTCGATCGACGACCTGCCGGCCGGTGCACTCCACCCGCGTCGCATACGGGACGGCGTCATCGACGGTGTCGCCGACTACGGCAACAAGATCGGCCTGCCGACGATCGCCGGCGCCGTGCTCTACGACGCCGGCTTCACCACCAACCCGCTCGTGTTCTGCGGGTGCATCGGCGTGGCCACCGAGCGACCGCCGTCGTCCGGCCCGCACGCCGGGGACCGGGTCGTCGTCCTCTGCGGCCGCACCGGCCGCGACGGGATCCGCGGCGCCACGTTCTCCAGCCTGACCATGGACGCGACGACCGGTCACGTGGCCGGCGCCAGCGTGCAGATCGGCGATCCGGTCACCGAGAAGCGCCTGATCGACGTGCTCGACGGCGCCGACCACCTGTGGACGGCGATCACCGACTGCGGCGCCGGTGGCCTGTCGTCGGCGGTCGGCGAGATGGCCGAGCACGTCGGAGCCGATGTCGAGCTGACCCGCGCCCCGCTCAAGTACCCCGGCCTGGCGCCGTGGGAGATCTGGCTCTCCGAAGCGCAGGAGCGCATGGTCGTCGCCGTCCCTCCCGACCGGCTGGCCGAGCTGGAGCAGCGCTGCGCCCGTCACGGCGTCGAGCTGGCCGACCTCGGCGCCTTCACCGGGAGTGGTCGGCTGATCGTGCGCCATCGCGACGACGTCGTGGCCGACCTCGCCATCGACTTCCTCCACGCCGGCCGACCGCAACGGTCGATGGTCGCCGACCTGCCGGTGCCGTCGCGGCGGCGCACCCGGCGTCGCGTCGACGACCCGGCGGCCACGCTGCTGGCCCTGCTGGCCCACCCGAACATCGCCAGCAAGGCGTCCACGATCCACCGTTACGACCACGAGATCGGCGGCGGGACCGTGGTGCGGCCGTTGGTCGGGGTCGAGGGTGACGGGCCCGGCGACGGTGTGGTGATCGCCGACCCTCGAGACACTCACGGCCTGGCCGTCGGCATCGGTGTCAACCCGTGGTACGGCCGGCACGACCCCGAGGCGATGGCTCGCGCCGTCGTCGATGAGGCGATCCGCAACGTCGTTGCCGTCGGCGCCGACCCCGACTGCGTCGCCCTGCTCGACAACTTCTCGTGGGGCGATCCGCGACGGCCGGAGACGCTCGGCCAGCTCGTCGCCGCCGTCGACGGTTGCCACGACTCCGCCATGGCCCACCGGGCGCCGTTCGTGTCGGGCAAGGACTCGCTGAACAACGAGTACACGGGGACCGACGGCGCCCGCCACGCCGTCCCGCCGACACTGGTGATCACGGCCGTGGCTCACGTCCCCGACGTCGGGCGCACGGTCACCGCCGAGCTGGCCGAACCGGGCAATGCCCTGTTCCTCCTCGGGACGACGGCGCCGGAGTTCGCCGGCAGCCACCTCGACCTCGTGGCATCGTTCGATGTCGAGCCTGGTGCGGTCCCGCAGCCCGACGCTGCTGCGCCCGCCCGCTACCGCCGGCTGCACGCGGCGATGCGGGCCGAGCTGGTCCGGTCGTGCCACGACGTCAGCGAGGGCGGGCTGGCCGTCGCCCTGGCCGAGCTGTGCATCTCGGGCCGCCTCGGCATCACCGTCGACGAACTGCCGCACAAGGACCCGACCACCGCACTCTTCGCCGAGTCGACCGGCCGCCACCTCGCCGAGGTCCGCCCCGCCGACGTCGAACGCTTTCTCGCCACGATCGGTCCGTGCCATCGTCTCGGCCGCGTGACCAGCGACCCCGTGCTGCGTTTGTTCGACGGCGTGTCGTTGCCCGTCGACGAATGCGCGAACGCGTTCAACGCGGTGATCTCATGAGCCGACCGCTGGCCCTCGTCATTGCCGGGCCGGGGACCAACCGCGACACCGACGCAGTGCTGGCGCTTGACCTCGCCGGCGCCGAGCCGAGCGTCGTCCTCGTGGAGGAGCTGGCCGCCGATCCGTCCGTGCTGGACGCCGCTCGCATCGTCGTCGTCGCCGGGGGGTTCAGCTATGGCGACGCCCTCGGCGCCGGGCGGATGCTGGCCCTCGACCTGACGGTCGGCGACGGTGGCCGCCTCGGCGATGGCCTGCGGGCGTTCGTCGCCGCCGGCCTCCCCGTGATCGGCATCTGCAACGGCTTCCAGGTCCTCACCCGCGCCGGCCTGCTGCCCGGTGCGCTCGGCCACAACGACCACGGCCGGTTCGACTGCCGGTGGGTCGAGCTCGCCGCCGTCCCGGCCAGCCCGTGCATCTGGTCGGCCGGGCTCGACGACCCGGTCCACTGCCCCATCGCTCACGGCGAGGGCCGCTACGTCCATCCTGATCCCGACGCGCTCGCCGCCGCTGGCCAGATCGCGCTGCGCTACGCCGGCGCCAACCCCAACGGCTCGGTGGCCGACATCGCCGGCGTGTGTGATTCGACGGGTGTCGTGCTCGGGCTGATGCCGCACCCGGAGAACCACGTGATCGCTCGCCAGCACCCGCGCCACCGACGCGACCCACTCACGACCAGGTTCCTCGGCCTGCGCCTTTTCGAGAACGCCGTGCGCCATGTCAAGTAGCTCGACGATCACGCCGTTCGCCGATGTCGACCTGCCGTTGCCCGACCGGCGCGATGGCAAGGTGCGCACGTCGTACGCGCTCGGCTCCGCGCACCGGCTGATCGTCACGACGGACCGGCTGTCGGCCTTCGACCGGATCATCGCCGCCGTGCCCTACAAGGGCCAGGTGCTCAACGAGCTGTCGGCGTGGTGGTTCGAGCGCACAGCCGACGTGATCGCCAACCACGTCGTGGCGGTGCCCGACCCCAACGCCGTGGTCGCCCGCGCCGCCGCACCGCTGCCCGTCGAGGTCGTCGTCCGCGGCCACATCACGGGCGTGACCTCGACGTCGCTGTGGGCGCCCTACGCCGCCGGCGAGCGGGTCATGTACGGCTACCGATTCCCGGACGGGCTGGCCAAGAACACCGCGCTGCCCGAGCCGATTGTCACGCCGACGACGAAGCCGCCGGCCGGATCGACGACCCACGACGAGCCGCTGACGATGGCCGAGGTCGTCGACCGGGGATTGGTCGGCCGGGCGCAGTGGGAGGCCGTGACGACGGCCGCCCTCGAGCTGTTCCGGCGTGGCCAGGAGTTCGGCGCCGCCGCCGGCCTGATCCTGGCTGACACGAAGTACGAGTTCGGGATCTCCGCCGACGGCCAGTTGCTGCTGATCGACGAGCTGCACACGCCGGACTCGTCGCGCTGGTGGATCGCCGCCGGCTACGACGATCGTCTGGCCGCCGGCGACGAACACGAAAGCCTCGACAAGGAGGTCGTGCGGCGAGCGCTCGCACGCGCCGGCTTCCGCGGCGACGGTCCGATCCCGACGCTGCCGGGCGAGGTGTGGTCGGCCACGACGGCGCGCTACGTCGACGCCTACGAACGACTCACCGGCCTCGACTTCGAGCCCGGCGCCTACCCCGTCGGCGAGCGGCTCCTCGCCCGGCTCGACGAACTGGAGCGGTACCGAACATGAACGACTCACCACGCGAGGAGTGCGGAGTGCTCGGCATCTCGACGCCGCACGGGGAGGGTGTCGCTCAGCTGGCCTTCTTCGGGCTATTCGCGCTGCAGCACCGCGGCCAGGAAGCGGCCGGTATCGCCGTCAGCGACGGCCACCGCGCCCGCGTGCACAAGCAGGCCGGCCTGGTGTCGCACGTGTTCACCAACGAAACGCTGGCGCCGCTGGCCGGCTACCACGCCATCGGCCACACCCGGTACTCAACCACCGGGTCGAGCAACGAGCGCAACATCCAGCCGTTCCTGGTCGAGACGATGCACGGGCCGCTGGCGCTGGCCCACAACGGCAACATCGTCAACACGCCGGAGCTGCGCGAGGAGCTGCTCAACCGCGGGTTCGGCCTGACGGCGACGAGCGACTCCGAAGTCATGACGCTGATGCTGGCCGCGGCCGGCGGCCGATCGTGGGACGAGCGCGTCGAGCGCACGTTGCCGGCGTGGAAGGGCGCGTTCTCGCTGGTGCTGCTGGCGTCGGACCGGGTCGTCGCCGTGCGCGACCCGTGGGGGTTCCGGCCGCTGTCGGTCGGGCGGCTCCCCCACGGCGGCCACGCCGTGGCCAGCGAGACGTGCGCCCTCGCCACGCTCGGCTGCGTCGACGTCACCGAGGTCGAGCCGGGCGAGATCGTGACGCTGCAGGGGGCCGAGCTGCACCGGCGCCGGGCCCTGACGCCGGCCGCCGCCCAGGCCCGGTGCCCGTTCGAGTTCGTGTCCTTCTCCCGTCCCGACTCGGTCTGGGACGGGCGCAACGTGCACCACGTGCGCGAGCGGCTCGGCGCCGAGCTGGCCGCCGAGTCACCGGTCGACGCCGACATCGTCATCCCGGTCCCCGACTCCTCCATCCCGGCGGCCATCGGCTACGCCCGGGCCAGCGGCGTCCCGTTCAACGACGGCTTGATCAAGAACCGCTACATCGGTCGCACGTTCATCGAGCCGACGCAGGAGATCAGGGACCGCGGTGTGGCGTTGAAGTACAACGCGCTGTCCGAGAACCTGACTGGGCAGCGGGTGATCATGATCGACGACTCGCTGGTGCGCGGCACCACGGCGGGACCGCTGGTCAAGCTGGTCCGCGACGCCGGCGCCCGCGAGGTGCACGTACGGATCACCTGCCCGCCGATCATCCACCCGTGCCACTTCGGGGTGGACATGGGCCATGACGGCGACCTGATGGCGGCCCGACTCACCGTGCCCGAGATCCGGGATCGCGCCGGTGCCGACAGCTTGGAGTTCCTCTCGCTCGATGGGATGATGCGCGCCGTCGGTCACCCCGACGGCTCGGAGGCCGGGTACTGCAACGCCTGCTACACCGGTCGATACCCGATCGAGGTCGGCGGCGCCCAGGCCAAGCTCTCGTTCGAGGGAGTGCTCGCTTGAGTGTGAGCGAGCGTCCTGGGCACAGCACCGCACCAACGGCTGACTTCGCGAGCGAACGGGCGTGAGAGTCGTCGTCATCGGCGGCGGCGGACGGGAGCAGGCCATCGCCTGGGCCTGCCGGCGCCACGGACACGACGTCACGCTGGTCGGGTCGCTGGCCGAGGTCGACCTGGCCGGTGTCGACCTCGTCATCCCCGGGACGGAGTCGGCGTTGGTCGACGGGGTGGCCGACGCGTGCGCCGACCTCGGCGTTTCGTGCTTCGGTCCGACGGCGGCGCTGAGCCGGCTGGAGTCGTCGAAGGGCTGGGCGCGCGCGCTGGCCGCCTCGCTCGGCGTCCCCGGCCCGGCGTTCGCCCGCTTCGATGGCGGTGACGTCGAGGACGCGCTGGCGTGGTGGCGCGGGCTCGATCGACCGGTCGTCGTCAAGCTCGACGGTCTGGCCGGCGGCAAGGGCGTCACGGTGCCGGTCGACGAGGCCGAGACGGAGCGGGCGATTCGTCACGCCGCGGGTCCGTTCGTGCTCGAGGAGCGCATGCGCGGGCCGGAATGCTCGCTCCTTGCGATTTGCGACGGCGTCACGGCCCGTCCACTGCCGCTGGCCCAGGACCACAAGCGCATCGGCGAGGGCGACACCGGCCCGAACACCGGCGGCATGGGTGCCTATGCGCCGGCCCCGCTCGACCTCGACGTCGAAGCGCTGGTGGCCACGTTCGTGCAGCCCGTGCTCGATCACTTCGCCGCCGCGAGGACCCCGTACGTCGGCGTGCTGTACGCCGGACTGATGCTGACCGCCGACGGGCCGCAGCTCGTCGAGTACAACGTCCGCTTCGGCGACCCCGAAGCCCAAGCCGTGCTCCCACTGGTGCGCTCGGACCTCGTCGCACTGGCGCTGGCGGGAACGCGCGGCCAGTTGGCCGGGACGTCGATCGAGGTCGATCCCGGCGCGACCTGCACCGTCGTCGTCGCCGCGCCGGGCTACCCGGTGGCGCCGTCGCTCGGCGGCCCCGTGACGGTCGGCGAGCTGCCCGCCGGCGCCCTGCTGTTCCCGGCCGGGATGGCCGGTGGCGTCGTGACCGGCGGTCGCGTGCTGGCGGTCACGGGTGTCGGGACGGATCTCGCGTCTGCTCGGAATCTGGCCTACGAGGCCATGGCCCGGATCCACTTCGACGGCATGCAGCTCCGCCGGGACATCGGCTGGCGGGCCCCCGGCATCGGGGTGGGGTCGTACGCGGGGGCGGGGGTGGACATCGACGCGGGCAACCGGGCCGTGGCGCAGATGCGGTCGGCGGTCGAGCGCACCCACGGGAGTGAGGTGCTGCGCGGCGTCGGGAGCTTCGGCGGCGTCTTCTCGGCCAAGGCGATCGCGGCGATGGAGGACCCCGTGCTGGTCGCTTCGACGGACGGTGTCGGCACCAAGGTCGAGCTGGCCGCCCGGCTGGGACGGGTGCGGTCGGTCGGTCACGACATCGTCAACCACTGTGTCGGCGACGTCCTAGTGCAGGCGGCCACGCCGCTGTTCTTCCTCGACTACCTGGCCGCCGGCGCCCTCGATGCCGGGCTCGTCGCCGAGGTCGTGACCGGCATGGCCGAGGCGTGCGAAGCGGCGGGCTGCACGCTCCTCGGCGGCGAGACGGCCGAGATGCCCGGGGTGTACGCGCCCGGTGCGTTCGACGTGGCCGGGACGATGGTCGGGGTGGCCGAGCGGTCGGCGCTCCTGCCGCGCCCTGATGTGGCGGCGGGGGACGTGCTGATCGGCGTGGCGTCGAGCGGCCCGCACACCAACGGGTACTCGCTGCTGCGCCAGGTCTTCTGCTGGGCCCCGATGGAGGTGACGCCGGCGGGGCTCGACCGGCCGCTCGGCGACGCGTTGCTCGAACCGCACCGCAACTACCTGCCGGTGCTGCGGGAGGCGCTGGCCGGCGGCATGGTCAAGGCCCTGGCCCACATCACCGGTGGTGGTCTCATCGAGAACGTGCCTCGCGTGCTGCCGGCGGGTGTTGACGCCCGGATCGAGCTCGGTTCGTGGCCCGTGCCGCCGCTGTTCCGGTTGGTCGAGGAACTGACGCCGCGTCTCGGGACAACGGAGCGCTACCGCACGCTGAACATGGGCATCGGCATGGTCGTCGTGTGCGCGGCCGCCGACGCCGCCACCGTGCAGGCGGCGATCCCAGAGCAGACGTGGCCGATCGGCCGCGTCGTGTCCGGCCAATCTGGCCGAGGCCCGGTCGTCCACCTCGCCTGACGTCCTCCAACTGGGCGCGGACGTTCTCAGAACACCTTCTGGGTGCGCACGTTCCCATTTCTGGAAATGTGCGCGCCCAGATCAGCCAAAGCGACGGACCCAGCGGAAGTCGCCGGACTCGAAGACCGCATCGCCGACGTGCAGCACCCCGCGGATGTTGACCCACGACACGACCCCGTCGTCGACCCACGCGCTGATCGCCACCCCGTCGCTGGTTCCCGCGAAGGGCAGCGTCACGTCTTCCGCAGGGCGACGCTCGAGCGTCGTCGGGTCGAAGGCCAGCAGGGTCTCCGCCGCGTCGGACGCCAAGACGAGCACCGAACCCGATCCGGAGATCCCGCCGAAGCTCGGGACCGGGACACGACCCGCGACAGCGGGGTCGACGGGGATCTCGACGGCGCCGTCGAACAACCCCCCGAGGAACCCGTCCGCGCT
>JBPCJL010000318.1:0-12250 GCA_051005355.1 Ilumatobacteraceae bacterium
GGACGTCACCGGCGTCGAGACGCACGGTCACCGCCCCTCCGGGTCGCACGAGGTGCTGCTCGAGGCCGAGCTCGAATGCTGGCACGGTCAAGCCGTCGCCTTGACGGTGCCCTTGGCGCCCTGGCGCTCGTCCTCGTCGGCCTCGGCCAGCAAGCGATCAGCCAGGGCGCGCTTGCCGCTGGCGTCGAGCTTCTTCACCTCGTTGTCGATGGCCCGCTGGTTGACGTTCTGGTTCCAGTAGTCGAGGGAGTCGAAGCCGAGCAGCACGGCCTTGCCGACGAACTGGCGCAGCACCTCGTTGGTCGGTCCCATCACCCATCCGGCCTTGCCGTCGCGCAGGTAGCGCTCCAGCTCCATGTCGCGCTTGTACCCGGTGCCCCCGCAGACTTGGAGCATCTTGTCGCACACGTGGGCCACGTTCTTGGCCGCGGCGAACTTGATCTGCCACGCCCAGTGCAGGAAGTCGGCGCGCGCCGTCTCCCCCGGCTCGAGCACGCGCCTGTTCCCGTCCGTGGCGTCGTCAAAGGCGCGGGCGATGTCGAGCACGAACACCCGGCAGGCGTTCGTGTCGATCAGCGCTTCGCCGACGGTGTCCTGGATCGTCGGGTAGTCGCACACCCGCAGCCCCACGTCGACGTGACGCTTGCGTGTGGTCTGGCGCTTGGCGATGTCGATCGCCCCCATCGAGATGCCGTTCCACACCGACGACGACCCGACGAGGAACCACGGGTCCACCGACTCATCGTTGGACGCCGCGCCGTCGCCGACCGGACCGATGATCTGGTCACCGGACACGAAGCCCTGCACGTTCAGTGAGCCGGACTGGTTGCCCCGCAGGCCGAGCGCGTCCCACAGCTCGGGCCGGGCCTGGGCGTCCTCCTTGTCCACGACGAACACGGACAGGTCGTCGTACCAGGCGAAGTCTGGGCTCGTGGTCTGGACGACGTAGAAGTCGGCGAAGCCGGCCGACGTCGTCCAGCTCGCCTTCTTGCGCACGTTGAACCCGCCGTCCGATCGCTCGGCGCCGGAGGAGATCGGGTACCAGAAGTGGCTGCCCGTCTCGGGGTCCGAGTACGACAGCGTGCCGATCTTGCCGTCGTTCAGCGGCCGAATGTACGTGTCGATCAGGTACGGCGTCGGGCGCAGCATGATGGCGTTGACCGCCCCCATGTGCATCACGTAGCACATGGCGGTCGAGGCGCAGCCGTAGCGGGCGATGGTCTCACAGACCATCGAGTAGGCGACGTGGTTCTCGCCGAGGCCGCCGTACTCCTCGGGCACGGTCAGGGCGAGGAAGCCGTGCTCGCCGAGCAGCTCGAGGTTGCGGCGCGGGTACTCCAGCGTGTCGTCGAAGCGCTTGGCGTTGGCCCGCATCTCCTGCTCGCACAGCTCGATGAGCGTCTGGCGCAGCTCGCGCTGGCGGTCGGTGAGCAGCCAGTCGGGATCCCACTCGAACCCGAGCCCCCAGTACTCCTCGGTCCCCCATGTCTTGTCGGCCACGATCTGCTCCTTCAGCTCCACGGGTACGGCGAGTTGCTCACCGGGTGCAGGCGACCCTCGGCGAAGCGGCGGTAGCGGAACGGCTCGAGCAGCGCCTGCGGTTCGCCGAGCAGCTCCTTGGCCACGAGCGCGCCGACCCCGATCATCTTGTAGCCGTGGTTCGAGTCGGCGACCACGAACACGTTCTCGCAGAACGAGTCGAACACGGGGAAGCTGTCGGGCGTGAAGCAGCCGATGCCGCCGCTCGGCTCCTGCTTGAACAGGTGCCCCTTGCCCTCGAAGCGCTTCAGGCAGTGCGCCAGGCCCGACGTCCAGAGGCGGGCGAACTCGACGCCGACGACGAAGTCCGGGCTCTCGGGACCGTACGGATCGACGGCGACCTCCTCGGCCGGGCGGTCGACGATGAAGGGCACGGCGCCGCCCTGCACGCCGCCGAAGTTGAAGTCAGGTTTGAAGTAGATCCCCCACAGCCGGTCGGTCACGAGCGAGCCGTCGGCGTCGTCGAACAACAGCGCGTCCGTGTCGACGTGGACCACCGGCGGCATGCCGCCGTCGTTGTCGGTGAGCTCGCCGGGATCGACGCCGAGCGTGCCCTCCTGCAGCGACCAGTAGACCCACGTCGGGCGCTCGTGGACGGCCCCGTCCGGAGCCATCACCTTCGTCGTGGCCGGCAGATCGAGCATGCGCCAGACGTCGCGCACCCACGGCCCGACACCGACGACGACGTGCTCGCAGCGGATCGGCCCCCGATCGGTCTCGACGGCCGTCACGGCGCCGGCACCGTCGCGCTGGAAACCGGTGACGGCGGTACCGGCGAGGATGCGGACGCCCTCGGCTTCGGCCTTGGCCGCTAACCCGCGCATCGACGCCACGTTGTTGGCGTAGCCGCCGCGCTGCTCGTGGAGCACCGACGTGATGTTCTCGGCCTGCCAGTCGTGGAAGATCCCCTCGAGGTAGCGCTGGGCATCGGCGGACCCCTCGACGAACGTCGACGGGTAGTCGATGGCCTGCTGCTCCTCGTAGATCCGGGCCACCTGCTCGCGCATCGACTCCGGCGAGATCTGCAGGTAGCCGACGCGGTGGTAGGCGAAGGTCTCCGGATC
The DNA here is from genome assembly GCA_051005355.1 of Ilumatobacteraceae bacterium. GTDB lineage: Bacteria > Actinomycetota > Acidimicrobiia > Acidimicrobiales > Ilumatobacteraceae > JALZMG01. The sequence goes on from JBPCJL010000318.1 coordinate 2,604, forward strand.
GCTCTCCCACACGGCGACGGAATGCGCCATCAGCTCGCGCATGGCCGGCTGGAAGTAGTTGTTGCGGATCACGCCGCAGGCGATGCCCGACGCACCGGCGGCGACGCCCGTCTTGTCGAGCACCACGACGTCGGTGCCGTCGCCCACACCTCGGGACCGCAGCTCCCTGGCCAGGTGCCACGCCGTCGACAGGCCGTGCACACCAGCTCCGATCACGACGTAGCGCACGCCCTCCGGCACTCCCATCGCCAGCCCCCTGTGGTTGGCCCCTCGTCCACTGAGAGGAAACTTCGTTTCCTGCGATCCTACGCTACGCCGGCGATGGACGAGCCGAGCCCGGACCAGGTGGAGGCGTACCGCGCCGACGGTTTCGTGATCGTTCCCGACTACCTGCCGTTCCGCGAGGTCGAGGCGACCCGGGCCCGATTCGACCCTCTGTTCGCCCACGAGTGGAGCACAGGCGTGGCGCCGGACGAGGTCAACTACACCGCCGGCACGACCGCGCCGGACCGCACGCGTCAGCTGTGCAACGCGTGGCGCGCCGATCCGGTGATCGCGTCGACGGTGCGCTCCGCCCGCCACGGCCGCTTCGCCGCCGCACTCGAAGGCGCCGCTGGGATGCGCTTGCTGCAGGACAACGTGCTGTGGAAGCCGCCTGGCGGCCGGGCCGTCGGTGCCCATCGCGACAACGCATACAACGGCTGGCTCGACCCTGTGAACATGACCACCTGCTGGATGGCCCTCGACGACACGTCCGCCGACGGCGGCACGATCTATTACGTGCGCGGCAGCCACCGCTGGCCGCCGACGGAGATGGCCGACAACTTCCACGCCCCCGACGACTGGCTGGCCCACGCCCGCACCATCGCGCCGCAGGGCGTCGACCTCGAGGCGCTGCTCGAGCCGGTCGAGGTGCCCGCCGGCGGCGCTGCGTTCCACCACGGCTGGACGTTGCACGGCTCACCACCGAGCCGCCGCGCCGATCGGTCACGTCGATCGCTCGTCGCCCACCTCGGCCGCCTCGAAACGCACCATCATCCGGCGCAGCGCCATCCGGTGTACTCCCGCTACCTCCGGCCCGGTTCGCTCGACCTGCCGGCGGAGCACTTTCCGCCGGTGTGGCCGGAGGACTACGGCGACGGCGTCGCGCCGTAGGAGATCACCGACAGGAACCTGACCGGGGTCTTCGTCAGCCTCGTCGGGCCGTGCGGGATCTCGCCGTCGAACTGCAGCGCATCACCCTTGCGCAAGGAATAGCGGGCGTCGCCGTGCCCGTACTCCATCGTGCCGTCCAGCATGAAGATGAACTCGGTGCCGGGGTGCTGGAAGATCGGGAACACCTCGGACCGCTCGGTGAGGGTCACCAACAACGGCTCCATCCGCTTGTGCGCGCCGCGCATCGACCCGAGGAGCTGGTACCGGTGACCGACGCGGGTGCCTTCGCGCACGATCTCGATCCCGCGGCCGGCAGGCACGTAGAGCGCGTCGTGTTCTTCTTCGAGGCCGCGAAACAGCGAGGTCACCGGCACGTTGATCGCCGCCGCCACCCGGGCCAGCGTGCCAAGGCTCGGTGACGCCTGGCCGTTCTCGATCTTCGACAGCATCCCCTTGGAGATCCCACTCGACGCGGCCAGTTGGGCCACGGTCAGACCAAGCTGCTGGCGGTGCTCGCGCACACGCTGCGCGATGACGGTGTTGAGGGCCTGCTCGAGATCGAGCTCCGCCGGCCCGGGCGCCTCGGCATGCGACATGGCTCCCCTTCCGGCCCTGCAGTGTACAGGGGGGTCTCCGACGCGGAACGCGATGTTTCCCCAGAGGAAACATTGGTGCTTGCACTGAAACGGGGGACGGGGGAGACTCACGCCAACTCGGAGCGGTTCCGGGGGGTCATGGCCGTGGGGGCGGATGTGAGTGATGTGAGCGAGCGAGTCTTCGAGCGAGCAAACCAATGAGCGATGTGAGCGACGAACGACCGGCATTCGGGACGCAGCTGGTCACCAACACCGGGGAGCTGGCCAAGGACACCAACTGGTGGGGGGCCTTCGTCATCGGGCTGTCCGGCACGATCCTCGTCATCGGCTTGGTCGGCTTCGCCGTTCAGGCCCTCGGTGGGTTCTCGATCCCGCTGTTCGTCGTCATCACGGCGATGGGCGTGCTGCTGTGCTACTGCCTCGCCGAACTGGCGGCGGCGATGCCGGATCGCACCGGTGGCCTGCCCAGCTACGCCTTCGAGACGTTCAGGCCGTGGGGCAACGGCGCCGCCACTCACATCGGCGGTCTGTCCACGTGGGGCTACTGGCTCGGCTGGTTCACGGTGGCGCCGATCAACGCGATCCTCGCCGCCAGCTACATCCGCGCCTTGTTCGACTTGCCGGAGGGGCGCACGTTCGACCCCTTCGGGACGGCGTTCGGCCTACCGGTGACCTCCACTGACTTCATCGTCGGCGTCGTGATCCTGCTGGTGATGTTCGTGCCCTGCTTCCTCGGCATCCGCCTCGGCGCCAGGTTCGCCACCGTCCTCGGCATCGCGTCGGTGATCCCGCTGCTGATCCTGGTGTTCATCCCCTTCGTCAAGCCGTCCCTCGTCGACTTCGGACGGGTCGACGGCTTCGGGTTCCCAGAAGGTGTCACCGGCAGCTTCGCCCTGATCATCGCCTGGGTCTTCATCTACACCTGGTCGGTGCTGGCGATGGAGGCGGCGGCCTGCTACATCGGCGAGTGCCGTGACCCGGCCCGCGACGCCAAGATCGCCATGACGGCCGAAGGCCTGTTCGGCTTCTTCATCTACGTCGCCGTGCCGCTGATGGTGATCGCCGTGCTCGGCACCGGCGCCGCACTGGCCGGCATCGACGCCAAGACGGTGTTCGACCAGTACATCATCACGCTGTTCGGCGAGTCCGAGTTCTGGAAGTGGTTCGTCGGCCTGGCCATCGTCATCGCCCTGCTGCTGTCGGTCCTGAACTCCGTCATGGGCTGCGCCCGTGGGCTGTACCAGAACGCCCACGACGGGATCCTCCCGCGGTTCTTCGGCCACACCAACCGCCACGGGTCGCCCGGCAACGCCATGTACTTCAACCTCGTCTGCTCCGTCATCCTGCTGCTGTCGGGGACGCCGCTCGAGATCTACATCTTCTCCAACATGGGCTACCTGTTCGCCGCCGCAACGGCATTCATCGGCTACTGGCTGTTCGCCACCAAGCGGGCCGACGTCGTCCGGCCGGTGCGGATGCCGCGGTGGATGTCGCCGGTGTCGCTCGTCGTCGGTGTTTTCTTCCTGTTCTGCTGGCTGTACGGCGGCTTCTACTCGGCCGACTACGTGCTCGGTGACTCCTCCAAGCGCTACCTGTTCTGGCTCGGGCTCGGGTTGCTGGCCGTGTACTTCCCGCTGTACGCCTTGCGCAAGGCCGAGGATCGCCGGCACGGCACGACGGCCGTGTCGACCAAGGGCGCCCCGATCACGTCGGCCTGATCGATCGATGCCGGTGCTGCGGCGCCGCCGGCGGCGGTGGGACGAGCAGCCGGCCCACCCGGCAAGCGTGCTCCTGGCCTCGGACGGGCGGGCGCAGTTCAGCTCGCCCGCCGTCGAGCGGGCGGCGGAGCTGGGAGCTGGCTCCACCGGAGGTCCCGTCGCCGTCGTCGTCATCGCCAAGGTCCACGGCACGTCGTTCGGGCTGCCCAACCCCGGGCTGATGCCGACCAAGGCCGAGCTCAAGGAGCGCACGGACTGGGTCGAAGGAGCGATCCGCGATCTGCAACGGCGGGGCGTCGACGCCGACGGTCAGGTGGCCACGACGCGGCGTGGCACACGACTGCTGGCACGGGTGGCTCGGCTGCGCGGGGTGTCGACGGTCGTCATCGACGGCACGGCGGCGACGGGCATCCGGCGGATGGTCGAGGGCGACCCGGGCGAGGAGATCCGCCGCAAACTGCGTCGCGCCACGGGAGGCGCGATCACCGTGGAGATCATCCCGCCGGCAGGCGCGTAAGTCGCCATTCCGTGGCGCGATCGGGGTGGAAAACCAACCCGAATCTTCGTCAAAACGTCAGAACGTCAGAAGAGGGTGAGGTAGCGGTCGACCTCCCAGTCGGAGACCTGGGCGTGCCACTGGCGGAACTCGTCGGCCTTGACGTCGGCGAAGTAGTCGCTGTACCACTCCGTTCCGGTGTGGCCGAGGGCCTCGCGCATCACCTCGTGGCCACGCAGCTCGTCGGCGGCGTGGAGGAGGGTCGGCGGCATCCGCCGCATCCCCTTCGCTGCCAGCTCCGCCGGGTCCATGGCGTGCAGGTTGTCGACGTTCGGCTCGCCGGGGTCGAGCTGGCGGTCGACGCCATCGAGCCCGGCGGCCAGCACGGCGCTGAACGCCAGGTACGGGTTGGCCGAACCGTCGACCGAGCGGATCTCCAGGCGGTTGCCCTCCGAGATGCACATCATCTGCGTGCGGTTGTTGCCGCCGTAGGCGAGGTACGACGGCGCCCACGTGGCGCCGGAGTTCGGCGCGCCGACCCCGAAGCGCTTGTAGCTGTTGACGGTTGGGTTGGTGATCGCCGCCATCGCCGTGGCGTGCTCGAGCACCCCGGCGCAGAACTGGTAGCCGAGCGGCGTGAGGCCCAACCCGTGCTCGTCGTCGGCTTCGCCGTCGCCGGCGGCCAGCTCGAAAAGGTTCTGGTCACCCCCGGACGTCCACAGCGAGGTGTTCATGTGCAGGCCGTTGCCCGTCAGCCGGGCGAACGGCTTGGGCAGGAACGTCGCCGCCATGCCCGTCTGGCCGGCCAGGACGTGGGCCATGTACCGGAAGAAGATCAGCCGATCAGCCGTGGTCATCGCATCGGCGTACTTGAAGTTCTGCTCGAACTGCCCGTTGCCGTCCTCGTGGTCGTTGGCGTAGTTCTCGTAGCCGAGCTGGTTCATGTACCGAGACATCGTCGACAGGTGGTCGAACATCCGGGCCAGGCCCTGGGCGTCGTAGCACGGCCGGTCTTGGGTGTCAAGCCGGTCGGCCACCTCGATGCCGCCGCCCTCGGTGCGGCTGACCAGGTGGTACTCGGCCTCGACGCCGACCTTCAGCGCCATGTCTCGCTCGTCACGCAGCCGCTCGAGCGCCCGCCCGAGGATCACTCGCGGCGTGTACGGCCACAGCTCGCCTTCGACCTTGACGTCGCACATCACGACGGCGACGCCGTCGCGCCACGGCAGCTTGAAGTAGCTGTCGGCGTCGGGGGCGGCGATCATGTCGGGCGAGGCCGGCGACTGCCCCATCGGCCCGACGGCGAACCCGGCGAACCCCGCTCCTTCGCACACCACGTCCATCGCCGAGACGGGCACGAGCTTGGCGCACGGTCGCCCGTGCAGGTCGACGAACATCGTCATGAAGAACTCGAGGTCGTCCTCGTCGGCGCGCGCCTCCAGCCGTTCTCGCGTCTCGGTCATCGTGGTCCCCTTCGATCGTCCCCGACGGCGCAGAATAGTCACGATCGCGCCGCAGCCGTTGTTTACTGACAGTGGTCGGCGTCTACCATGGGGAAACACGTCAGGAGGGGCTGGAGGAGAGATGTGCGGCATCGTGGGAGTGCACCTGCTGGACGACGCCCTCGAGCCGCACCTCGGCGAGCTCCTCTCGGCGATGTTGCTGCAGATGACCGATCGGGGCCCCGACTCGTCTGGCGTCGCTGTCTACGGCGACGTCGTCGGCGATGACCTCCGCAAGTACTCCTGCCGGCCCGCCCAGCACACGGTCGATTGGTCGCAGATCGCTGACGAGCACGGCGTGGTCCACGTCTCCCATGGCGACGGGCACGTGCTCATCGGCCGACCCGGGTTGCGCGACCAGCTGGAGGCGGCCGGCATCCGCGTCGTGTCGACCGGTCGGGCCGTCGAGGTGTTCAAGGAGGTCGGCCTGCCGCGTGACGTGGTCGAACGCTTCGAGGTCGCCGGCCGCCAGGGCTACCAGGGCGTCGGCCACACCCGGCTGGCCACCGAGTCGGCGATCACCACCGACGGGTCGCACCCGTTCTCGACCCACGACGACCTCTGCGTCGTGCACAACGGCAGCTTCTCCAACTACTTCAGCGTCAAGCGCGACCTCGAAGCGGTCGGCGAGCGGTTCGACACCCACAACGACACCGAGGTCGCCGCCCGGCTGCTCGGCTACGAGATGAGCCACGGCCGGGACCTCGGCGACGCGCTCAAGGTCCTGCAGAAGCAGCTCGACGGCTTCTACACGCTGCTGTGCGCGACGCAGGACCAGTTCGCCGTCGTGCGCGACGCCGTGTCGTGCAAGCCGGCCGTCGTCGCCGTGCACGAGCGCTACGTCGCCATGGCGTCGGAGTACCGGGCGCTGACCGAGCTGCCCGACGTCGACAAGGCGACGGTGTTCGAGCCCGTGCCGACGGAGATCTACGTCTGGACCCGCCGTTGACGGTGGTGGCACCAACCGTGCTCGACTGCGAGCGGCTGACCGTGCGTGAGATCAACGTCGAGCTGCGCCGCCTCGAACCCGGCTCGGCCGTGCGCATCGCCAACCCGCGCGGCCGGCACAACCTCGCCGTCGGCTTGATGAAGCACCTCGACATCACGTTCGACGGAAGCGTCGGGCACTACGTCGGAGGACTGTGCGACGGTGTGGAGATCCTCATCGACGGCTTCTGCGGTTGGGCCGTCGGCGAGAACCTGATGAGCGGCTCCATCCGCGTGCGCGGCAACGCCAGCGAGCGCGCCGGCGCCTCGGCGCACGGCGGCACCCTCGTCGTGGAGGGCGACGCCTCGACCCGGGCCGGGATCTCGCTCAAGGGCGGCACCATCGCGGTCGGCGGAGACGTCGGTGACTTCAGCATGTTCATGGCGCAGGCCGGCACGATGCTCGTCGGTGGCGACGCCGGTGAGGCGCTCGGCGACTCGCTGTACGAGGCGCTGATCTACGTGGCCGGTTCGGTGAAGAGCCTGGGCAGCGACGCCCGCTTCGAGGAGCTCGGGCCCGGCGACGTGGCGAACGTCGAGGACCTGTGTGCGGCGGCCGGGTTCGACCACGTCGATCCGCAGAACGTCAAGCGCGTCGCCTCGGCCAAGCAGCTGTACAACTTCGACGCCCTCAAGGCGCAGCACTACTGATGGACAGCGTTCGCGGAGTTGGCGACACGACGCGTGTGGCGCCGCCACGGCATCGACCGTTGCGGGAGAGCTACACGTTCCCGCCGGCGATCATCGACCAGATCCACGGCATGGCCGAGGAGGGCCGCTACGAGATCCGCGGGTGGGGGGCGAAGCGCAAGCTGCCGACGTTCGACGACCTCGTCTTCATCACTGCCTCGGCGTCGCGCTACCCGATGGAGGGCTACCGCGAGGCATGCTCGACGACCACGGTGCTCGGCGCCCGCAACGCCAGCAAGCCGCTCGAACTGGCGATCCCGATCACCATCGCCGGGATGAGCTTCGGCGCCCTGTCCGGCCACGCCAAGGAGGCGCTCGGCCGGGCGGCGACGGCTGTCGGCACGTCCACCACCACCGGCGACGGCGGGATGTCGCCCGAGGAGCGAAACGCGTCGAAGCACCTCGTGTACCAGTGCCTGCCGTCGCGGTACGGCTTCAACCCGGCCGACGTCCACCGCGCCGACGCCATCGAGATCGTGCTCGGCCAGGGCGCCAAGCCGGGCGGTGGCGGGATGCTGCTCGGCCAGAAGGTCAGTGAACGCGTGGCCGGCATGCGCACCCTGCCGCCGGGCATCGACCAGCGATCGTCGTCGCGCCACCCCGACTGGACCGGCCCCGACGACCTGGTGATCAAGATCGAGGAGCTGCGTGAGGCGACGAACTGGGAGAAGCCGATCTTCGTCAAGGTCGGCGCCACCCGCGTCACCTACGACGTCAAGCTGGCGGTCGCCGCCGGCGCGGACGTGGTGGTGGTCGACGGGCTGCAGGGCGGCACCGGCGCCACGCAAGACGTGTTCATCGAGCACGCCGGCATCCCGACCCTCGCCGCGGTGCGGATGGCCGCCGAGGCGCTGCGCGAGATCGGCAAGCACCACGAGGTGCAGCTGATCGTGTCGGGGGGGATCCGCTCGGGCGCCGACGTGGCCAAGGCGCTTGCGCTCGGTGCCGACGCGGTGTCGATCGGGGTGGCGTCGATGATCGCCCTCGGCTGCAACCGTCCGGCCTGGTTCGACAGCACGGCAGAGGTGTGGATCGACGCCACCGAGGACTTCGCCGCCCTCGGCACGCAGCCGGGCTACTGCCACCACTGCCACACCGGCGCCTGCCCGGTCGGCGTCACGACGCAGACGCCCGAGCTGGAGGCCCGGCTCGACCCGGTCGTCGGTGCGCAGTGGATGGCCAACTACCTGCGCGCCCTGACCATGGAGGTCACCACGCTGGCTCGCGCCTGCGGCAAGAGCGACGTGCACCACCTCGAACCGGAGGACCTCGTCGCGTTGACGATCGAAGCCGCGGCGATGGCCCGGGTCCCGCTGGCCGGCACCGACTGGGTCCCCGGATGGTCGAAGACGTCATGAGCGGCAACGGTGCGAACGGCAACGGCCGGCGGCGGGCCAAGTACCCGGCCCGCTACTCGGCGTTCAGCCTCATCAAGCACGGCTTCAGCAAGGGTGGCTGGCCGGCCGCCTGGCGCCACCACCCGCTGCGCTCCAGCTACGACGTCGTCATCGTCGGCGCCGGCGTGCACGGTCTGGCCACCGCCTACTACCTGGCGGCCAACCACGGCATCACCAACGTCGCCGTGCTCGACAAGGGCTACGTCGGCGCCGGCGGGTCGGGGCGAAACACGGCCATCGTGCGGGCCAACTACCTGACGCCGGAGGGCGTGCGGTTCTACGACCGTTCGGTGAAGCTGTACGAGGGCCTGTCCGCCGACCTCAACTTCAACATCATGTTCGGCCAGATGGGGCACCTGACGCTGGCCCACAACGACTCGTCGCTGCGCACGATGCGCTGGCGGGCCGAGGTCAACAAGCTCGAGGGCATCGACTCCGAGGTGATCGGCCCGGATGACATCAAGCGGCTGGTGCCGTACATGGACACCTCGACGGACACGCGGTATCCGATCCTCGGCGCGCTGTACCACCCGCCGGGCGGCACGGTCCGCCACGACGCCGTCAACTGGGGCTACGCCCGTGGCGCCGACGCCTACGGCGCCGAGATCCATCAGCAGACCGAGGTGCAATCGATCGAGACGGTGAGCGATCGCGTCGTCGCCGTCAACACGAGTCGGGGTCGCATCGCCACCGGCACCGTCGTCAACTGCACGGCGGGTTGGGCCAGCCTGATCAACGCCATGGTCGGGTTGCAGATGCCGCTCGTCACGCATCCGCTGCAGGCCGCGGTGACCGAGCCGGTGAAGAAGTTCCTCGGCGCCGTCGTCGTCTCCGGCTCGCTGCACGTCTACGTCAGTCAGACCGATCGCGGCGAGCTGGTCTTCGGCGCTTCGACCGACCCGTACCCGAGCTACTCGATGCGCGGCTCGCTCGAGTTCACCGAGGAGCTGGCCGGCCACGTGCTGGAGCTGATGCCGGGGATCGCCAAGCTGCGGCTGCTGCGCCAGTGGTCCGGGCTGTGCGACATGACGCCCGACTTCAGCCCGATCATGGGCGTCACCCCGGTTGACGGCTTCCTGGTCGACATCGGCTGGGGCACGTACGGC
>JBPCJL010000319.1:0-4595 GCA_051005355.1 Ilumatobacteraceae bacterium
TGCCGTTCGGGCGTCCTCGGCCCCGGGCGCTGGAAGTCCTTCGGTGTGCGCGATCGGCTGCGCTCGCGATGCCTGTTGCGACGACCGGGGCAGGCAATTGGCGGTCCCTAGGATGCCGGTCGCCGCCATGAACGCCACGATCGATGTCGCCGCACTCCACCGGCAACGCAACCGTCGACTGCGCGAGGTGATGGCGCGCCTTGACGTTCCGGCACTGCTGACCCCGGATCCGGTCAACGTTGGTTACGCCTGCGGACATCGCAACATGACCGTGTACGGAATGATGGGGCCTTCACGTTTCGCGCTCGTGATCGGCGACGGACCGACGATCCTGTTCGAGTTCGCTGGTTGCGAACATCTCTCGTCCGGGCTGGCAGCGGTCGACGAGGTACGCACCGCCACGGCGATCACCGCCAACTCAGGCGCCAGCTACCGCCGATCGCTCGCCGCGTTCGCCGCTGAGGTCGCCGCCGAACTGCGCCGCTACCACTGCGACGATCCTCGCCTCGCGATCGAGAAGGTCGACTTCGAGTTCAGCGACGAGCTACGCGCCAACCGCATCGTGCTGCTCGACGCAACGCGCGTGCTGCTCGAGGCTCGCCGGATCAAACAGCCGCTCGAGCTGGACGTCATTCGCGAAGCCACCGTACGGGTCGAGCACTCCGTGGCCGTGCTCGAGTCACACCTGCACGACGGTGTCGCCGAGAACGAAGCTTGGGCCGCGTTCCATCACGATCTGATCGCCAACGGCGGCGAGTACGTCGTTGCGCGCCTGTTCCAGAGCGGCTCCAACACGTTTCCCTATTTCCGAGAGTGCTCCGACCGTCGGATGTCGTCGGGTGAGCTGGTGTGTCTCGACACCGACGCCAGCGGCTACCTCGGATACGGCGTCGACTTCTCGCGCACGTTCGTGTGCGGCGGCGAGCGCCCGACAGCCCGCCAACGCCAACTCCACGACCTCGCACGCGAGCAACTCACCCACAACGCCGCGCTCATCGCCCCAGGTGTCACGTTCGAGCAATTCTCGAAGAACGCGTGGCCGGTACCGGAGCGCTTCGCCCCATACGGGTACTACTGCCTCGCGCATGGGCTGGGCGTGTCCGGTGAGCACCCCAACGTGCCGTTGGCGATCGTGGGGCAGCCGTACGACTTTCCAGGCGAGTTCGAGGAGAACATGGTGGTCTGCGTCGAGAGCTACATCGGCTGCGACGAGACCGCCCAGGGAGTGAAGCTCGAGGACCAGTTCCTGGTCACCCCGAGCGGCGTGCAGGCGATCAGCACGTATCCGTTCCTCGCCACCTGAGACGGCCCGATGGTGCCGTACACGAGCACCCCGGATGCGGAACTGCCGTTCCGGCGCGTCGAGCGAGGCGCGGCGGACGGCATTCGGGATGCGCGTTCGGTGCGCGATACCGGCACTTGGCGCAGCCGTCGTGACTCGCCGAGCGCGCGATGTCGGGCGCATGAATTCGGACATTGCTGTCGATGCGATCAAAAATCACTCGGAACGGCGCTTCCGCGACGGGGCCGGCCAGCTCGAGTAGCGATGCTCGCACGCCATCGTTGTGACGCCGCGTCAACTCTCGGGCCCGATTCGTCCGGTGTTCTGGTCCGGCTGGGAGCGGCGGTCAGCCGTCGCTCGCGGTGCCGTCGGTGATGAGCGTGACCGCACGCCGGGGTCGCGTGTCGACGGACAGTTGGAACACGTCTGGACGGTTGTAGTGACCGACGGGGTCGAACAGGCGTCGCATAGCGTTGACCTGCGAGAGGTCGATCTCGGCGGTCAAGATGCCCTCCTCGTGGCGCAGCGGACCGGCAACGACCTCGCCGTTGGGGTTGCAGATGACGCTGTTGCCCGGCTCGACCCAATCAGCTTCGTCGTCACCGGGGTCCGGAACCTTCCAGACGCGGTCACGGTCCGGGAAATCGGCGGGGATCTGCTCGACGCGCAAGCACGGGTTGACGCCGACCACCCAGACGCGGCCCTCGCGAGCGATGTGGCGCATCGTGGCGATCCAGCCGTCACCGCGAGCAAGGGTCGGCGCCACCCACACGTCGACGCCCTGTGCGTAGAGGTGGAACCGGGCCAACGGCATGTAGTTCTCCCAGCAGATCAGACCACCCACTCGACCCAGCTCGGTCGCGACCACGTTGAGCGTCGAGCCGTCACCCATGCCCCACACGGTGCGCTCGGACCCCGTGGGCATCAGCTTGCGGTGGCGGTCGAGCAGGCGACCGTCGGGACCGAAATACAACAGGGTGTTGTAGATCGTCGTGCCGTGAGGCTCGCGCTCGTCGACCCCGACGATGACGTACGCCCCGGCGTCGCTCGCCGCGGCGCCGATGCGCTCCGTCGTCGGGCTGGGCACGACGACGGCCTGATCGACGAGACGGGCGAACCACGCCTCGTCGCCGTCCCAGATCGGCACCGAGTCGATCCAGATTGGCGTGCCGGGCACGAACACCTCGGGGAACACGATCAACCGAGCCCCTCGGTCGGCTGCGGCGCGCACCAACTCCTCGACCTTGGTCGTCGTGGCCTCACGATCCATCAGCACGTAGGAGGCCTGCACCGCCGCCACTGTGAAAGGTTCACCCACGGCAGCCTCCCCGCCTCCACAGCCGACAGTACTCCGCACTCTCACCGCTCACCGGCGGGTCGCCAGCGTCCCGGAAACCACGGCTGATCATTGCGAGCCGCTGTGCCCGGGATCACCCGATACTGGCAGGACCGCGGATGCCGAGCCACCGAACTGTCGTTCGGGCGCAATCACGGCGCCGGCGCCGCGGTCGTTGTTCGGTGGTCGCGTTCGGTGCCGTTCCGGCACTTGGTCTCGGAGCGAACGAGGACGTCGGCGATCGGGTGAAGTTGGGCGTTGCACAGGGATTGAGCCGAGAGGATGATTGACCGCGGGGGCGAGCGAGCGGAGGTACATGATGTTCGTGCAAGCCGTTGAGGGCCGAGTCGCCGATCGCGACGGGTTGCGTCGTCAGCTGGATCGATGGATGACTGAGCTCCGTCCGGGAGCGCGAGGATTCCTTGGGTCGACGGCCGGCGTGACCGATGGAGGCGACGCGATGGTGTTCGCTCGGTTCGAGACGTCGTCGGACGCCAAGGCCAACAGCGAACGCCCAGAGCAGGGCCAGTGGTGGGCCGAGACCGAGGGCTGCTTCGACGGCGACGTCCGGTTCACCGATTCGGACGACATCGACAGCTTCCTGGCCGGCGGCTCGAACGACGCCCGCTTCGTGCAGGTGATGAAGGGCCACGAAACGGACCGTGACCGGGTCCACGCCCTCGACGATCAGTTCGAAGCCCACGCCGCCTCGTACCGGCCTGACCTGCTGGGTGGGTTCCGCATGTGGACCGGTCCGGACAGCTACATCGAGGTCGCCTACTTCACGAATGAGAGCGAGGCACGTGAAGGCGAGTCGAGGGAGCCGCCCGCCGAGCTCGCCTCCCAGGTGGGCGAGTTGGAAGCGCTGATGGCCAACGTTGACTTCACCGACCTTCGGGACCCCTGGCTGTTCTGATTCGATCGCCCACACGACGAGCGCTGCCTGCGTCACCCTGTTCGGAGACGACCCGACGTTCCCACCGAGATGTTAGTTACCCGTGTGACGCCCGTGACGGGATCGACGATGATGTTCGGGCGCGTCGTTCGGTAGTCGTGCTGTGCGGGTCGGCGAGCGTCGGGGTGTGTTGCGCCCGTCGCCCAGACGGTGCGATCATCGACTGGAGGGGGCTGGAGATCGCGAGAGGGGACCGACGGGATGGTCGCATCGGTCGCCAACCTGAGGTCTGGAGGAACCGAGTCGCGGTGACTGCGCAGTCGCGGATCCTCTAGCTGCTCCGCCACGCCAAGTCGAGCTGGACCAACCACCAGCTCGATGACCACGACCGTCCATTGGCCAAGCGCGGTGAAGACGCAGCGAGTCGACTCGACGACTACGTGGCGGCCACTGGCATTGCGCCGGATCTGGTCCTGTGCTCGTCGGCCCGTCGCACGATTATGACCCTGGAAGGCATCGCCGACGCCCTCCCGGCCAACACCAGCGTCCTCATCGAAGCGGGCCTCTACGGAGCGCCGAGTAGCGATCTGCTCGGCCGGCTGCACGAGGTGAGGGACGATGCAGCCAGCGTGATGATGATCGGCCACAACCCAGGGCTCGAAACGCTCGCCGCGCTCCTCATCGGCGGCGGTGACGAAGACCTGCGACGGCGGGTCGCGGCGAAGTTTCCAACCGGCGCGCTGGCGAACCTCGCGTGTGACGAGGACTGGAGTGACCTCGCCCCCGCCGACGCCACATTGGTGGCGTCACGAGAACTCTGATCGCGACGTCACCGACCACGCGGGTCCGGTTCGACGGGCACAACGACCGCCGCGGAAATGCCGATCTGGCGCGCCCGCTGACGCCGGTCGCCGTCGTTCGGTGCGGACACTCGGTGCTTCCGGGATCACCGCCGGCCCTCGTGCCACCGTCGCAGCATCTCGAAGGGGTAAATACCAGTGGCGTGACCGTCGTTCCAGGTGATGTTGAGCCCCCAGGCACCGTGTAGGTCGGCCTGCTCGACGCGAAGCGGTAGCGGGCTA
>JBPCJL010000320.1:0-11342 GCA_051005355.1 Ilumatobacteraceae bacterium
ACGATGGCCTGCGGCCGGTGTTCGCCGGTCTCAACCCCGAGCGGATCATGGACGCCGCGCGGCTCAACGGCATCGGTCGTTACGCCCTCGATCGCGCCGGCGCGTACGCCAACGAGCGGGCCGTGTGGGGGGTGTCGATCGGCTCGCAACAGGGGATCTCACACCCGCTCGCCGAGCCCAAGATCAACCGAAAACTGCCCCGCTGATGACGTGGCGGACCCCCCAGTTGTACGACGCCGGCGCAGACGCCGGCTAGGCCTCGAACATGGCCAAGTTCGCCGCCGCCGATGCTGCGCTGGCCTGCGTTGACCGGGCGATCCAGACCCACGGCGGCAACGGCATGACCATCGAGTACGGCATCGCCGCCATGTGGGGCATGGCCCGACTCCTGCGCATCGCCCCCGTTAGCCGGGAGATGATCCTGAACTTCGTCGCCCAGCACAGCCTCTCGCTCCCACGGTCCTACTGACCTCGGAGCCGATCCGCCGCGCTCCGCCGCATCTCCGAGTCGACGCGTCCGCACACGCGCCACGCAGCGATCGCAAGAGCGCATCCTTGATGTGCGTGGCGTTCGTCCTGGATCACTCCTCGACCCACTCATCCCCGGGCGCGATGGTTGGCCATGCTCCTGGTCGCCAGTAGGCATCCGTGGTTGGCCGCCGTCGGGCAGATCCTCGTGGCCTCGACCGTCGGACATCCGTCAAAGCCTGAACGAACTCCCTCAATCCGCAACGGCACCCAACGTCGAGAGATCCACATCCAGGAGGTGACCGGCGCCGCTGAGCTCCAGCACGCGACACACCGACCTCGAGGGGTTGCGAACCTTCAGGCGTTGGCCGGCCTCGGTCATTCGTTGCTTGGCGGTCAGGACCGTCATCAGTCCCGTCGAATCGATGAAGGTCACCTTGGCGAGGTCAATCGTGACCTCGCCCGGGCCGGCATCGCTCAACAACTGGAGACGCCCAGCGAATTCGCTGGCGCTGGCCAGATCGAGGTCACCGCCGAACTCTATGTTGGTGCTGCCATTGGCGTGAACGATGGCGAAGCGAAACTCGTGCGACTCGCTGTTCATGCCGATCCCCGGGTTTCTGAGAGGTTCGAATGGTTCCGTGTCGCCCTAGCTGTTCAAGGCGTGGTGACGTTACCGGCGGCTGAAGGCCGCCGGCGGCCAGCTCGAGCCGGCTCGCCGATCGACACCCAACCGCCACATCGATCATCGAAACTCAGGGATCACGCCCCTTCGAAAATGCGCCAAGGCATCTACGAGACGGGCTGCTTCGTGCCGCACGTCGCCGGATGGTCGCGGCCGATTCGATCCGAGTACCACCCGCAGCCTCACGCCGATGCACACTGCGGCTGATTCGGCCTGCACGTCGGCGCGCGCCGATGAACGAAATGCCTCAGTGCCGGCAACCTCACTGCGCGTCATCGCTCGGTCGCCCCAAGATCGTCGACTGACTCAGGCGCCTTGTCCTTGGTTCTGCATCAGTCCTCCGTTCATGACGTAGGTGGATCCAGTGACGTAGGCGGCGTCGTCGGAGGCCAGGAACACAGCGAGCCGTCCGATCTCGCTGGGCTTCGCCGCACGCTTCATGGGGATGCTATGCACCTGCTCTTCCAGGACCTTGGGATCATCTACGGCCTCCTGGTTGAACGGGGTGAGGACCATCCCGGGAGCGATGTTGTTGACCGTGATCCCGGCCTCGGCGACTTCGAGGGCGAGGGTGCGGGTGAGGTTCCGCAGCGCGCCCTTGGCGCAGTCGTAGTCCGCTGCTCCAGCACGGGGGATCTCTTCGTGGACGGACGTGATGTTGATGATGCGGCCGGGCCGGGCTCGGCCCGCCGTACGGTGGTGGCGGAGGAAGTGCTTGCAGCACATCAGCGGGCCGTAGAGGTTGGTGCGCATGGCGTCGTCGAAGGCGGCGAGGTCGAGGTCGACGACGTAGGTGCCGGAGGCGTCCTGGCCGGCTGAGTTGACCAGGATGTCGATGCGGCCGAATGCGTCGATGGTCTGGTCGAACAGGGCCTCGACGGACGATTCATCGCGAGTGTCGAGTTGCACCACGAGAGTCTTTCGGCCGGCGGCTTCGACTTGACGGGACGTCTCGGTGGCGCCGTCGTGGTCGTGGAGGTACGTGACCACGATGTCGGCTTCCTCGAGGGCGAGTTCGATGGCGGCTCCTTGTCCGATGCCGGAGTCGGATCCGGTGATGATCGCGACGCGGTCGGTGAGCTTTGCGGTCATGAAATGGTCCTCTCGCGGTTGGGCATGTGGGCACGTGCCGCTGACCTACCTTCCGGTCTGACCGAGCCTTCCGGCCGTCATCTGACCGTCAGGTTCGGTGCGTGCAGGCGGCTGTTCCACCACCGGTTGCCGCCCGGCAGGACCCGCTCGCATGCGGCAGCGCGCCGGCAAGGGGGCGGCGCCCCGTTCAGGCCAACGTCACCCATCAGTTGTCCCCCGAACCACGTGGCAAGCCGCGTGTCGAAGATGTGGTGTCGAACATGGCCCACTGCTTTCGTGGCGTCACCGGCGATACGTGACGCCCGGCTGTCGCTTGGCCGGGCCGCTTGTTCACCAAGCAACGAGGTCGATTCGGCGGCCGAACGGGTAGGGCAGCCCGAGCAGTCGAAGGGAGACGAGGGATGGCGCGCAGATCAGTGCCTTGGATGACGGGCGCAGCCTTGGCACTGGTGCTCGTCGCCTGCAACGACGATGGGCCCGGAGGTGAACAGCCGGAGGCCCCCACGACCACGGAGTCCACGACGGACACCTCTCTCGACCCGGAAGTCGGCCCAGGGTCGGGTTCGGTACCAGGAATGGACGGCTGACGGGTCCGGATGTTTGAGCGCCGCTGGGACTGCTCGTCGAACGTCGCCGCGTCTCGGCTGCAGTGTCTCGCTGCGCCACCAACCCACCAGGCGAACGCGCAAGGTGCACGCTCACGTCGCAAGAACATCGACATCGGCCGGCGCTGCCGAACTCTTCGACGAGTGGCTGGTCGAAGGCGCGCCGGGATGAGGCGGCGTGAAGAGCGAGGCGCCTCTGCAAGGGCTCGGACCCCGCCTGCAGCTGCACCTCGAGCACCACCTCGGCCGCCGTCAAGTCGACAAGCTGACGGTGCGCCCCGACGATCAGTGGCTTCAGGCCGAGGCCGAGGATGGCCAGAGCAGAGCGCTGCGAAGAATGAGAGGCCCACAGCGGTTTTCGGGGGCCTGGCTCGGTGAAATTGCTTCTGACCTGGTGGGCGATGCGGGACTCGAACCCACGACCTCCACGGTGTGAACGTGGCGCTCTAACCAACTGAGCTAAACGCCCCGGGCGTTCAGAACGCTAGCAGCGCCGGGTCCGAGCGAACATCGCCCTCACGGTCCGCAGAGGCGAGGACGCAGCGGCCCGTCAGCTGGGCGCTCTGACACAGGCCAAGCCGCGGCCCTGGCGGTCGCGGTAGCCCGTCGTGCCCATCGGGCAGGGGGCGTCCGACGGCACGAGCACTTCGACGACGAGCTCCTCGGTGCCGTCGCGGCAGTTGATCTCGCGAGCGTCGCCGTTGTCCTCGATGAACACGCAGGAGCCGGGGCCGAGCAGGTTGTCGGGCGGCGGCTCGGCGGCGGGTTCGTACAGTGCGACGCCGAGGAGCACCACCGCCGTCCCGAGCAGGAACATGACGACGACCAACTTCCAGGGGTAGCGAGCGGGTGGGAGCGGCTCGGCTGGGCGCGACGTCGGTCGGTCGGTGTGACGAGGCGGAACCGGCGCCGTGCCGCCGGCGGCCGAGCCGACGGGTGTGCGCAGCGACTGGTCGTAGACAGCGCGTCGCGCCGGGTCGCGCAGCACCCGGTAGGCCTCGTTGAGCGCCGCCATCGCCGCCTGGTCGAGTCCCCCGCGATCAGGGTGGTGCTGCCGAGCCAGCCGACGGTACGCATCGCGCACCTCCCCCGCCGACGCCTGCGGCGACACGCCCAGCCGTTCGTAGAGCGTCATGTCACGCTGCCGCCGACGCGCCAGTACTCGCCATGGTCGCGGTCGAGCAGCTCCTCGTCGACGAGGTATCGGCGCAGGGCGGCGACGTCGTCGTAGCGCAATGCCAGCATGGCGTTGACGCGCGCCTCGCCGTAGCGCTGACCGGGCTCGAAGTCCTGAGCCACCCAGTCGAGGACGACGCGCCGCTTGCGTCGCGTCGCCGGCATCGTCGTGACTCGACCGTCCTGCACGAAGGCGTCGAGCACGCGCCGGCGCTCGTCGGGTTGATCGGCGTGCTCGTTGCGCTTTGGGCGGCCCAACGCCGACCGAGCCGCCCGCTGGAACGCGGCGCCGAGCAGGACGAGCACGCCGTCGTCACCGGTCGTCACCAGCCCGCCGTCGACCAGCCGGGCCAGCGCCCGCGAAGCGCGGTCGGCGGGCAGCGCCGTCGACGCGACCACGGCGTCCAATCCGGTGGCGCCCAGCGTCAGCGCGGCGGCGACCAGCCGGCGGTCGTCATCGGCCAACAGGCCGACGATGGTCGCGGCGTCGAGGTCGCCGGCCACCTCAATAGCCAGCGTCGACGTCGACGGGGCCGAGGAGCTCCTCGTCGTTGGCGAAGCGGCGCACGTTGGCGCGGATGCGCTCGGCCAGGAGCGGCACGGCCATCTCCGGCGTGTTGCCGACGTGCGGCGTGATGATGCAGTTGGGCATGGCCCACAGCGGATGGCCGGCGGGCAGTGGCTCGGGATCGGTCACGTCGAGCCCGGCTCCGCCGATCACCCCGTTGCCCAGCGCGTCCACCAGGTCGTCGGTCACGACGTGCCGGCCGCGGGCGACGTTGACCAGCCAGGCGTGGTCCTCCATCAGGTCCAGCTCGTCGCGGCCGATCAGGCCCTCGGTGTCCGGCGTCAGGGCCAGGGCGAGCACCACCACGTCGGCACCGGGCAGGGCATCCACATAGCGATCCGCCTCCAGCACGTCGTCGACGCCGTCGAGGTGCTGCACGTTTCGGCGCACCACCGTCACGTGGCAGTCCCACGGCGCCAGCAGGCCGACCAGGGCCTCGGTGATCCCGCCGCCGCCGAGGATCGTGACCCTCGCGCCCAGCAGGTTGCGGCCGTGCGGTGGTTGCCACCGGTCGGCCCTGGCGTAGGTCCCGAGGCCGCGCAGGCCGGCCAACGCCAGGGACAGCGCCAGCTCGGCGACCGGTTCGGCGTAGACGCCCTTGCCGCACGTCCAGGTGTGGTCATGGTCGATCAGGTGGAGGAAGTTCTCGATGCCGGCGAACGGCAGCTGGATCCAGCGCGCCTCGTCGGCCCGCTCGATGACCTCGGCCAGCGCATCCGGGTGGCGCGGATCGGCCCAGATCACGCCCTCGGCCTCCTCGACCGCCACCAGGTGCCCGCCGCCGTCGCTGACCGCCTCGCCCACCCACCCGGGCGCCCCCTCCGGGGCGACGGCGATGCGCGGAGCCTCCGATCTCGGCATGGTCCGCCCGAGGTTACTGCTGTCGTTGGCTACGACGTGATGGCCCGATTGACGCTCTCGTCCCCCGACCGCAGCGAGCACGCCTGGTCAGGGAGGGCGTCAGCCCGACGAGCGAGCGAAGCGAGCTATCCAGCACGTCGCCGGCGATTGCCGATGAGGGTCCCGGCGAGGAGGATCACCACGGCGATCATCATGATCAGCGTGGCGATCACGTGGACCTGCGGCGGGATCTCCACCTTGGCCGAGTCGAAGATCTCGCGCGGGAACGTCGAGACGGGGCCGGCGATGAACGACGTGATGATGTAGTCGTCGATCGACAGCGACAGGGACAGCAGGAACGCCGCCACGATGCCGGGCACGATGATCGGGAGGGTGATCTTGACGAACGTGCGCAGGGGCGGCGACCCGAGGTCGGCGGCGGCGTCCTCGAGCGACCAGTCGAGGCCGCGCAACCTCGCCTTCACCGTGAGCGCCACGAACGACAGGCAGAACATGGTGTGGGCGATGACGATCGTCCAGAACCCCCGCCCGACGCCCTGGTTGAAGAACAGGGTGAACAACGAGGCGCCGAACACGATCTCGGGCGTCGTCAACGGCAGCACGAGCAGCAGGTTGAGCAGTGCGCCGCCGCGCATGCGGTAGCGGGCCAGCGCCAGCGCGATCAGCGCGCCGAGGATGGTGGCGAACGTGCAGGCGACGAAGGCCACCCGCAGCGACACGATCAAGGCGTCGATGTAGTCGCTGCTCTGGAAGGCGTTCGCCCAGTTGTCGAACGTGAATGCACTCCAGCTCGTGTTGAAGCGACCCTGCGGTCGGTTGAAGCTGAACACGGCGATCGTGATCAGCGGGATGAACAGGTAGGCGAAGCCAAAGATCGTCACGACCCACAGGGCGACCGTCCCGAATCGAATGTTCCTCACGCGATGTCCTCTGTGCCGAGGAACTTCGAGTACACGAGGACCAACGCGGTGATGATGGCCATGATCACGAAGCTGATCGCCGCCGCCGTCGGATAGTCGTTGCGTTCGAGGAACTGGGTCTGCACGACGTTGCCGATGACGCTGGTGTTCACGTTGCCGAGCAGCTCGGCGTTGATGAAGTCACCGGTGGCCGGGATGAACGTCAGCAACGTGCCGGCGAAGACGCCGGGCAGCGACAGCGGCAGGATGACCCGCCGGAACGTCCGGCCGAACGAGGCGTAGAGATCCGACGCCGCATCGACCAAGCGGACGTCGACCTTCTCCAGGCTGACGTAGATCGGCAGCAGCATGAACGGCAGGAAGTTGTACGTCAGCCCACCGACCACGGCGAGCTGGGTGTTGAGCAGCCGCCCGTCGAACAGCCCCTCCAACCCGATCCGCTCGAGCACTCCGAGCACCGGCCCGTTGTCGTTGAGCAGCGACTGCCAGGCGATGGTGCGCAGCAGGAAGCTGGTGAAGAACGGCACCATCACCAGGCCCAGGAGCACGTTGCGGTAGCGCCCACCCTTGAAGGCGATGAAGTAGGCGACGGGGTAGGCGATCAGGAGCGCCAGCACGGTGGCGATGCCGGCGTAGGCGAAGGCCCTGACCAGCTGTCCGCCGAAGTCGGTGAAGGCGGTCGAGAAGTTGCCCCACTCCCACGTCAGCTCGTAGTTGGGCAGCAGGCGATCCGGCTTCGTCGACAGCGCGATCTTGAGCAGCGTGATCAGCGGGACGACGAAGAACACGAACGTGAACAGCATCCCGGGAAGGATCAGCGCGTACGGGATCTTCCGGCCGGTCCGCACGTTGCGGTCGTCGGTGACAGCGGCGGCCATCGGTGTCAGCCGCCCGTGATCGACAGGAAGCGATCGGTGATCGCCACGTCGACCTCCTCCGGGAGGTCGGCGAACACCTTGAGGCGGGCCGTCGTCCCCTCGTCGGGGAAGAGGATCGGGTTCTCGGCCAGCGCCGCCCCGTCCTCGCCCATGGCGACCAGCTCGTCGCGCACGCCCTTCACCGGCGTGACGTACTGCACGTAGGACGTGAGGATCGCCGCCTGCACCGGGTCGTACACGAAGTTCATCCAGTCGGCGGCGGCGTAGGCGTTCGGGGCGCCCTTGGGAATGACCATGGTGTCGTAGAAGCTCATCCCGCCTTCCTCCGGGATGAGGAACTGGACGTCCGGGTTCTCGGCCTGGACCACGTCACCGGACCAGGCGAAGCACACGGCGAAGTCGCCGTTCTCCAGGCTGCGCAGGTACTCGTTGCCGGTGAACACACGGATCTGGCCATCGCTCGCCGCCTGCTGGATCATGTCGAGGGCCTGGAAGGCGCCGTCCTGGTCGACGACCGCAGGGTCGAGGCCGAGACCGAGCATGACCAGCCCGACGCTGTCGCGCATCTCGGTCAGCATCGCCACGCGGCCACTGAACTCGGGGTCGAAGATGTCCATCACGCTGCCCAGGTCGCGTCCCGTCTGCGCCCGGTTGTAGGCCACGCCGGTGATGCCGGCCTGCCACGGCAGGCTGTACGTGGCGCCGTAGTCCCAGCGCTGGTTGAGGAAACCTTCGACCAGGTTGACCCGGTTGGGGATGCGGTCGAGCGGGAGCGGCTCGATCCAGCCCAGGCTTTTCATGCGAGCGGCGAGCCAGTTGGTCGGGACGATGATGTCGTAGTCCATGACGGCGCCGTTGCCGATGACCGGCGCCACGAGCCGGTTGTAGATCTCGTTGTTGTCGTTGAAGTCCTCGTCGTACGCGGCCACGGAGATGCCGGTGGCTTCCTGGAAGCGCGTGATCGTGCCGCTGGCCCCGTCCTCGTCGGGGTCGATGTAGGCCTGCCAGTTGAGGATGCGCACCTCGTCGGTGCCGGTGCCGATGCCGTCGCCCCCTCCGTCGCCACCGGCCGTGGCATCCTCGTTGCCACCGCCGTCACCGGTGAGGGCGAGCACGCCGCCGACGATCGCCGCCGCGCCGGCCACGGCGCCGCCGGCGATCAGGGCCCGCCGGCCGAGGCGCCGCTCGACCGGGACCGGCTCGTCGTCGGCGTCACCGCCCCGGGCCTCCTCGGGCACCGCCTCGCGACCGTCAAGCGCGGCCTGCACCTCGTCGACGTCGGTCGTGGTCGCGCCCACGACGGCCGAGCGGCCGCGCAGCAGGAACGGCGCGTCGGGTGCCCAGCGCAGCGTCACCGGATCGCCGTGGCGCACGTCCGGTAGCTCGTCGTCGGCATCGACCATGGCGACGATCTCCGTGCCCTCCGGCAGGTGCACGATCAGGCGTCGCTCGGACCCCTGGAAGATCACGTTCTCGACGACGCCGGCCAGGGTGGCGTCACCGTTGCCGGCGGCCGTCGTGGCCGTCAGCCTCTCGGGCCGCAGCATGACGGTGACCGGGTCGCCCTGGCCGGCCTCGGTCGACCCGAGCACGGTGACGTCGAGGTCGTTGTCGAGGCGCGCCACGGCCCGCCCACCTCCCGCCTCGACGAGCGTGCCCGGCAGCAGGTTGGCCGAGCCGATGAACCCGGCGACGAAGATGCTCGCCGGCGCGGCGTAGATCTCCTCCGGGGTGCCGATCTGCTCGACCTGGCCACGGCTCATCACGGCGATGCGGTCGCTCATCGTCAGCGCCTCGCCCTGGTCGTGGGTGACGAAGATGAACGTGATGCCGACCTCGCGCTGGATGCGCTTCAGCTCAAGCTGCATCGCCTCCCGCAGCTTGAGGTCGAGGGCGGCGAGCGGCTCGTCGAGCAGCAGCGCGCTGGGCAGGTTGACGAGCGCACGAGCGAGCGCGACGCGCTGCTGCTGGCCGCCCGACAGCTGGGCCGGGCGGCGGTTGGCGAACTCGCCGAGCCGGACGACGTCGAGCATCTCGCGACTGCGCTTGCGGGCTTCGGCGGCGGGGACCTTCTTGGCTCGCAGGCCGAAGGCGATGTTGTCGACGACCGACAGGTGCGGGAAGAGGGCGTACTGCTGGAAGACGGTGTTGACGTTGCGCTTGTGCGGCGGCACGCTCGAGACGTCGGCCCCTTCGAGCAGGACCCGGCCGGACGTCGGCTTCTCGAAGCCGGCGATCATCTTCAGCAGCGTCGTCTTGCCGCAACCGGACGGCCCGAGCAGCGAGAAGAACTCTCCTCGGGCGATGGCGAAGTCGGCGCGTTCGACGGCGACGAAGTCGCCGAACTCCTTGCGCACCCCGTCGAGGATGATGACGTCGTCGGCCTGCCCCGACCGACCGTCCTCGCCAGCCGTGTCCGTGCGGCTGCCGGTCTCTGTGTGCAATGCCCCTCCCCGAGGCTCGATGGTCAACTGTCGATGTTGGCCATGACGTGCTTGATGCGGGTGTAGTCCTCGAACCCGTAGGCCGAGAGGTCCTTGCCGTAGCCGGACCGCTTGAAGCCGCCGTGGGGCATCTCGGCCACGATCGGGATGTGGGTGTTGATCCACACGCATCCGAAGTCGAGGCCCTTGGCCATCCGCATGGCCCGCCCGAAGTCCTTGGTCCAGACGCTCGATGCCAGGCCGTAGTCGACGCCGTTGGCCCAAGCCAGCGCCTCGGCCTCGTCCGTGAAGCGCTGCACGGTGACGACCGGCCCGAACACCTCGTCCTGGATCATCTCGTCGTCCTGGCGGAGGTCGGCGACGACGGTCGGCTCGTAGAAGAAGCCGGCATCGCCCTGGCGATGGCCGCCGGTGAGGACCCTGGCGTGGTCGGGCACCCGGTCGAGGAAGCCGCTGACCCGCTCCATCTGGGTCGGGTTGTTGAGCGGGCCGAAGGCGACGTCCTCGTCGTCGGGCTGACCGGTGCGCAGGCCCTTCGCCGTCTCGGCCAGGGCATCGGTGAAGTCGGCGTAGATGCCGGGACCGGTGATGACGCGCGTCGCCGCGGTGCAGTCCTGCCCGGCGTTGAAGTAGCCGGCGCCGGCGATGCCCTCGACGGTCGCCTCCAGGTCGGCGTCGTCGAACACGATGACCGGTGCCTTGCCGCCCAGCTCGAGGTGGACGCGCTTGAGGCGCTTGGCGGCGCTGCCGGCGACCTCCATGCCGGCGCGCACGGAGCCGGTCACGGAGACCATCGCCGGCGTGTCGTGATCGATCATCGCCCGGCCGGTGTCCCGGTCGCCGCAGATCACGTTGAAGACGCCGGCGGGCAGGAACTCGGCGGCGATCTCGGCCAGCAGCGTCGTCGAGGCCGGTGTGGTGTCGCTGGGCTTGAGGACCACGGCGTTGCCGGCGGCGACGGCGGGGGCGAACTTCCACACGGCCATCATCAGCGGGTAGTTCCACGGGGCCACCTGGGCGCAGACGCCCACCGGCTCGCGCCGGACGAACGAGGTGTGGCCCGTCATGTACTCGGCCGCGCTCTTGCCCTCGAGGTTGCGGGCGGCGCAGGCGTAGAAGCGGATCTGGTCGACCATCGGGGGGATCTCCTCCGAGTGGGTCAGCCCGATCGGCTTGCCGGTGTTGCGCACCTCGAGGTCGACCAGCTCGTCGGCCCGGGCCTCGATGGCGTCGGCGATGCGGAACATGGCGAGGGAACGCTCGGACGGGGTCGTGTCACGCCACGTCTCGAACGCCGCCGCCGCGGCCTGCATGGCCCGGTCGACGTCCTCGGGGCCGGACAGGGCGGCGGTGGCGTACTCGTTCCCGGTCACCGGGTCGATGACCGGCGTGGTCCGCCCGTCGGCCGCCGCCACCCGCTTCCCGTCGACGAAGTTCTCGAAGGCCTGCATCGGACGAGTTGTACCACGCCCACCGCCCCCTGGCGTCCGCCGCTCCACCGCCCCGATCGCGTTCTCAAGCGTTTTCCGTAGTCACTGATGAACGATTTTCACGCGCGGAGCCGCGAGCGCGGCGGGCGCGAGTGTTCTTCGCGTAGTGTTCGTTCGCCGGTGACTACTGAAAACGCTTTGGAACCGTTCCACAG
>JBPCJL010000321.1:0-4192 GCA_051005355.1 Ilumatobacteraceae bacterium
GTACTCGTGCTGGCTCATGCGGTGGATGGTGATGTCCTGGCGGACCAGGTCGGCCACCACGACGCTGTCGTCCTGGGTCACCTCGATCGTGCGCACCTTGCGCTGGGCCATCCGGCTCGTCTCGAAGCTCGCCGTGAGGCCGGTCGAGAACGCCACGCTGGCGAAGGCGAGGTCGTCGCTCGAGGAACGATCGCGGCGGGCGATCCCGGAGACCGCCTCCACCTCGGCGCTCGGCCCGGCCAGCGCGGCGACGATGTCGAGGTCGTGGATCATCAGGTCGTGGATGACGCCGTCGGTGATCCGGGCCGAGAACGGACTGATGCGCGTGGCCCGGACGTGGCGCGGCTGGTCGAGGTGGCGGGCCAGCTCGATGACGGCGGCGTTGAACCGCTCGACGTGTCCGACGGCCAGCAGGACACCGGCATCGGCGGCGGCGTCGATGATCTGCTGCGCGGCGGCGCAGGAGGCGGCCAGCGGCTTTTCGACCAGCAGGTGGACGCCGCGCCCGGCCAGCAGGGCCGCCACCTCGAGGTGCTGGTCGGTCGGTACCGCCACGATGGCCAGGTCGGTCTCGGGCAGTTGGTCGATCGTGGTTAGCGCGGCGACGTCTCCAGCGGCGGCGGCGGCCCGGGCGGGATCGGCGTCGACCACGGCGACAAGCTCGACGCCGACGAGCTGGCGGGCGATGCGGGCGTGATTGGCGCCCATCACGCCGGCGCCGACGACGGCCACCCTGACGATGTCGGTCATCCGCGCCCTGCTCATGTGAGGACCTCAAGGTGGCCGACGACGCCGAGTAGAGCGCAGTGCAAGAGCTCAGCCATGAGCAAAAGACCGTGCTGATGATTCACTCGGTCGAAGACTCCCTCGCTCATTCCCGCAGCACGGCGGTGACGACCGACGGGATCTGGTCGAGCTCGCCGTCGGTCAGGAACTGGTGCACCGGCAGGCTGGCCACCTCGCGTGCCGCCCGGTGGGCGGCCGGGACGTCGTCGACGATCACTCGCGGGTGGTCGCGGTAGCAGTCGTAGTCGAACACCGCCCGCGGGTAGTACACGCCGCATCCCACCCCTCGAGCGACGACGCGCTCCACGAACTCGTCGCGTGAAACCTGTGCATTGGAGGTGATCCGGACGGTGTACTGGTGGAACACGTGCGTCCGCCCGGGCGCCGGATCCGGCGGGACCACGAGCCCGTCGACGCCGCGCAGGTTGGCGGACAGCTTGGCCGCGTTGGCCTGCCGGCGCTCGTTCGTCGCCGGGAGCGACCGCAGCTGCGGCAGGCCGACGGCAGCGGCGAGATCGGTGAGGCGGTAGTTGTTGCCCGCCATCTCGTACTGGTAGCGCTGGCGCATCCCCTGGTTGCGCAGGACGCGCAGGCGGTCGGCCAGTGCGTCGTCGTTCGTCGTGATCATCCCGCCCTCGCCGGTGGCCAGGTTCTTGGTCGCGTACATGCTGAAGCAGCCGATGCCGAACCCACCGACGTGACGTGATCCGCAGACCGCGCCGACCGCCTGGGCGGCGTCCTCCACGATCGGCAGTCCACGCGCCGTCGCAATCGCAGCCAGCGCGTCGACGTCGCATGGGTAGCCGTACAGGTGGACCGGCAGCAGTGCCTTGGTCCGCTCGCCGACGAGGGCGGCGACGGCGTCGGGCAGGACGTTGAAGTCGTCGCCGATGTCGGCGAACCGTGCCGTCGCCCCGGCTTGCAGGACGGCGTTGAGCGTGGCGACGAACGTGAACGGCGACGTGATGACCTCGTCGCCGGGCTGCAGGTCGAGCACGTCGAGAGCGGCGATCAACGCCGTCGTCCCGTTGTTGACGGCGACGGCGTGGGCGACGTCGTGCAATGCGGCGAACTCCCGCTCCAGGGTGGCGACGAGCTCGCCCTGGGCCAGCTGCCCCGACCGCAGCACGCCCAGCACGAGCGGCTCGACCTCCGGGGGCAGCTGCACCTTGGTCAGCGGGATCACGGCTGCTCCCGACACGACGCGCAGCGCAGGTCGTCCGGTCGTTCCGCTTGACGCGACACGACCTGGC
This sequence comes from Ilumatobacteraceae bacterium, assembly GCA_051005355.1. Lineage (GTDB taxonomy): Bacteria > Actinomycetota > Acidimicrobiia > Acidimicrobiales > Ilumatobacteraceae > JALZMG01. The sequence continues at coordinate 2,040 of JBPCJL010000321.1, forward strand.
CGCAGCGGCACACCCAGCCGAGGTGGCGGGCCGGCGTGCCGGCGACGAGCTGGTGGTCCTCGACGGACCGGGTCACCGTGGCACCGGCGGCGACCATGCACGAGCGTCCGAGACGGGTGCCGCACACGATCGTGGCGTTGGCGCCAATCGACGCGCCGTCGGCAACCTCGGTCGGCGTGACCTGCCACTCGGCGTTGAACGCTCGCGGAACGCGATCGTTGGTGAACGTGGCCGCTGGTCCGACGAACACGTCGTCAGCGATGGTGACGCCGTCGTAGACGTTCACGTTGTTTTGCAGCTTGACGCGGGCGCCGACCCGGGCGCCGGCGTCCACGTAGACGTTCTTGCCGATCACGCACTCGGGCCCGACGATCGCGCCGCTGCGCACGTGGGCGTGGTGCCACACCTTGGTGCCGGCACCGACCTCGGCTCCCGGCTCGACGATGGCCGTCGAGTGCACGTACGAGGCGCCCGGCACGGGCCGTGACGCTACCGGTGGCCGCCGGCGGTGACCGGGAGGCGGCTACCGTGCCCGACCTGGTGCCCACCGCCGACACTTCGCCGCCGGTCGACTGGGGCGGTGGGACGTGGCGGCGTCAGGTGGAACGTGGGTTGGCGTGGCTCGGTCCGGTCGACGGGCTGCGGGTTCTCGAGCTGGGCCCGCGTGAGGGCCGCATGGCGACCTGGTTCGCCGAACAGGGCGCAATCGTGGCTGCCTACGACATTCGGCCCGAGCCGCTGGAGGAGGCCCGGCGTTGGGCGGCGGGGCGCGGCGTCGGCGATCGCACGACGTTCTCCACGTACTCCGGCGACCTCGCCGAGCTGCCGGACCACTTCGACGTCGTCTTCACGAAGAGCACGGTCGTGGTGATGGACCAAGTCGCTGCGCCCGTGGGTCTGGCCGGCCGGCTCGTCCCCGGCGGGCGGCTGCTGATGGTGGAGAACGCCGCTGGCTCGGTACCGGTGCGCCTGGCCCGGATGGTCCGCCGTCGTTCCCGCCGACCTTTCGGGGCGGCGTACTTCGTCCCCGGTGCGCTCGATCCATTCCGCCAGCACTTCGAGCTCGAGCTCGAGCACTGGACGCCCTGGCCACCGACCGTCGTCGTTGGCGCACGGACGAGCGGGTGACCCACCTCGTCCTCCGCGAATTGGTTGCTCAGCAACCAATTCGCTGACCAGGAGCAGTCCAGCCGGATTGCGTCAGCCGATCTCCGACCAACCGCTGGACGTAGGCCGGGCGCGCCGTGACCTGTTCGTAGGTGAACTCGTACACCTGCCGTCCAGCCTCCTGCAGCTCGTTCCGGCGCTGCGCGTCCTTGGCTCGCTCGGACGGCGAGCTGTGTCCTCGCCCCCCTGTCACCTCGACCACGAGGTCGTAGGCCTCGAAGCAGAAGTCGACCCGGCCCACGGTGCGTCCGTCCCGTCGGTGGACGAGCTGGGTGGTCGGACGGGGAAGGCCAGCAGCGCGAATGAGCGTGAGAAAGCGCCGCTCGAGGAGGGTGTGCCCTCCTGCGTCGACGAGCAGCTGTTCGAGCCGTGGGGCTCCCCACCGGCCGCGCCCGCGCAGCTGGCTGAGGCGGGTGGCGAGGACGAGCGGCGCGCTGGCACCGGACCGCACTGCGCTGTCGATCGCCGCTTCGAGGCGCGGAGTGCTGATCCGGGCGCGCGCCAGGTCGAGCACGGTGCGCGTGGCCGATGTGCACGGCCAGCCGTCGATCACGACCCGATCCAACGGTGACCAGCGCGCTGTGGTGTGCACGGTGAACGGGACGCGCATCCCGTGGTGACCACAGGGCAGGGTCAATTCGACCGCGCCGGGCATGCACCGGTCGAAGCCGTGAAGTCGAGCGGCGGTCTCGTGACTGAGCACGGCCTTCGGGCCGAGGCAGAGCAGCCCGGTCATCTGCTCACGTTCGACGGTCGAAGCGCTCCCTCCGACGGCGTAGACCCGAGGCGCCAACGGGAGCAGCAGGCCGTTGCTGATCGCTGTTCGCCGCTGTTGGCGGCTGACACCATGCTCGGTCAGCTGGGCCAGTGTGATCACGCCGTGCTGCCGGGCCGCCACCGTGAAAGCCGACGCGAGCGAGCCCATGCCCTCCCTGGGCGCGGCCGACCGGCAAGAGCGGAAGAACGGTTCGTCATCGGCCGCAAAT
>JBPCJL010000322.1:0-4055 GCA_051005355.1 Ilumatobacteraceae bacterium
TCGGTCCGGACGTCCACCACGGAAGTCTGCCAGCGGGTGACCGGGCGGACACGGCGGCCCGGGCCGGGCCGCGTCATCGGCACCGCGACCATCGTTCGCTCGCTTGGCGGCGCCGCGAGCTCGGTCCTTCGGTCCGGAGGCTCGCTCACGCCTCGACCATCGTTCGCTCGCTTGGCTGCGCCGCTGGCTCGGTCCTTTGGTCCGGACGCTCTCTCACGCCATGGTTAGCGTCACGGCGATGGGCGTCAGCGCCCGGCCCGAGTCGGCCGTCACGGCGATCCTGCCCCGCCAGCGAGGGCGGCCACGCGACCAGGACTCCGCCGCCACTCGGCTGCGCATCCTCGATGTGGCCATGGTGATGTTCGCCCGCGATGGCTACGACGTCACGACGAACCGCTCGATCGCCGACGCCAGCGGCCTGACGAGCGGGGCGATCTACCACTACTTCTCGTCCAAGGCCGAGCTCTACGTCGCCGTCTACGAGGTGGTCGTCGAGCGCGTGTTCCCCAGGTTGGAGACGGCGATCGCCGGACGGGAGACGCTGGTCGAGCAGTACGCCGCCGTGCTCGACGCGGTCGCCGAGCTGAACCGGGCCGACCCGACGCTGCCGGCGTTCGTCGTCGGCGTGGCCAGCGACGCCCAGCGTCATCCAGAGCTGGACCCGCTGCTGCGCCCGCTGCGGCGGCGCACCGCGGCCTTCTTCCGCCGACTCGTCGCCGATGCGGCGCAGCGGGGCGAGCTGAGCCCCGACACGGACCTGCGGGCGGTCGAGGACCTGCTCAACGCCGTCGTGTCCGGGCTGGCGCGCTTGTCCGCTGCGACACGCGATCCGCGCCGGCACGCCGCCGCCGTGGACGCGCTGCAGCGCTTCTTCGCCGGGACGCTGCTGACCCGCTGACGCCGTGCGCCCGGAGGGTTCAGCTGGTCGGCGGGGCGAGCGTGGTCGTGGCCGCCGGATCGAGGAGCGTCGTGGCCGTTGGATCAGGCACCGTGGTCGCCGCCGGGTCGGGAACGGTGGTCGCCGCGCCGGTCGCGTCCTGCGGAGCGCTGATGGTGAAGGCGTCGTCCTCGGTGATGGTGGCGACGAACGTGACGGCGATGCCGTTGGCATCGGTGGCCGTGCAGTTGAAGCGGGTGCCGATCTCGTTGTTCGGAGGCTCTTCGCACTGGGCGTCGTCGAACGTGCGGCCCTCGAAGTTCTCGGCCGTGCGGTCGTCGTCCTCGATCACGTCCTCGGCCGAGTCCGGGAAGTTCGCCGAGGTGACGCCGCATCCGGCCAGCAGGACGACGGCGCCGAGGGGCAGGACGAACAGGCGACGCATCTGCGAGGACGCTAGCCGGGGCCGGTCGCCGTGAGGTCGGCGACGCTGGGGCGGACCGGCTCGGGTTGGCGGAGGCGGTCGACCGTCACGGCGACCAGCGCGGCCCACACCAAGACGAAGCCGACGAGGCGGTCGGCCGGCATCGGCTCGCCGTAGACGGCCCAGCCGAGGACGAGGTTGATCGTGGGGACCAGATACTGCAGGGCGCCGAGCAGCGTGAACGGCACCCGCTGGGCAGCGACGGCGAAAAGCAGGAGCGGCGCCGCCGTCACCGCGCCGGTGAGCGCGACGAGCACCCAGTCGCCAGCCGAGGCGGTGGCCGGGACGCTGTCGGCGCTGCCGACGGTCAAGGCGACGACGGCCACGGCCGGCACGGCGAGGACCAGCGTCTCGCCGGCCAAGCTGTCGATCGCCCCGAGCGGGACCTGCCGTTTGAGCAGGCCGTAGAGGCTCCAGGACACGGCGAGGATCAGCGCCACGATCGGCGGTCGGCCGTAGGAGATGGTCAACACGACCACGGCGGCGGCGGAGAGGGCGATGGCCAGACGCTGGAGGCGGCTGGCGGGCTCGCCGAGGACCGTCACGCCGAGGACCATCGTCAGCAGCGGCGCGAAGAAGTAGCCGAGGGCGGTCTCGATGACGCGGCCGTTGACGATGGCCCACACGTACGTCGTCCAGTTGGCGGTGAGCAGCATGGCGGCCAGGGTGAGGCGGGCGAGGACGGCCCGGTCGTGGCGCAGTGCGAGCAGCACCGACCACCGTCTGCGCAGCGTGACGATGACGGCCATCACGACGCTGGCCAGGGCGATCCGGTAGCCGATCAGCTCGAACGGGTCGAAGCCGGTCAGCGCCTTCCAGTAGATCGTGAGCAGGCCCCAGAGCCCGTAGGCAACGACCGCGGCCCGCACGCCGCGGGCCACCTCACGGTCCGGGTGTTCGCCATGCACGGTGGGCGAGGTTATGAGGACCTCGCCCGCTCCGAACGGCGTGCGCCACCGACCTGCAACTACCGTGCCGGCATGAACCCCCGTGACGAGTGGCGACGAGCGTACGAGGCGTCGAAGCGGCGCGACACGCCGTTCACGACCATGTCGGGCATCCCGCTCGAGCCGGTGTACGGGCCGGCGGACGGCGACGGCGAGTACCCGGGGGTGTTCCCGTACACTCGGGGGCCGTACGCGTCGATGTACCGGTCGAAGCTGTGGACGATGCGCATGTTCGCCGGCTTCGGCACGGCCGAGGACACCAACTGGCGGTTCAAGGAGATCATCAGGACGGGCGGGGACGGGCTCTCGACGGCGTTCGACATGCCGACGCTGCTCGGCATCGACTCCGACGACGCCATGGCGCTGGGCGAGGTCGGGCGGTGCGGGGTGGCCATCGACAGTCTGGCCGACATGGAGGACCTCTACGCCGGCATCGACCTGGGGACGACGACGACGTCGATGACGATCAACTCGCCGGCGGCGGTGATCTTCGCCATGTTCGTGGCCCAGGCGGAGCGGGCCGGCATCCCGCGGGCGCGCCTCGGGGGGACGCTGCAGAACGACATCCTGAAGGAGTACCAGGCGCAGAAGGAGTTCGTGTTCCCGCCACGGCCGTCGATGCGGTTGGTGCGCGACACGATCACATTCACGGCGGCGGAGATGCCGCGGTGGCACTCGGTGTCGATCTCTGGGTACCACATCAGGGAGGCGGGGTCGACGGCGGCGGAGGAGCTGGCATTCACACTGGCCAACGGGTTCGCCTACGTCGAGCTGGCGGTCGAGGCGGGGCTGCCGGTCGATGCGTTCGCCCCGCGCCTGTCGTTCTTCTTCAACGCCCACATCGACTTCTTCGAGGAGATCGCCAAGTACCGGGCAGCGCGGCGCATCTGGGCCCGGTGGATGAAGGATCGGTACGGGGCGACGTCGGAGCGGTCGATGCAGCTGCGGTTCCACACCCAGACGGCCGGGGTGTCGCTGACTGCGCAGCAGCCGGAGGTGAACATCGTGCGCACGGCGATCGAGGCGCTGGCCGGCGTGCTGGGCGGAACGCAGTCGCTGCACACGAACTCGATGGACGAGGCGATGGCGCTGCCGACCGAGAAGGCGGCGCGCATCGCCCTGCGCACGCAGCAGGTGATCGCCAACGAGACCAACGTGGCGCTGGTCGCCGACCCGCTGGGTGGGTCGTGGTTCGTCGAGGAGCTGACCGACGAGATGGAGCGGCGGGCCGAGGAGCTGTTCGAGCACCTCGATTCGATCGGTGGGGGGTCGATGCTCGAGGGCTGCATTCGGGGCATCGAGGACAACTGGTTCCAGGGGAAGATCGCCGACTCGGCGTACGAGGCGGAGCGGGCGTTCAACGAGGGACGGCGCACGATCGTCGGGGTCAACCGGTTCACGGAGGGCAACGACGACCGGACGCTGGAGCTGCTGCAGATCTCGAACGAGGACGAGGCGCGGCAGCGCAAGCGGCTGGACCAGGTGCGCCAGGATCGTGACGGCGCGGCGGTGGATGCGGCGCTGGCCCGGTTGCGGGAGGACGCCGCCGACCCCGAGATCAACCTGATGCCCACGCTGATCGACGCCGTGTCCACCTACGCCACCCTCGGCGAGATCATGCACGCCCTCGGCCAAGTCTTCGGCCACCACCGCGAAGTCCCCACCATCTAGAGCCCCACCCATCCGAGTGTTTCCTTGCATCCGAGTGTTTCGTGGGGGGGCTTCTCTTACGAAACACCCGGATGGG
>JBPCJL010000323.1:0-12583 GCA_051005355.1 Ilumatobacteraceae bacterium
GGATGGCCCCGAGTTTGGCGGCCCCGAAAAACAGCTCAAACTGCTCGGGCGAGTTTTTGTCGACCCTCGCTACCCGGTCACCGGCGTCGACGCCGTATGCCCGCAGGGCCTGGGCCACCCGGCTCGATCGCACGTCGAGCTCGGCGTAGGTCATCGAGCCGCCGTCCCACCGCATCGCCGTGCGGTCGGGCTGGCGCTGGGCGTGGCCGCGGACGATGCCGGCCAGGGTCACAGGTCGATCGGCGGTCTCGTCCACGTCAGCCCCGCCCGACCAGGGCGGCGTTGTCCCACGTGCGGAAGTCGCCGTCGGGGGCCAGCTCGATGACGGCCATGTCCGCGTAGGCGGCGCGTACGGACGGTGCGGCGTCGCGCGCCGGCAGCACGTAGTCGGCGTACTTGGCATCGATGGCGGCGACCGCCCGCGCCGCGAGGTCACCGTCGACCAGGGCGGCGCGGACGGGCAGGACCACCGCCCGCAGCTCGGCCCAGGCCAGCCCCGACTCGACCATGAACGAGCCGCGGGCGTCGTGGGCGATGCGGCCCACCTTCTTCGACCAGCGTGGCGTGCGGACGTAGATCCGCTCGTCGAGCACCACGTGCCAGACCGGCAGGGCGACCGGCCGGCCGTCGCGCCGCAGGGTGGCCAACACCCCGGTGTGGGCGGCGGCGATGTCGGCCCACGCCTCCTCTGCGGTCAGGCGGAACCCCATCGTCCGGAATCTACGGTGCTGACATGAGTGCGTCGCCGTCGACTGCGGTCGACCTCGTCGGGCCGGGCGCCGTCGCTGATCCGCACGCCGTGTTCCGTGAGCTGCGAATGACTAGCGACGTCTGGTGGCTGGAGCGGCACAAGGCGTGGCTGCTGCTCGGTTACGACGATGTGCGCGCCGCCGTGTCGGACAATGCGCTGTCCACCGACACGATCACGCCGCTGCAGCGCCGCCTCGCCGACGCCGATCGGATCCGGTTCAAGCCGGCCGCCGACCTCCTCGCCGGCTGGATGATCTTCAACGATCCGCCGGTGCACACGGCGCTGCGCGCTCCCGTGCGCACGGCGTTCACGCCAAAGGCGGTGGCGCAGCTGGAGGCCGAGGTGGCGGCGCTGGTCGAACGGCTCCTCGACGACGTCGACCCCGCCGGCTTCGACCTGGTCCGCGCCGTCGCCCATCCTTTGCCGGCCATCGTGATCGCCCACCTCCTCGGGGTCCCGGCCGAGCGCCACGAGGAGTTCCAGGGGTGGTCGGCGCAGCTCGGCGCGCTGGTCATGGGCAAGGTGTCGCGGGCCGACGCGTGGGACCGGGCGCTGTTGGCCACCGCCGACCTCGATGCACTCTTCACGGCGATGATCGCCGACCGCCGACGCGATCCGACCGACGACCTCGTCACCCGGCTCGTCGCCGCCGCCGACGGGCACGGTTCGCTGAGCGACGCGCAGATGGTCGGGGCCTGCAGCCTGCTGCTGTTCGGCGGGCACGAGACGACCACCAGCTTGATCACGAGTGGTGCGCTCCACCTCCTCGGTGACAATGATCGGCAGGCCCAGCTGGCTGACGATCCCGAGACCGCCGTCGAGGAGCTGCTGCGCTTCGATGGTCCGTCGAAGATCGTCGTGCGCCGGGTGCGCGACGACGTCGAGTGGAACGGTCACGAGCTGCACCGTGGCCAGCCGGTCTTCTGCGCCCTGATGGCGGCCAACCGCGACCCGGGCGCATTCGAGGCCGGCGACGAGCTGCGCCTCGATCGGTCGCCCAACCGCCACCTCTGCTTCGGGTGGGGGACGCACTTCTGCCTCGGCGCCCAGCTGGCTCGGTTGGAGGCGCGAGTGGTGCTGCCGGCGCTGTTCGCCAGGTATCCCCGCTTGGAACTGGCCGTCGACGCGTCGCAGCTGTGCTGGCACCCGACGATCGTCGGCCGCACGCTGCGGTCGCTGCCCCTGCGCATCGGTGGGCCCGCGTGACCCTCGTCGTCCACGACCGGGACGGCGACGTCGTCCACGTCCGGCTGAACCGGCCGGAGCGGCACAACGCGCTCGTGCCGGAGATGTGGCAGCGGCTGGCCCGCCTCGGCGCTGCACTGGTCGCCGACGAGACGGTGCGCTGCGTCGTGATCTCGGGCGAGGGGTCGTCGTTCTCCAGCGGCATCGATCGCAGGGCGCTGGCCGAGGGGGCGCTCACGCCGTACGGGTTCACCGGTGAGGAGGCCGACCGGGAGCGCACCGAGTACGACGAGCGCGACATCGTCGCCGCCCAGGCGACCGCCCGCTGGCTGCACGACGGCGACTTCGTCTCGATCGCCGCGGTGCGTGGGTTCGCCTTCGGTGCCGGCGCCAGATCACGTTCGCCTGCGACCTGCGAATCGTGGCCACCGACAGCACGTTCGCCCTGCCCGAGGTCGAGATCGGGTTGTTCCCGGAGATGAGCGCCGTCGCCCTGCTGCCGCGACTTGTCGGTTACGACCGCGCGCTTGAGCTGGCGCTCACCGGTCGGCGCATCGACGCCCACGAGGCCGACCGCATCGGCTTGGTCACCGCGCTTGTCGAGCCGGACGCCGTGGTGGACGAGGCGCTGTCCTTGGCGGCGACGATCGCCAGGGCCCGGCCCGACGCCATCCGCTACTGCAAGCGGGCCATGCGCCTCGGCGCTGCCGGCGACGTCGACGGCTCACTGCGCACGGCCCGTGAGGGCGGGCTGCGCCTCCTCAACGACCTCATCATTGAGTGGGATCCCGAGCGGCCAGCGCGCTGATGCCAACCTGCCGAGTGCGGCTCAGCTCCAAGAAGACTGCAACCTGAGCAGCACGCTGCGGCTCAGGTTCAGTTGACCGTCAACCCGGTGAGCTGTGAGGCGCCCTGCAGGCTGACGATGTCGGTGGTGCCGTCGGCGACCTGCAGTGGCTGCGCACCGTGCGGTAGCGCTCGGAGGTGCAGGCCTCCGCCGGGTAGGCGATGGCGTCGAGCTCGCGTTCGGCCTCCCGGAGGTCGGTGCGGGCGAAGGACCGGGTCACGGCGAGGATCTCGTGCAGCTCGGCCGGGATGTCGAAGTCCACTGTCGGACGCCCCCTCGCGGTGGTGTGGCGCGTAACGTAGATCGTCCGGCGTTGCGAGGCGACTTGCGAGGCGACGCACGAGCAGGAGGTGCCGTGGGACCGCGTGACGTCGTGATCGTCGAGGCCGGCCGTTCGCCGATCGGCAAGCGTGGCGGGTCGTTCGCCGCCACCCATCCGTCGGACCTGCTGGGTCCCGTGCAGATGGAGGTGCTGCGCCGGGCCGGCGTCGACCCGGGTGACGTCGGCCAGGTCGTCGGCGGCTGCATCAACAAGGTCGGCGCCCAGGCGATGAACATCACCCGCACGGCCTGGCTGTCCCACGGCGGGCCGGTCGAGGTGCCGTGCTCGACCGTCGACTCGCAGTGCGGGTCGTCGCAGCACGCCGTCAACCTGGCCACCGGGATCGTGGCCAGCGGGCAGGAGGACGTGGTGCTGGCGTGCGGGGTCGAGGTGATGAGTGTGCTGCCGATCGGCAGCGACGCCGTGGCCGGTGCCAAGGCGGGGATGGGCAAGCCCATCTCGCACACGTACTTCGAGCACTACGAGTTCATCTCGCAGTTCGCCGGCGCCGAGCGGATCGCCACCAAGTACGGCGTAACGCGTGAGGACACCGACCGGTTCGGGCTGGAGTCCCAGACGCGCGCCGCACGGGCCATCGCCGAGGGTCGGTTCGAGCAGCAGCTGATCCCGGTCGACACGGCGGTGCGTGACGCCGACGGCAAGCGCACAGGGGAGACCGTCACGGTGAGCCGAGACGAGATCCCGCGCGACACCAGTCTCGAGGCGCTGGCCGCGCTGAAGCCGGTCGCCGGCGAGGACGGCATCCACACTGCCGGCACGTCGTCGCAGATCGCCGACGGCGCCACCGCGGTGCTGCTCATGTCGGCGGATGCGGCCGCCGAGCGGGGGCTCACGCCGATGGCCCGCGTGGCCGGGACGGCGCTGGTTGGTTGCGACCCGGTGCTGATGCTCGAGGGTCCGATCCCCGCCACCCGCCGGTTGCTGGGTGACGCCGGGCTCACGATCGACGACATCGACGTGTTCGAAGTCAACGAGGCCTTCGCTTCGGTCGTGCTGGCGTGGGCGAAAACGGTCGGGGCCGACATGGAACGCGTCAACCCGAACGGCGGGGCCATCGCCCTCGGCCACCCGCTCGGCGGCACCGGGACGTTCCTCGTCACCAAGGCCGTGCACGAGTTGGCGCGCACCGGCGGCCGCTACGGCCTGATCTCGATGTGCTGCGGCGGCGGCCTCGGCACCGGCACGCTCGTCGAACGGCTGGCCTGACCTTTCGCCGGGTTGGGCGGATCCAGCCGGCAACCTGGGCGCGAATCGTGCCAGGGTGACTACTGGGCGCCGTCTCCGCCAGCGTCTGGCAGAGAACGCGCCCGGAACGGGCTGTCACGTCCTTCGGGGACATGACTCCACTGGAGGAAGGCATCAGCCGCCCCGCCTACGTTGACCAGCGTGGCTGACGGGGTCCTGCGGGTCGTTCAGTTGAACATCGGATCGCTGCTCGAGCCGGGCTGGGCCGAACGCCGCCACGAGGTCGCGGCGTAGCTGGGGGAGCTGCGGCCGGACGTCGCCTGCTTCCAGGAGGTCTGGCAAGACGCCAACACCGCCAACACCGCGGCGTGGATCGTGGAGCAGCTGCCCGGGCTGGGGTACCACCTCGCCTTCCACGGGGCTCCGTTCGATCCGCAGCTGTGGCCCGACCCTTCGATGCGCTTCGGTTCGGCCGTGCTGTCCCGATGGCCGATCGAACCGTCCACGTACCACCGCCTGCCAATCGACGACCGGAACGTCGGCGACGGTTTCGTGGCCAGCGTGCCCTGGGAGCTCGTGCACGTCCGCAGTGCGGGCCTCGACGTGTTCTCGTGCCACCTCGCCCCGGCACCGACTCACGGACTGCACCGTCGGGTGCAGGTGCTGGCCATCGACGAGATCGTCCGTCGAGCGCGCGGTGACCTGGACGCTGTCCCTCCGCCCGGCCGCCAGCGCAACGCGATGCCGATCATCCTGTGCGGCGACTTCAACGCCGAGCCGGACAGCGACGAGATCCGTTTCCTGTGCTCGCTGACGCCCCTCGACGGCCGCACGGCCTTTTACCAGGACGCGTGGCGGGTGGCCGGCGACGGTCCCGGCTACACCCAGGATTGGCGGACCAACGCCCTCGCCGAGTCGATGAATCCACCGCAATCTTCGTCTGTGTCACCGAAAGTGGCGAAACCCGCGACTTGTTGTGACACAGACAGCGTCGAGGACTCGAACGCGACCGCCGGCGTCAGGCTGTCTGCGTCACAACAAGTCGCGGCAGGTCGCCACCTTCGGTGACACAGACGGTGCCCGGCTCGACGGAGTCAGGGCGAGGTGAGGCGGAACCAGCGGTGGTCGTGGGCCTTGAGCGGGATGCGGGCCCGGCCGTCGCGGGCGGCGATCGGTCGGCCCGGCTGCAGGAGGTCGCGCAGTTGCGTCCCGGGACCGCCGTCGATCGGCACCGTCACCGTCGCCGCCCGCTTGGCCAGGTTGTGGGCCGTGACGATCGAGCGGCCCTGCCAGTCGTGGCGCAGGACCAGCGCCGACTCCGTCCCGCCGTCGAGCACGGTGCACTCGCCCCAGCCGATCTCGGGCAGCTCCTTGCGCAGGCGGATCATCCGCTCGAACCAGTTGAGCAACGATTCCGGGTCGGTGCGCTGCGCCTCGACGTTGACCTCCGACGGACCGAAGCCCGGCGCCGTCGGCAGCGGTCGACACAGGGCATCGGGCGGCGCAGAGGAGAAGCCGGCCGTTGGACCGTCGGACCACTGCATCGGCGTGCGCACCGCCAGGCGGTCGTCGACGGCGAGGTTCTCCGCCATCCCGATCTCCTCGCCGTAGAACAGCGTCGGCGTCCCAGGCAGGGCGAACATCAGGCTGTAGGCCATGCGGATCCGTCGCTGGTCGCCGCCGAGCATGGTCGGCAGGCGGCGCCGCAGGCCGCGGCCGTACAGCTGCATGTCCGGGTCGGGTCCAAAGGCAGCGAACACCTCGGCCCGCTCGGCGTCGGTCAGCTTGTCCAGTGTCAGCTCGTCGTGGTTGCGCAGGAACGTGGCCCATGCGCCCTCAGACGGGATCTCCCGGCGCCGGAGAAGCGCCCGCTCGATCGGCTGGGCGTCGGCGCGGGCCAGGGCCACGTAGGTGGCCTGCATCACGAGGAAGTCGAACAGCAGCTGCAGCTCGTCGCCGTCCTCGTCGCCGAAGTACTTCCGTTGCTCGTCGGCGAGGAGGTTGACCTCGCCGAGCAGGATGGCCTCGCCGCTGCGCCGACCGAGGAACGCCCGCAGGTCGCGCAGGTACTCGTGGGGATCGAGCTCCATCCGCTCGCCGATGCCGTCAACCTCGAGGAGGAACGGCACCGCGTCGACCCGGAACCCGGAGAGCCCCTGGGCCAGCCAGAACCCGATCAGCTTGCGGATCTCGTCGCGCACCTCGGCGGCGGCGATGTTGAGGTCGGGCTGGTGGCGATAGAAGCGGTGCAGGTAGTACTGGCCGGCCTCGGCGTCCCACGTCCAGATGCCGCCCTGGCGGCCGGGGAACACCTCACCGGTCGGGCCGTCGGCGGGGATCTCGTCGACCCACACGTAGAAGTCCCGGAACGGCGAGTCCCGGCTGCGGCGAGCGGCCTGGAACCAGCGGTGCTGGTCCGAGGTGTGGTTGACGACGAGGTCGACGATGACCCGCAAGCCGCGGTCGCGGGCCGTCCGCACGAACTCGGCGAAGTCGCCGAACGTGCCGAGGCGGGGGTCGATGGCGTAGTGCTCGGAGATGTCGTAGCCGTCGTCGAGGTCAGCGGTGGGGTAGAAGGGCATCAGCCACACGCACGTCACGCCGAGGCCGGCGAGGTAGTCGACCTTCGACGTGAGACCGGCGAAGTCGCCGATGCCGTCGCCGTCGGAATCGCAGAACGTCTGCACGTCGAGGCAGTAGATGACGGCGTTCTTCCACCACAGGTCGGCCGTTTCGGCGACGTTCATGAGGTAGTCACGAGATCTGGCGCAGTTCGGGCACGACGTGCTCGCCGAACGTGTCGATGAACGGCAGCTGGGTCTGGCCGACGTGGTGGATCCACACGCCGTCGAAGCCGAGCTGGACCAGCTCGGTCAGCTGGTCGAGGTGCCAGGCCGGGTCAGCGGACACGAGGATCCGCCGGCTGACGTCCTCGGGCCGGACGTGCGCCGCCGCCTTGTCGAAGTGGTCGACCATCTCGAGGTCCCAGCACACGGGCGGCTCGAACACGTTCGTTCGCCACTGGTCGTAGGCGATCGCCACCGCCTCGTCGTCGGTCGGCGCCCACGAGACGTGGACCTGGAGGTAGGCCGGCTTGCCCTCGCCACCACCTTCGTGGAAGGCATCGAGCACGCGCCGCAGCGCGTCGGGCTGCTGGTGCACCGTGGCCAGCCCGTCGGCCCAGCTGCCGACCCACCCGGCCGTCTCCGGCGACACGGCGGCGCCGAACAGCGGTGGTGGCGTGACGGGCAGGGTCCACAGCTTGGCCCGGTCGACGACGACCTCCCCGCGGTGGGTCACCTCCTCGCCGGCGAGCAGCGACCGCATGACGTCGACGCATTCGCGAAGGCGCTGGTTGCGGCGGGCCTTGTCCGGCCAGCCTCCTCCGGTGATGTGCTCGTTCGAGGCCTCGCCCGTGCCGAGGGCGATCCACAGCCGTCCCGGGAACATCTCGGTCAGCGTCGCTGCGGCCTGGGCGATGATCGCCGGGTGGTAGCGCTGGCCCGGCGCGTTGACCACGCCGAACGGCAGCGCCGTCGTGGCCATGGCGGCGCCGAGCCACGACCAGGCAAAGCCCGACTCGTTCTGGCGCTCGCTCCACGGCGAGAAGTGGTCGGAGGACATCGCGGCGTCGAAGCCGGCGTCCTCGGCCCGGCGCACCGCCGTCAACAGCTCGCCCGGCGAGACCTGCTCGTGGGAGGCATGCCAGCCGACGATCGTCACGGCCGCCGATCCTGCCCGCCCGCCCCTCCCGCCAACCCCCGCTCACGCCAGCAAGCAAGATGCGTACTCGGGTTCTGACGAAGAATCGGTATTGAAATCAATACCGATCGCGCCACACAATCGCGAGCACCGCGCCTGCTCAAGTTCCGTGGCGCGATCCGTATGGATATCCGTATCGAATCTTCGTCAGAATCGTCTTCGCTCAGGACGGCGAGCGGCGGCGGGTGGCGCGGCGGAGGGAGGTGGTGGCGGCGGCGGGGTCGTCGCCCATGCCGACGGCGAGGGTGACGCAGGTCGTGGCGAGGAGGTTGTCGTCGGTGAGCAGGTATCCGTGCTGCTCGAGCGTGACGATGCCGTGGGCGGCGGCCCACAGCTGCGACGCCATGGCGAACGCGTCCCGGTCCTCGAAGCGGCCGGCGCCGACACACCGTTCGACGGCGTCGACCAGCATCTGGAACGTGGCCCAGCCGTGCGCCGCGTCCTCCGGCGACTGCTGGTACTCGGGGACGGGGGAGCTGCCGAACATCACGGCGTACAGGTGCGGGTTCTCGTGGGCGTTGGCCCGGTAGGCCACGGCCTGGTGGACCAGATCTGCGACCGGGTCGCTGGTGCGGCGCACGGCGCCGAGTCGCTGCGCCAGGCGCTCGAAGCCCTCCCACACGATCGCCCGCACCAGATCCTCCTTGCCGCCGAAGTGCGTGTAGACGGCCATCGTCGACGTGCCGACCTCGTTGGCCACCCGACGGATCGTCAGCGCCGCCGGACCCTGCTCGGCCAGTAGGCGCGCCGCCGTCTCGACGAGCGCCTCGCGCATGACGGGATCGGCGACCCTCGGCACGGCGCCAGATTACATATCAATGTGATGGAATGTGACGACCAACACCTTGACGGTGATTTCATAGCTGTGTTATGAATCGAGCCATGACCACCACTGAGGTCCGCACCAACCGCTACCTAACTGGCAACTACGCCCCCGTCGAGGATGAGGTGACCGCCTTCGACCTGGCCGTGACCGGCCGCATCCCCGACGGCCTCGACGGCCGGTACCTGCGCATCGGTCCGAACCCGGTCGAGCCGCCCGATCCCGAGTCGTACCACTGGTTCACCGGCGACGGCATGTCCCACGGCGTCCGCATCCGCGACGGCAAGGCGGAGTGGTACCGCAACCGCTTCGTGCGCTCCACACACGTCAGCGAAGCCCTCGGTGAGGACCCCACGCCGGGTCCCCGCCACGGCGGCTTCGACGGCGCCAACACCAACATCATCGGCCACGCCGGGCGCACCTGGGCCATCGTCGAGGCCGGGTCCCACCCGGTGGAGCTCGACGACGAGCTCAGCACCATCGCCCACAGCGACTTCGACGGCACGCTCCCGCACGGCTTCACCGCCCACCCGAAGCTCGACCCGGCCACGGGTGAGCTGCACGCCGCCGCCTACTACTGGGAGCTGCCGTACATCGAGTACCTCGTCGTCGGCGTCGACGGTCGGGTCAACCGGGTCGAGCAGATCGCCGTCAAGGGCTCACCGATGATGCACGACATGTCGCTCACCCAGCGCCACGCCGTGTTCTACGACCTGCCGGTCACCTTCAACCTCGAGCAGGCGATGAGCGGCATGCGCTTCCCGTACCGGTGGGACGAGTCCTACGGCGCCCGCGTCGGCGTGCTGCCCCGCACCGGCACCGCGGCCGACGTCCGCTGGTTCGACGTCGAGCCGTGCTACGTGTTCCACCCGCTGAACGCCTACGACGACGGCGAGCGCATCGTCCTCGACGTCATCCGCCACCCGCGGATGTTCGCCACCGACTACAACGGCCCGAACGACGGCGCCCCGACGCTCTGGCGCTGGACCGTCGACCTGGCGGCCGGGCGCGTCGACGAGCAGCAGCTGTCGGACGAGGCCGAGGAGTTCCCCCGGGTCGACGAGCGCGTCGTGTCGATGCCACACCGCTACGGCTATGCCGCTTCGCTGTCGACCGGCGACAGCGTCGGCTTCGACGGCAGCCGCATGCTCAAGCACGACCTGCAGGCGGGGACCGTCGAGGCCCACGACTACGGCGAAGGGCGGGCCACCGGCGAAGGCGTCTTCGTCCCGTCGGGTCCCGATGCCGCCGAGGACGACGGCTGGGTCATGTCCTTCGTCTACGACGCCGCCGAGGACGCCAGCGACCTGGTGATCCTGGCTGCCCAGGACCTCAGCGGCGACCCGGTCGCCACCATCCGCCTCCCGCAGCGCGTCCCGTTCGGCTTCCACGGCAACTGGGTGCCAACGGGGCAATAGCGTCGGCGGCGATGCGCCGCACGCTCTTCGACGACACGCACGACCAGTTCCGTTCGAGCGTCCGATCGTTCCTCGAGCGAGAGGCCGTGCCGCATCGCGAGCGCTGGGAGCACGAGGGCATCGTCGATCGGTCGCTGTTCGCCGCTGCTGGTGCCAGCGGCTTCCTCGGCATGGAAGTGCTCGAGAAGTACGGCGGCGGCGGCACGCGCGACTTCCGCTTCAACGTCGTCCTGGCCGAGGAGCTGCAGCAGCTCGGTCTGAACGCCGCCGGGCTCGGCCTGACGCTGCACAACGACATCTGCCTGCCGTACTTCCTGCACCTCACCGACGACGACCAGAAGCAGCGCTGGCTGCCCGGCATCTGCGCGGGCGAGCTGATCACGGCGGTGGCGATGACCGAACCGGGCATCGGCTCCGACCTGGCCTCGATGACGACGACGGCGACGCGCGACGGCGATCACTACGTCGTCAACGGCTCGAAGACCTTCATCACCAACGGCATCAACGCCGACCTCGTGGTCACGGCGGTCAAGACCGATCCCAGCCAGCGACATCGGGGGATGTCGCTGCTGGTGCTCGAGCGGGGGATGGAGGGCTTCGAACGCGGTCGCAACCTCCACAAGATCGGCATGCACTCCCAGGACACCGCCGAGCTGTTCTTCGCCGACGTGCGGGTGCCGGTCGCCAACCGCATCGGTGACGAGGGCCAGGGCTTCGTATCGCTGGTCACCAACCTGCCCCAGGAGCGGCTGTCGATCGCCGTCACCGGCGTCGCCGCCGCCCGGGCCGCCTTCGAGGGCAGCCTGGCCTACGCCAAGGAGCGCAAGGCGTTCGGCCAGCCGATCGGCTCGTTCCAGCACAACCGCTTCGTCCTGGCCGAGCTGGCCACCGAGATCGAGGTCGCCCAGGCCTTCATCGACCGTTGCGTCGTGGCGCTGGACGACGGTGAGCTCACGGCCGAGGAGGCGGCGATGGCCAAGTGGTGGTGCACCGAGCTGCAGGGCCGGGTGGTCGACGCGGGCGTGCAGCTGCACGGGGGGTACGGCTACATGCCCGAGTACCCGATCGCGAGGGCCTACGCCGACGCCCGCATCACCCGCATCTACGGCGGCACGACGGAGATCATGAAGGAGATCATCGGCCGCTCGATGGGGTTGTGAAAGCACCTCATCCGCCCTGGGCGGATCGGCGATCCCTGAACTAGCGTCCTGTGGACCGGGCGGTGGGGAAAGCAGTCGATGAAGTCGAGGAGCACGAAAGATTCACGGCCGCTGCGGCGCTGCGGCCGACCGGCGCTCATCGTCCTTGCCGCGCTCGCCGCCGCACTGCCGTGTGCAGTCGCCAGCGCCGCGCCGCCTCCGCCCCCACCCGCACCTCCTCCGGTCGCGCCGGCACCCCTGCCGCCTCCTCTGTCGCCGGTCCTGCAACAGGTCCTGCAGGGCGACCTCGTGCTGGCGGGCAACTCCATCCGTCCCGGCGCCGATGGCGCCGAGCAGTCCGACGTCGACGGCGACACCGCGTGCGCTGCGTCCGCCGGACGCGCTGGTGGGGCGCTGCCTGCGCCGACAACAGCAGCGCGGCCTTCATCGACCTGCCGCCCGACGCCGAGGTCGTCGCCGCCCGGCTGTACGTGACGACGTCGGTGGCGCCATCCGTCGGGCCGCTGCGGGTCCGCCTTGTCGAGCTGGGTGACGATGGCGACCAGCGCAGCCTCGACGCCGGCTCCCCGGGACACGTCGCTCAGCTGCAGCAGGGGGCGCATCGCCAGGCGGTCTGGGACGTCGCCGACTTCGTGGGCGACGGCGGTGCGGGCTACTACACCGTGGCCGACGTCATCAGCGAGGCGACGGGAGACGCGGCGACCTACACGGCGTGGAGCGTCGTCGTCGCCTACCAGCTCGACGAGGACGTGGAGCTCGCCGAACTGGCTCCCGAGGCGCAGACCCGATTCGCCCGCCGGGCCATCTCGTGGCACGACGGGCTGGCGACCACGGCGGCTGCGGTCGTCCCCGGTCGCGTCGACCTCCAGGTCGGCGGGTTCACCGTGCCGATGGACGGAACGGTCTTCGCCAAGAGCCTCCACGTCGTCACGCCCGTCGCCGCTGGCTTCGACAACGTGCTGTTCGACGGGGGACCTCTCGGCAACAACGCAACGCCCGGCGATGCGGCCCCGCCGGCCGGCGCCATCACCAGGGTGGACCCGGCTTGTACCTCCACCGTCGCCCTCGTCAACGGGTCGATCTGCAGCTTGGGCCCCCCGGCCGTGCGC
>JBPCJL010000324.1:0-11902 GCA_051005355.1 Ilumatobacteraceae bacterium
AGCGGTTGCCCGACAGCGCGGCCACGGTCTCGGTGAACACCGTGACGCCGCCGAAGATGGTGTCGAGGTTGGCCGGCCAGCTGGTCGGCATCTCCCAGTCCAGCTCGGGCAGGTCCGAATCTCCCGAGACCTCGGCCACGCGCGCGGCGTCGCTCCCGGCCGCGCCCGCTGACGCGTCGGCGGCATCGTCGTCGTCAGCCTGGCCCGAGCAGGCACCGAGACCGATCCCGGCGGCGGCGACACCGCCGAGATGGAGAAATCGGCGACGGTCCATGTGGTCCCCCTGGTCCCCCTGGTGGTCAGCCGCCCGCAGCGGCCGCGACCGTAGTGGCCGCCATCCGCCCGCGGGAGCGTTCGATCTGGCACCCAGACCGCGTCCGGTTGTGACAGTCGCGTGAACCCGTATCAGGCTGGCCGACGGCCGCCATGGGTGCTCCAATGAGCGAGCGAGTCCTCGAGCGAGCGAACAATCGTTACGGTGCTTCTTCGTCGCCGGCTTTGCGGCGACACGCTCATTGGTGCCCGGCTGGTGGGCAAGCTTCGAGCCCGTCGCACACATTGAGAGTGCTCCAATGAGCGAGCGAGTCTTCGAGCGAGCGAACAATCGTTACGGCGTTTCTTCGTCGCCGGCTTTGCGGCGACACGCTCATTGGTGCCCCGCTACCCGGCCGCCTTCGACGGTGTCGTGGGCGTGACGGCGATCAATGGGCGGACTGGCCAGGTGGCCACGTTCGCCAACCGTGCGTCGTGGATCGACCTGGCCGCCCCTGGCGTCCGCACGGTCAGCAGCTATCCGGGAGGTCGCCACGCCATCTGGGGCGGCACGTCGGCGTCGGCGCCGGTGGCGGCCGGCGCCCTGGCGCTGCTGCGCTCGGTCATGCCGACCGCCGACAGCGACGACGTCATCGACCGACTGACGGCGACGGCTCGGGCGGATGGGCTGGCCAACGTCAGCGCCTACGGTCGAATCGACGTGTCGGCCGCGGTGCAGCGGGCGCTCCGGGGCTGACCCGGGCCGCGCCGAGCATCGCCGGCTCAGCGCCGGCGCCGGACGCCGAGGGCGCGCAAGGTCGCACCGAGCGCCAGGCCGAACACGAGGTGCGCGCTGAGGTCCTTCCACAGCGTCGGTGCGTCGTACTCGGAGATCGGCTTGTAGATGCCGAGCCGGCCGAGCGCGACGTATGACGTGCCCCACGCTCCGACGCCGGTGGCCAGGCCGACGCCGAGGGCCGGCACCGGGAGCACATGGGCAACCAGTCCGGCCGCCTGGCCCCACCCGACGCCGGTCAGCCAGTGCACGACGTTGTTCGTGGGCCCGACCAGTGAGTCGTCGAGCTCGACGCCGAAGAGGTCGGCGACGCGCTTGCCGACTCGTGCCGGCGCCGGTGCATCCTCGCCGAAGTCGGTCGCGTCGGTGGACAGCTCCCACGTCCCGAACGACTGGTCACCGCCGTCGGCGCAGTATCGGCGGAACCACACCAGGTCCTTCGCCGCCGTCGCCACCGCGCCAGCCACCGCCCCGCGGATCAGACCTCCGACCGCTCGCATCACCGGCATTGTAGAAGTTCCGCCCCTTGTGTTGAATCTCGTATCCAGCTGCCGAGCCGGCGCATGAGTAGGGCGACGGGCCGACCGGCCCGCAACGAAAGGGAGACCCTCCATGAGATCTCGGATCATCCGCCGCTGCACCATCGCCGCCGCCGTCGTCGCTGGCGGGGTGGCTGCCACCTCGTCGCCGGCCCTTGCAGAGGAGATCGCCTGCACCGGCACCATCGGCAGGACCACCGTCGACAACGTGCGCGTGCCGCAAGGTGCGACCTGTGTGCTCAACGGCACGACCGTGCAAGGCAACGTCGTCGTGTCGAACGCCGCCACGCTGCGCACGAACGCAGCGCGCATCAACGGGGCCGTGCAGGCCGAGGGTCACCGGTCGGTGTCGCTCAGCGGCGGCTCCGTCGGCAACAACGTGCAGCTGAAGCAGGGTGGCGCAGGCAGCGTGAGCAACGTCGCCGTCACCGGCGACATCCAGCTCGACGCCAACCGTCAGCCCCTCGACGTGCGGTCGAATCGGGTCGTCGGAAGCGTCCAGGTCGTCGGCAACCGAGCCCCGTCGACCATCACCAACAACCGCATCAACGGCAACCTGCAGAGCAAGGAGAACGTGCCGGCACCTACCGGTGGCGGCAACGTGGTCGGCGGCAACAAGGAAGACCAGTGCGCCAGCCTGTGATCTGACGTCTGGCCCCCGTGCCCTCATCTGGGCGGGATCCTCGCCACACGTTGGCGACGATCCCGCCCAGTTGCGCGTCTGGCGGAGATCCCGCCCAGAACGCGGGACAGAGCGGTGGGGTCAGTCGGCGGCGGCGCCGGCGTGCTGGCGTGACGCCGGGGCGGCGACGGGCTGGTCCGCGAGCAGCTTGTCGACCCACTCGTGGAAGCGCTGATTGCCCGGCTCGTTGCGCCCGAACAGGAACTCGGTGTTGGCACCGGACGCCAGCCCGGCCTGGATGCCGAGGCCGGTCTTGTAGTCCTCCTCGGTCACCACCCACTCGAGGAAGTCGGCCCGCTGCAGCGTCTGCTTGCGCTGTTCTTCATCGGCGCCGGCGACGATCACGTGGGTCTGGATCGTGCGGGACCGATCCGGCGTCGGGCCGGGGATCAGCTGGCTGACCATCATCCCCGTGCCGCCGTTGCCGGCCACCGACACGTGCGGGAACACGGTGTGCACAAGACCCATGTGGCCGCCGGCCTTCCCCTCCCAGTCGGCGCGTGGGATGTCACGCAGCTCGTGGAGATTGCGCCGGGCGAACGCGACGCGCTGGTGCGGGCCCCACGCGTCGACGGTCATGATGTTCCCCATCACGTCCTTGCCGAGCGTGTCCTTGTGCAGGATGTCGAGGTGATAGCCGTCGACGTAGCCGTCGTAGGCGACCTTCCCGTTGGGCCCGACCAGCTCACGTTCGTCGAGCAGCTCGACCTCGTCGAGCCCGAGGGCGTCGAGCACGGCGTCGTAGCCGGCCAGCCAGGCGTCGACGTCGAGCGAGCCGGCCGGATCGAGCACGGCGAAGACCATGCCGGAGCGCTCGGCGCACGGGAGCTCGGTCAATCCACGGGTGTCGGTGTCGAGCTCACCAAACGTCGAGCGCCCTGACACCCCGACCAGCTCGCCGGCGGTGTTGTAGCTCCAGGCGTGGTACGGGCACGTGAACCGGCGCGCCGTGCCGCAGCCGTGGGCGACGACCTGGGCGCCGCGGTGCCGGCAGGCGTTGATGAACGCCTTGACGCCGCCGTCGGCCTGGCGCACCGTCAGCACCGGCACGCCGGCCAGCTCGACCGAGCGGTACGTGCTCGGACCGGGTATGTGGGCGGTGAGCGCCACGACGACGGGCGAGCGGTGGAAGATCCGTTCGACCTCACGCGCCCAGCGGTCTTCGTCCAGGTAGTCGGCGACGGACACCCGCCGGATGCTCTCGGCGGAATCGGTGGTGCCGCCGTCGAGGTGTTCGAGCAGCCGGGCGGCCAGTCCGTCCCAGTCGTTGGCCCTCGTCTCGGGGATCATCGCCACTACCTCCTCGGCCGCCTCGTGGCGGCTGATACGAGAAACTAACCCGTCGGTTAGTTTACGACCGGCTCGTCGGGCTGGGTGAAGGGGGCAACGACACGATGGAGGATCGCTGGATCACCGACTGGCCCATCGGGCCCCGGTGGAACCACTTCACGCGAGCCAACGCCGGTGAGGTGCTGCCCACGCCGGCCTCGCCGCTCGGCCAGCAGTTCACGTGGGACAACGGCATCGTGCCCGGCTGGCGGGACGGGTACGTGCGCGAGGGCATCTACGACTTCGAGGAGTTCGACCCCGAGTTTCCCGAAGCCGTCGGGTTCTTCGGCGGCTACATGTACATCAACCTCTCGAACGTGCGGATGCAGGGTGTGCGCAACCCCGCCGTCACGGTCGCCCAGCTCGACCTGGCCTTCTTCGGCGATCACCCCGAGGTGCCGCCGTACGAGGAGCACCCGCTCGACGACCGCCCCGATCTGGTGCCGGGGATCACGGAGTACCTCGGCTGGGTCATGACCACCACGTCGTGGCCGGAGTTCGACGACGAGAAGCGCGAGACCATCCAGCTGCGGGTCAAGCGGCCCGACCTGGCGTCGATCTCGGACGCCGAGCTCGTCGCCTACGCCCGCACCACGCAGCCGATGCTGCAGAAGCTGTTCGAGAGCCACACGATCACGTCGAGTGCCTCCGGCGTCGCCCCGGGGATCCTCTTCGCCGTCGGGCAGGCGATCGGCGACCCGACGATCCCGATGAAGCTCCTCGCCGGCATCGGCGACGTCGACTCGGCCGAGCCCAGCTACGCGCTGTGGGAGCTATCTCGCCAGATCAACGCCTCGGCCGAGCTGACGGCGGAGTTCGACGATGGTGTCGACGGGTTGCGCGAACGCCTCTCCGCGTTGGACACGCCCGAGGCGGAGCGGTTCCGCGCCGACTTCGACCAGTTCCTGGCCGAGTTCGGCTCGCGCGGCCCGAACGAGTGGGAGATCAGCGCCGACACGTGGGAGACGCGCCCCGAGATCGCCCTCGCCGCCCTCGACCGGGTGCGCATGCAGGCCGACGACGAGTCCCCGAGCATCCGCAATCAGCGCAAGGCCGACGAGCGCGAGGCGCTGGTCACCGAGGTGCGGAAGAAGGTGCAGTCGCTCGGTGAGGAGTTGGCGGGGCAGTTCGAGGCGGCGCTCGTCGCCGCCCACCAGCTGGCGTTCCGGGAGCGGACGAAGACGAACATCGTGCGTGCCGTGCACGAGGGCCGCGTGGTGTTCCGCGAGCTCGGCCGGCGCCACGCCAACGCCGGCCACCTGGCCGATCCGCGCCACGTGTTCATGCTGCTCGACGCCGAGCTGGAACCGTTCGTCGCCGACCCGGCCTCGTTCCGGGACGCCCTGGCCGAACGCTACGCGCGCTGGCAGGAACTGTGGGGCGTCATCCCGCCGTACTTCATCAAGCACGGCCAGGTCCCGCCGATCTCGTCGTGGCGCAAGCGGGGCGAGTCGGCGGAGGAGCCGATGGCGGTCGGCGAGGTGCTGCAGGCGGTGCCCGGCTGCCCGGGGCGGATCACGGGCCGGGCGCGCGTCGTCACCGACCCGAGCGATCCGGGCGACCTCGGGCCCGGCGACATCCTCGTGGCACCGCTGACCGACCCGGCGTGGACGCCGCTGTTCATGGCCGTCGGCGGCGTGGTCGTCGACGTCGGCGGGCAGATCAGCCACGCCATCATCGTCAGTCGCGAGCTGGGCCTGCCGTGCGTCGTGTCGGCCACCGGCGCAACGGAACGCATCCCCGACGGTGCCCTGATCGAGCTCGACGCCGACACCGGCAAGGTCACCGTCCTGGAGGTCGCAGCATGAAGACGTTCAGGTTCGGTGTGCAGAGCTACAAGGCCACATCGCCCGACGACTGGCGCCAGCAGGCCCGCCGGGCGGAGGCGCTGGGCTATTCGTCGTTCCACGTCGCCGACCACATCATCGGCCCGGGACCGGCGTTGGCGGCGACCAACCACCCGGTGCAGGACGTGGCCTCACTACCGGCGATGGCGGTCGCCGCCGAGGTGACCGACACCATCAAGATCGGCTGCCGTGTGTTCTGCGCCGACTTCCACAACCCGGTGATCCTGGCCAAGGAGCTGGCCACGCTCGACTGGTTCTCCGGCGGCCGACTGGAGATCGGCATCGGCGCCGGGTGGCTGCAGGGTGAGTACGAGGCCATCGGTGTGGAGTTCGACCCACCGGGCACGCGCATCGACCGCATGCTCGAGACCATCGCCGTGTTGCGGGCCTGCTTCGGCGACGGGGAGGTCGACGTGACCGGCGACCACGTCCACGCCGTCGGCTTCGAGGGCGTGCCCAAACCTGTCCAGCGTCCGGCGCCGCCGTTCATGATCGGCGGCGGGTCCAAGCGGGTGCTCGGCATCGCCGGTCGGGAAGCGGACATCGTCAGCCTGAACTTCGACAACTCCTCCGGCAAGATCGGCCCGGCCGGTGTCAGCAGCAGCACCGCCGACCGGACCAAGCAGAAGGTCGACTGGATCCGTGACGGCGCCGGCGATCGGTTCGACGAACTGGAGCTCGAGATCGGCGGCTACTTCTCGGTCGTCACCGACGATCGCCAGGGCACGCTCGAGAAGATGGCGCCGATGCTGGGTCTCGACGCCGCCCAGCTCGGTGAATACCCCCATGCGCTGATCGGCTCGGTCGACGCCATCTGCGAGCAGCTGGAGGAGCGGCGCCAGTCGTACGGGATCAACTACGTGAGCATCGGGTCGTCGAACGCCGAGGCGTTCACTCCGGTCGTCGAGCGGATGACCGGGAAGTAGATCGCCTCGATGCGCGTGGGGATGACGCTGCCGACGCAGTTCCCGTTTGCCAGCACCGAGCAGGTGCTGCCGCTGTACGACCAGGTCGGGTTCGACTCCTACTGGGCGCCGGACCACATCCTCGGCGTGTTCCACCCGGGCCTGTGGGCCGATACGCCGCTGTCGTCGATGGCCGCCGACCCGGACGCCTTCTACGACCCGTTCGTGTACGGCATGAAGGTGGCCACGATGACGGACCTGCCGTACGGCGTGTCGGTCACCGACGGGACCCGACGTGGCGCCGCCGACCTGGCCCGGCTGTCGCTGTCGCTCAACGACCTGATCCCGGGCGGCTTCATCCTCGGCATCGGCTCCGGGGAGGCCGAGAGCCTGACGCCGTTCGGGTACCCGTTCGACCGGCCGGTCAGCGTGCTGGAGGACGTGCTGCGCGACCTGCGCTCGCTGCTCGACACGGGGCGAATGGCCGACGGCGGTCCCGGCCGGATGGGGCTGCCGCTCGAGGCGCCGGGCGGCAAGGGCCGTCCACCCGTGTGGATCGCCGGCCACGGGCCGCGGATGCTGCGCCTCACCGGGCAGTACGGCGACGGGTGGCTGCCGGCGTGGTGGATGACGCCCGACGAGTACGGCGCGAAGCGGGAGGTCATCCTGGCCGCCGCCGACGCCGCCGGGCGGCCGCCGCCCGTGTGCTCGCTGCTGCCGTTCCTGCTGTTCGCCGAGAGCGTCGACCGGGCGGCGGAGATGTTCGAGGCCGAGCCGCTGGGCAAGCTGTTCGGGCTGTTCGCCACCGGTGACATGTGGAAGGCCAACGGCCTGACCCATCCGCTCGGCGACGACTCGAAGGGCTTCATCGACGTGATCATCCACGAGCTCGACCCGGAGATGCTGCGCGAGCTGGCCCCGACGATCCCGTTCGAGCTGGTCCAGCAGGTGCTGTTCATCGGCAACGCCGACGAGCTGGCCGTGCAGTTCGAGCGCTACGCCCGCCACGGACTGGAACACGTCGTGATGGCCAACCTGACCGGCAGCGTCGGCGGGATGGACGAGATCATGGCCAGGGCGATGGACATGCCCAAGCTCAAGGCCGCTCTGGCCGATCTGTAGAGGTTCACCAATGACGACGACATCTGAGACGGTCGACCTCTCGGGGTTCAACCCGTTCGCCCCACAGACGCTGCAGTGCCCGTTCCCGCACTACGCGGCGATGCGGGCCAAGGACCCGGTGCACGAGGTCGGCGGGCTCGGGTTCTTCCTGGTCACGCGCCATGACCTCGTGCTCGAGGTGGTGCGCGACCCCGAGACGTACTCCAACCAGTTCGGCCAGACGTCGATGCCGCTGCCAGAGGACGTGCGCCAGCGGATGATCGAGGTGATCGCCGACGGCTACCCACGCGTGCCGACGATGCTGACCGCCGACCCGCCCGACCACACCCGGTACCGGCGGCTCGTCACCAAGGCGTTCACGCCGAAGGTGATCTCCTCGCTGGAGCCGACGATCCGGGCCATCGCCAACCGGTTGATCGACTCGTGGATCGAGCGCAGTTCGATCGAGTTCGTGTCCGAGTTCGCAGTGCCACTACCGGTTGAGGTGATCGCCAAGGCGCTCAACGTGCCCGACGAGCGACTGGCCGACTTCAAGAAGTGGTCGGACGACTCGATCGCCGGCATCGGCACGGACCTCGGCGTCGAGGGCCGACTCGAAGCCGAGCGTGGCGTGAACGAGTTCCAGCACTACTTCGCCGAGCAGCTCGAGCAGCGCCGGCGCGAGCCGCAGGACGACGTGCTGACGGACCTCCTCAAGGCCCGCGTTGGTGGCGACGATCCAGAGATCACCGACACCCGTGCGCTGGACGTGCCGGAGATGCTGAGCATCCTCCAGCAGCTGCTGGTCGCCGGCAACGAGACGACGACCAAGATGCTGACCGAGATGATGCGGTTGCTGGCCGAGCACCCGGACCAGTGGCGGCAGGTGCAGGAGGATCCGTCGCGCGTCGACAAGGTGGTCGAGGAGACGCTGCGGCTGTCGACACCGACGCAGGGGATGTTCCGCATCGCCACTCGCGATGTCACGCTCGGCGGGGTCGACATCCCGGCCGGCGGCCGCATCGTGGTCATCTACTCGTCGGCCAACCGGGACGAGGCGCTGTTCGCCGAACCGGACGAGTTCGACCCCGACCGGGCCAACCTCAAGGAGCACCTCGCCTTTGGCAAAGGAGTGCACTTCTGTCTCGGCGCCGCGCTGTCCCGGCTGGAGGGGCGGGTGGTCCTGCAGGAGCTGTCCCGACGCCTCGACACGATCACGCTGCCGGACTCGAACCGGTACGAGTACTTCCCGAGCTTCATGCTGCGCGGGTTGACCAGCCTCGACCTCGAGTTCACGGCGCGCGCATGAGCGGCTCGTTGGACGGCAAGGTCGCCGTCGTCACCGGGTCCTCGCGTGGCATCGGCCGAGGGACGGCCATCGCGCTCGGCGAGCAGGGCGCCACCGTGTACATCACGGGCCGCTCGACCGGCGACGGCGAGCTGACCATCGACACGGCGGCGCGCCTGGTGTCCGAGGCCGGCGGCACCGCCATCCCCGTCCAGACCGACCACGGCGACGACGCCCAGATCGAGGCGTTGTTCCGGCGGGTCGGCGACGAGCAGGGCCGGCTCGACGTGCTCGTCAACAACGTCTACAAGATCCCCGACCCGCCCGCGTGGGGCGGCGGGTTCTGGGACCACCCCGTGTCGGTCTGGGACGACCAGGTCGGCATCGGGC
Source organism: Ilumatobacteraceae bacterium (assembly GCA_051005355.1). Classification (GTDB taxonomy): domain Bacteria; phylum Actinomycetota; class Acidimicrobiia; order Acidimicrobiales; family Ilumatobacteraceae; genus JALZMG01. The sequence goes on from JBPCJL010000324.1 coordinate 9,130, forward strand.
TGCGAGCGCACTACGTGGCGTCGTGGCACGCGGCGCCGCTGCTGTTCGCCGCCGGCGCGGGCGGGGCGATCGTCAACGTGTCGTCGCCGGGCGGGCAGAGCTACCACTTCAGCTCGTCGTACGGCGCCGGCAAGGCCGGGCTCGACCGGCTCGGCGCCGACATGGCGATCGAGCTCGAGCCGAAGGGCATCGCCTGCTGCACCGTCTACCCGGGCACGGTGGCGACCGAGTTCATCAAGGAGTGGGCCGACAAGCGCGGCTCGGACGTCGACGACGCGCAGACCCCGCTCGGCGTCGGCCGGGCGATCGTGGCGCTGGTCACCGCGCCAGACCTGATGGCCCGCTCGGGATCGATCCAGTGGATCGAGGACCTCGGTGAGGAGTTCGACGTTCGCGACGAGCACGGCCGGCTTCCTTCCAAGTACGCCCGCCGCGCCTGATCATCCCCCGCGCCGTTGGTTCGTCGACTTGCGTTTCGTGACGACCCGAGGAGGTTGAAGATGAGACGCCTGCTGGCCGAACTGGCCACCGGGGCGTGCTGCTGGGCGCAGCCGACACTGCGGCGGCGGCGCCGGCGGGCACACCGACCCTCACGCAGCAACCGTCGACGCAGTCGCCAGCCACCCGCTTCGAGGCCGAGCTCGTCGGCTGCGTCCACGATGAACCGGTTCAGTTCATGATCGGCGACGGCACCTCGCTCAGGGTCCAATGCGGAGACGGCTCGCCGGCCGGGACCGCCATCGCCTCCCTCGTCGCGGGGGCACGCTTTGGCCGGTACGCGGTGACGGCGACCCCCCTCGAATCCCGCCCATTGCCGATCACGGCGCAGCTCACCCTGGAGCTCACACCACCCCAACCCGATCTCGGTGAGCCGCTGCCGTCGACCGGTGCCGGCGACGGGGCGCTGCCATGGCTGGCGGCCGGCGCGCTGATCGCCGGGCTCAGCTTGACCGGCCTCGCCCGCCGTCGCCGACGCAGCCCCGCCTGACGCCGGTCAGCCTCCGTCGGCGTCCATGAGGTCGTCGAGCTCGGCGTCGGTGGCGGCCTCGGCCCGGATCATGCGGTTGTCGGCCTGCGGCTGCGCCCGCACCAGCTCGTCGAGCGCTGCGTCACCAGCTGCTCACGGCGCTGCGTGTGCTGGATGGCGAAGACCATCACCACCGTGACCGCCGACGTGGTCGAGTAGAGGGTGATCTGCCACCACGACGGGAAGCCGGTGGCGATGCCGACGATGGCCCAGGCCAGCAGGATGATCGCCACGGTGACCCCGGCCTCGGCCTTGGCCGACCAATCCCCGAGCCCGTGCAGCACATGACTGCTGCGACTGTGGTGGTGGGCACCCTCGCGCGATCGGTTCCGTGGCGCGATCGGGGTTGAAAACCATCCCGAATCTTCGTCAGAACGCGATTCTCGGGTCACGAGCGGGGCCACTGGTTGGCTCGCTTGCCGTCGGCGGCGAGGCGAGCGGTCTCTTCGATCCGCTTGGCTCGCGTCGGTGCCCGCTTGGCCTGGACGATCCACTCGAGGATGCCGCGCTTGGCCGAGCGGGGGAAGGCTTCCCACTGCTCGGCGGATCCCCGGTGGCGTTTGAACGCCTTGGCGAGGTCGTCGGGCACGACGAGGTCCTCCACGGCGTCGAGCAGCGACCACGAGCCGTCGGCCTTGGCTGCCTCCACGACGGCGACGCCAGCCGGGGCCATCCGGCCGTCCTGCTCCAGCTTGGCGATGCGCTGCTTGTTCGGGCGGGCCCATCCGCTGCCGCGCTTGCGCGGCGCGTACCACAGCATCGTGGCTTCGTCGTCGAGCGCCCGGCCCGTGCTGTCGACCCAGCCGAACCGCAACGCTTCGATCACGCCTTCCTCGTACGTCGGCGCCGGACGGCCAGACTTCTTCTTCCACGTCACCAACCAGGCGCCAGGTTCCGTGGCGTGGTGCCGCTCGAGCCCGTCGCCACAGGCATTGGCGTCCTCCGCGTGGACCCGGGCGGCGTCATCACGGCGGTCGGGCACCGGGAGAGCATGCCCCGAACGCATACTGGCGGCCACATGGGCGAAGAGGTCTTCGACGCGCCGTCGGCCTGGCGGATGGAGGCGGTCGATCGGCTGCGGCTCACCGGCGAGGACCGGGTCGCCGGCCTGATCACGGGAGCCGGCTACCCAGATTCCTTGGCGCCGGTCATCGAAGCCTTCGCCGCCTTCGACGGACCGATCTGTGACGTCGGTGCCGGCCTGGGCGCAGCGACGTGGTGGATCGCCAGCGGCGCAGACGTCGACGCGGTGGCGGTCGAACCCGAACCGCGAGCGGCCGGGCTGGCCCACCAAGCCTTTCCTCAGCTGGACGTCATCGCCGGCGCGGCATCGGCGCTGCCGCTGCGCGCCGGCTCCTGCGGTGGCGTCGCCATGCTCGGCGTCGTGTCGCTGCTCGCCGACCTCGAGGACGTCATGGCCGAGGCCCGCCGCGTCCTGCGACCCGGCGGGCGGCTGGCCATCGCCGACCTGTGCGCTCGCGACGAGGACCGCCTGGCCCCGCCGGAGACGAGCAACGTGTTCCGATCGACGACGGCCTTGACCGCCGCGCTGTCGTCGTTCGGACTGTCGGTCGATCGGGTGTGGACGGCGCCGGCGACGCTGTCGACGCGCTGGGACTCGGCCGGGGATCAAACGGACGAAGAGATCGAGCGACGCCACGGAGGCTCGGAAGGGTTTCGTGCTTGGCGGGCCGACCGCGACCGGTTGGGCGACCTGATCTCGAACGGCGCGCTGGAGCTCGGCAC
>JBPCJL010000325.1:0-9889 GCA_051005355.1 Ilumatobacteraceae bacterium
GCCCACCGCGTCACCTTCGACGAAGACGGCGTTGAAGCCCCCCCGCACGCTCACGAGCGGGTGAGTCATAGGTACCCTTTCCGGGTGCACGCGCACTGCGATCGCGCCCGAATCGGGATCGCGCTCGGCGATCCCGAGCAACTTCACCACATAACCGAGGCGCTTCGCAACCGCGATGTCACCGGCCGTCACCCCGCTGATCCCTTCGTGGTAGACGTCCCCGGCGACGACCCTGGCACCGAACGCGATCGAGGCGATGATCGCCGCCTTGGCGCCGGCGTCGAAGCCCTCGACGTCAGCGGTCGGATCGCGCTCGGCGAACCCCAGCCGCTGCGCCTCGGCCAGCGCGTCGCCGTAGGAGGCGTGGTCCTCGGTCATGCGGGTGAGCACGAAGTTGGTGGTGCCGTTGACGATGCCGAGCACGCGCCGGATCGGCTCGCCGCGCAGACTCTCGCGCAGGGCCCGCACGACCGGGATGCCACCGGCGACGGCGGCCTCGAAGAGGAGGTCGACGCCGTGGTCGTCGGCGCAGCGGAACAGCTCGACGCCGACGTTGGCCAGCAGCTCCTTGTTCGCCGTGACGACGGGCTTGCCGCCCGCGAGCGCGGCGGTGATCAGCTCGCGCGCCGGCTCGATGCCGCCGATCACCTCGACCACCACGTCGACGTCCGGATCGGCCACGACAGCCTCGGCGTCGCGGGTCAGCACGCCCGGCGCCAGCTCCACGTCACGGTCGCGAGAGAGGTTGCGCACCGCCACCCGCGTGACCTCGAGGCGCACGCCGGTGCGGGCCTCGATTTCCTTGGCCTGCTCGGCGAGCAGCCCGACGAGGGCACCGCCGACGTTGCCGCAGCCGAGCACCCCCACCCGCACGTGACGATCGAGCACGCCGGCAGGCTACGGCGCTACCCGCGCCGGTTCTCCTGGTGGTTTTCGTTCACCGGTGACCACTGAAAACCCTTGAGAACCCGATCCGGCGGGGTCAGGTGTCGGCGACGGCGTTGGGGGGCTGGATGTCGAGGGGCATGGCGTCGCCGAAGCTGATGCCCATGTCCCGGGCAGTGTGGATGATGTCCGAGTCGAGGGGAACGGTCTTCAAGCGGTTGGTCGCCTCGCGCAGCGGGACGTAGTCGACGTCGGGCGGGTTGAGGGCGACCATCACGCCGTCGTGGCCATCCTCCAACCCGCGGACGGCGGCGGCCCCGAACCGCAGCCCGAGCAGGCGATCGAACGAGGTCGGCGTGCCACCGCGCAGGAGGTGGCCGAGCACGACGACCCGCGCCTCCTTGCCCGTCATCCGCTCCAGGCCCTCGGCGACGATGGCGCCCATCCCGCCGAGGCGCTCGGCCTGGCCGATCGACCGCCCGATGATCGACGCCGCCCCGCCGGACGGCGCCGCGCCCTCGGCGACCACGACGATCGAGAACTTGGCCCCGCGGTCCTCGCGTTGGGCGATCGTCGCCGCCACCGGTTCCAGCGTGAACGGGATCTCGGGGATGAGGATGGCGTGGGCGCCGGAGGCGACCCCCGCGCACGTCGCGATCCACCCGGCGTACCGGCCCATCACCTCGACCACGAGGACCCGCCCGTGCGACGTGGCCGTCGAGAAGAGCCGGTCGATGCAGTCCGAAGCGAAGGAGACGGCGGTGTCGAAGCCGAACGTCGAGGCCGTCTTGTCGAGGTCGTTGTCGATCGTCTTCGGCACGCCGACCACGCGCAGGCCGGCCTCGTGCAGGCGGGCGCCGATGGTCAGCGAGCCGTCACCGCCGACGGTGATCAGCGCGTCGATCTCGTGCTCCTTGAACATCCCGACGAGCTCGTCGCTGCGGTCGACCTCGATCCAGGACCCGTCCTCCTGCTGAGTCGGATACGCCGTCGGGTTGCCCCGGTTCGTCGTGCCGAGGATCGTGCCGCCCTGGTGGACGATGCCGCGGACCGAGTCGCGCGACAGCGTCACGACCCCGCCCTGCGGGTAGCGGTCCGGGTGGAGCAGCCCGTTGAAGCCGTCGCGGATGCCCACCACGTCCCAGCCGCGGTTGCGGGCGGCGAGGGTGGCGGCCCTGATCACGGCGTTCAAGCCAGGGGCGTCGCCGCCGCCCGTGCTGATGGCGATCCGCTGGATGTCGGGCGGCACGCCCGCACCGTAGTCGTCGCCGCGGATCGGCTCGACGGGGGGGTACCAGGTGCGGTTGACGGGCGATGAGGATCCGTACGACCTCGACCGAGATGGCGATGGCATCGGCTGCGACACCTATCCCGACACGTTCAGCGTGAGCGGCGGTGGCGGCGGTACTGACGGGGGCGACGACGGCGGTAATGGCGGCGGTACTGGCGGCGAGCTGCCGGCGACCGGCGCCACGAGCACCGCGCTGGTCGGCGTGGCGGCGGCCTCTGTGCTCGTCGGCGGCATCGCCCTCGTGGCGGTTCGGCGGCGCACGACCTGACCCGAGTGTTTGGGCGCACCCGAGTGCTGTGAGCCCCATCGGGCCCCTCCAGCACTCGAGTGCGGCCAGGCACTTGGGTCGAGAACAGCGGAGCGCTACCGCACGACGTCGTGGAGGCGGTCGACGGCTTGGATCACCACGTCGAAGCGGCGGCGGTTGAGCACCGCTCCCTCTCGACGCACGTCGTCGGGGTCGATGTCGAGCAGCCGGTCGACCTTGGCGTAGCTGTTCCTCCCCCGTCCATCCCACGGGCCGGTGCCGACCTCCACGTGGTCGTCGCGCCCCGTGCGCTTGGACGTCAGCGCCACACCCGACAGGTCATCGCCGTGGCGCCCGATGATCACGACCGGTCGGTCCTTGCCGAGCGTCGGGTCGTCCTCGAACGGCACCCACGTCCACACCACCTCGCCGGGGTCTGGGTCACCATCGAGCGCCGGCCGGTACTCGACCCGCACCCCCGACTCGACCGCCCGAGTGCGCGGCACACCTCGGCGCGTCGTGCGGCCGGTGTTGGCCTCGGCGTGGCGCACGGACGACACGACGCGCTGCGCGACATCGCGCAGGACGTCCGTGAACCGTGGCACCGCAGCAGGCTAGGACGGCGGCCGGCCGCCATCACCCTACGTCGGTGGCCAGCAGGTCGTCGATGGTCTCGCGCCGCACGACCAGCCGGGCCCGGCCGTCGGCCACGAACACCACGGGCGGGCGCGGGACCTTGTTGTAGTTGGAGCCCATCGAGTGCCCGTAGGCGCCGGTGACCGCAACGCCCATGAGATCGCCGACGGTGAGGTCGGCCGGCAGCTTGGCGTCGAACAGCAGCACGTCGCCCGACTCGCAGTGCTTGCCGACGACCCGGGCCCGCAACGGGCGCGCGGCGGCGGCGGCGCGTGGCAGGAACGCCTCGTACCCGCTGCCGTACAGCACCGGGCGCGGGTTGTCGCTCATGCCCCCGTCGAAGGCGACGTAGGTCCGCACGCCCGGGATGTCCTTGATCGCCCCGACCGTGTACACGGTGATCGCGGCGCCGGCGACGATGGCCCGACCGGGTTCGACCAGCACCTTCGAGCGCAGGCCCTCGGCGGCACAGGCGGACAGGACGGCGTCGGCCCATTGCGTGATCGTTGGCGCCTCCTCCCCCTCGACGTAGGCCACGCCGAGCCCGCCGCCGAGCACGAGTTGCGGCAGCTCGTGCGGTGCGGCGAACGCGGCCATCGTGCTGGCCGCCATGGCCATGCTGTCCACGGCAAACACGTTCGAGCCGATGTGGCAGTGCAACCCGACCACCCGCATGGCCGGCGACGACCGCGCCCGGTCGATGGCCCGGGTTGCATCACCGTTGGCCAGGTTGAAGCCGAACTTGGAGTCGTCCTGTCCCGTGGCGACGTAGAGGTGGGTGTGGGCGTGCACGCCGGGGGTCACGCGGATCAAGACGTCCGGTACAGCGAAGCGGCCGCTGGCGTGCAGCGCCTCCAACCGGTCGAGCTCGTCGAAGCCGTCGACCACGATGCTGCCCACACCTACCTCGAGGGCCAGCGAGAGCTCCTCGACGCTCTTGTTGTTGCCGTGCATCGTGCACGAACTGGCCGGCACGCCGGCGGCCAACGCAACCTGCAGTTCGCCGCCGGTGGCCACGTCGAGCAGCAGCCCCTCTTCGAGGGCCAGTCGCGCCATGGCCCGGCAGAGGAAGGCCTTGGCCGCGTACACGACGCGCCCCAATCCGAAGGCGGCCACCGCCTCGCGACAGCGCGCCCGCAGGTGGGCCTCGTCGTAGACGAACAGCGGCGTGCCGTACTCCGCCGCCAGCTGATCGACGGCGCACCCGCCGATCGACAGCGACCCGTCTGACCCGACGGATGCCGTGTCCGGCAACAGCGACCGAGGGATGGCGGTCACGACCAACCCTCCGCCCAGGTGCCGGGAGGATGGTCGGGGACGGTGAGGTCGGCGACGACGCCGAAGTGGTCGCTGGCATGGAGCCCATCGTCCGCCTCGGCGAACGCCAGCCGGCAGTCGACCGCCCGCAGCGTCGGACCGTGCCGCCCGCCACGCACCTGCACGTAGTCGATCCGCCGGCTGAGCGCCGTCGCAACCTCGCCGGCGCGCACGAGCTCACTGGCGCTGTCGAACGTGAAGCCGAGTTCATCACCGTGCACTGACGTCCACGCGTCCTGGAAATAGACGCTGGTGCCGTCGAGCGAGCGGCGCCCGGTGAGGAACTGCACGCTCGCCGGATCGGGCGGCGCATCGAGGTCCCCGAGCAGCACGACGTGGCGGTGCTCGCCATCGAGGAGGTCCTCCACCGCGCGTGCGGCGCGCACCGCCACCAGCTCCCGCTGCAGCTCATCACCGAATGGCCACGTCGGCTTGTGGTGCACGGCGATGAGCGCGCCGACCGGGGTGTCGATCTCTGCGATCAACGTCGCGCACCACGCCAGGTCGGGGTGGCGCGGGGTGACCCGGTAGTCGAGCTCGACGAGCGTCCGCATCGGCCAGCGACTGGCCAGCGCTCCGCCCACTCCATCGTCCGACCGCTCCGAGAACCAGGCGGCCGCGTAGTCCGCGCCGAGCAGATCGACAACACCGTCGTACTCGTCCGTGCGCATCACCTCTTGCAGCGCGATCACGTCGGGACGCAGTGCGCCCAGCCGCTCACGCCGCTCGGGCCAGCGCAGGTTCGGCGGCCCGAGGATGTTCAGCGTCATCACCCGCAGCGTTTCGCCCACCTCTTGATCTTGTCGTTTGCGTCGGCGCGAAACTCGTTCGTATCAGCGACCGCCCATCGGGCATCATCACTTCGCCAGTGAATGACCGATGAGCCCGAAGGAGGTGCCCGATGATCAATCCCACGCTCGACCCGAGCTCGACCCTCGGCGCACCCGCGTGCGCCGTCGGCCCCTGCTCGATGGCCTGAGCCAGCTCCGGCGACGCCGCCCGCACGGGCCATCTCGACCGTGAGCTGAGGCGGCCCGAGTCGCCTCGCAACCACCAACCCCGGTCGCACCAACGCGGCCGAACCGTCCCGAAAGGACAGTCCCGTGTTCCAGCAACACCCAGCAATCCTGCGCGTCCTGATCGAGCAGCATCAGGCCGATCTGCGCCAGCAGGCGCACGAGCAGCGCTTCAACCGGCTGGCTCGCCAGCAGCGGCGTCAGCGGCGCCGTCGTCACCCAGATCCCTGATCAGCTGCATGTCAGGGAAACCACAACCGCGACCTACATCTGCTCGGGCGCATCGATCCCGAGCAGGTGCAACCCGCGGGCCAGCACCCGGGCGGTCACGTCGCTCAACGCCAGGCGACTCGCCCGGGTGCTGGCATCGGGTGCCTGCAGCACCGGGCAGTGCTCGTAGAACGCAGTGAACGACTGCGCCAGCTCGTAGAGGTACGCGGTCAGCCGATGCGGGCTGGCTCGCTCGACCGCTTCGGCGACAGCAGTGCCGAACCCGAGGAGGTGCTGGGCCAGCTCCCGCTCCTGCACCGCGTCCACCAGCACCGTGGTGGCGCGAGCCGTCGAGCGCTCGAGGCCGGCCCGGCGGAAGATCGAGCAGATTCGGGCGTGGGCGTACTGCAGGTAGGGCGCCGTGTTCCCGTCGAACGACAGCATCCGGTCCCAGTCGAAGACGTAGTCGCGCACGCGATCCGGTGACAGGTCGGCGTACTTCAGCGCCCCGATCCCGATCGACCGCCCGACCGTCGCCCGCAGCGGCAGCGACAGCTCCGGGTTCTTGTCCTCGACGGCGGCGATACCGCGCTCGATCGCCTCGTCGATCACGTCGATGAACCGCACGTTCTCGCCCGAGCGCGAGCGCATGCGCTTGCGGTCCGGCCCGAGGACCAAGCCGAAACCGACGTGCTCGGCCCGCGCCGGCGGCGCCAGCCAGCCAGCCATCGCGCTGACGGCGAAGACCATCGCCAGGTGCTGGCCCTGCCCGGCGTCGACCACGTAGAGCATTCGGGTGGCGCCGACCCGCTCGACGCGGTCGAGCACGCAGGCCAGATCGCTGGTCGCGTACGTGAAAGCACCGGCCCGGCTGCGCACGATCAGCGGCAGCGGCTCACCCTCCCGGTTGGAGAAACCGGGCGGGAACACGACCAGCGCGCCGTCGGACTCCTCGAGCAGCCCGGCGGCGCTGAGCCGTTCGAGGACGTCGGGCATCAGCGCCTCGTAGCGACTCTCGCCGGCGAGGTCGTCGTCGGTGAGCAGCACACCGAGCTTGGTGTAGACGTCGTTCCAGTGCGCCGCGCTCTGGTCCAGCAGCAGGCGCCAGAGCCGCAGCGTCTCGGCATCACCCTGTTGGAGGAGCACGACGCGTGCCCGGGCCCGCTGTTGGAACGACTCGTCACGGGCGAACTGCTCCGTTGCCGACTTGTAGAAGGCGTCGAGGTCGCCGAGGCCCAGCGACTCGGCGCGCTCGATGCCGATGTCGACGAGGTGCTCGATGAGCATGCCGAACTGCCGGCCCCAGTCGCCGATGTGGTTCTCCCGGACGACGTCGTGGCCGACGGCCTCGAGCATCCGCACGAGCGAGTCGCCGATGGCGGTCGAACGGAGGTGGCCGATGTGCATCTCCTTGGCCACGTTGGGCGCCGAGTAGTCGACGACGACCCGCTCCACCGGCATCGCCGCCGGGATCCCGAGTCGCTCGTCGCCGCCGAGCTCGGTGACGAGCCGGCCGACGAAGTCCGCCGCCAGCGTCAGGTTGAGGAAGCCGGGCCCGGCCACCTCGACCGTGGCCACGCCGTCGAGGTCGGCCGCCGCCAGCACCTCGTCGGCCACCTGCCGTGGGTTGCGGCCCAACTCCTTGGCCAGGGCCAGGGCGCCGTTGGCCTGGGCGTCAGCTCGATCCGACGGCCGCACCACCGGATCGACGCCGGCCCGACCGGCGACGGCATCGAACGCCGGCTGCAACCGGGCGGCGAGCACGTCGAGCGGATCGAAGGACATGGCCGGCCCATGATGCTGGGCCAGTTCGCGTTCTGACGAAGATTCAGGGTGGTTTTCCACCCCGATCGCGCCACGGAACCGGCTAGACGCTGGCCGCCGTCGTGTCGGTGTCCGGCGACGGCGTGCCGGGGCCCAGCTCGACGTCGAGCGTGCGGGAGAGGCGCTGGTCCGTCCCGACGACGTGGGCGTGGTCGACGGCCAGGTTGGCATCGCGCCCGCAGAACTCGATCGTCATCACGCCGTTGTCGAACCACAGGCCGTGGTCGACCTGCCAGGTGATCGCGACGTCGTCGACCTTGGACCACTTGGCCAATCGGTGCATCACGCGGTTCAGCCCCCGGCGGTTGAACAGCCGGAACCCACCCTTGGCGACCTTCTGGATGTCGTTGCGGAACGGCGACATCGTCAGCTGGTGGATCGCGGTGCGCGGGTGGTCCACCTCGGTCAGCTCGGCGGCGGCCGTGTAGCTGCAGTGCACGTCGCCCGAGAGCATGACGATCGTCGCGGGCGGCGGTTCGAGGCGCACGGCCTCGCCGACGAGGTCGGTCAGCTCGTCGAACGACTCGCGGAATGACGCCCAGTGCGCGAGGTCGAGGAACTGGCGCAACCACTCACCGAAGCGCTTGCCGGGTTTGCCCCATGCGCCCGCCGAGGAGATGGCCTCGTCCCACCCCTCCATGTGGTGGACGCCAGGCGGCAGGAGGAACGGCAGCGTCGAAGCCAGCACCAGGTGGTCGTACGGGCGGTCGGGCTCGAGCACGGACTCCCTCACCCACGCCCACTCGTCGGCGTCGACCATCCGGCGGTCGTCCGGGTCGAGGTGGCGCGAGCACCGGGAGTCGATGGCCACCAGCCGCACGCCACGCCCGGCACCACCGAGGTCGCGATAGAAGCTCCAGCGAATCGATGATGCATCCACGTCGGCCTGCCACGCCACCTCGTCGAGGTATCGAGTGCGGTCGTCGTCGTCGTGGATCGTGCGGATCCGTTCGTACACGTCGTCGGCGTCGAGTTGCTCCGGGCTGAGGTTGCCGAGGTGCTGGTAGACCCAGTACGAGGCGTACGCGCCGACGAGTCGATCGCGCCACCACGCCTGCGCGGTCACCCACTTCCGCCACGACAGCGACGTGTTCCAGTCGTCGCGCAGGTCGTGGTCGTCGAACACCATGCCCGTCGGCACCGTCGACAGGAGCCAGCGCACGGCGGGCACCATCCAGGCCTCGTGGTACAGCCACGTGTACTCCTCGAAGTTCTGGATCTCCCCCGCCACCTCCGAGTCGTCCTGATCGTCGTGGACGCGGCAGAGCCGCTCGCCGATCGCCTCGGACGGATCGTCGGCGTAGACCTGATCGCCGAGCAGCAGCAGGACGTCCGGCCACTCGGCGTGCGGCGACGAGGCCATCCGGAACGCCATCGCCACCAGCGCATCGGCGCCGAGCTCCTCCAGGTGTTCGGTCTCGAACGGTTCGGCACGGCGGCAGCTGCCGAAGGCGAGCCGGTAGGGGGCGTCGGGGTCGACGGTGCGGATCACGCTCGGTGGGAAGGGCGAGCCGTCGAGCGGCCACACCTCATGACCGTCGAGGGTGACCCGGTACTCGTGCTGGGTGTTGGGGGCGAGGTCCTCGAGGCGCACCAGGGCGTAGTGGTGGTGATGGACGCTCCACGTGTCGGCGCCATGGACACCGTCGTCCGCGTGGACCTCGACTCGGCACGGGCGATCCGTCTCGACCCAGATGGTGGCTCGCGACTCGTCGACGTAGCGCAGCAGCGGGCCCACCTTCAGCTCTGGCCGGCCGCCCGAATCCGTCGAGCCGTCTTCACCTGTCACGCGGCGGAGGATGACCGGTGACCAGGAGGACCAAACCGAGTGGTGGCGGGCGGCGATCTACGTTGGCGGGATGGACATCCTCTACACCGCCGTGGCTCACGGCACCGGCGACGGGCGCAACGGTCACGCGGCCTCCGATGACGGCGTGCTCGACCTCGACCTGCGAGTCCCCAAGGAGATGGGCGGTCCCGGCGGCGCCTACGCCAACCCGGAGCTGCTCTTCGCCGCCGGGTACGCCGCATGCTTCCACTCGGCCCTGAAGGTCGTCGCCGGGCGTCAGAAGGTCGACGTCTCCGACTCCGAGGTGTCGGCGACCGTCGGCATCGGCACCAATGACGCCGGTGGGTTCGGCCTGGCGGTCGAGCTGGACGTCAGCGTCCCGAACCTCGACGCCGACGCGGCCAAGGCGATCGTCGACCAGGCGCACGAGGTGTGCCCGTACTCGAACGCCACCCGCGGCAACGTCGACGTCCAGCTCCGCATCGTCTGACCCGTCCGCGTGGCGTCAGCCGGTGGCCAGCCATCGGCGGCGCCCGGTACGGACGAGCCGCGCCAGCAAAGCGCCGATGCCGAAGGCGACGAGCCCGCCGACCGCATCGAGGAAGTAGTGGTTGGCCGTCGACACGACGGTGTAGACGGTCACGAGCGCGTACAGCACGGCGGCGATCCGGATC
>JBPCJL010000326.1:0-7150 GCA_051005355.1 Ilumatobacteraceae bacterium
GTACGAGACATTCTTCAAGACCTACACCGAGAAGGTGTGGGGTGTTCCGGCCAACCGCCTGCCGGCCGACTGGGCCGCCCAGCGGATCAAGAGCCTCTCGTTGGGGTCGGCGATCGTCAACGCCCTCGTGCCCAGGCGGAACCAGAAGGACATCACCTCCCTGATCGAGGAGTTCCACTACCCGCAGCTCGGCCCCGGGATGATGTGGGAGACCTGTCGCGACGTCGTCGTCAAGGGCGGGGGCGAGGTGCGCACGGAGACGCCGGTGGTCGCCGTCCACCACCAGGACGGTCGGGCCGTCGAGGTCGAGGCCGCCGGCGGCGAGCGCTTCAGCTGCGACGAGGTCATCTCGTCCATGCCGCTCAGCCACCTGCTGACGGCGATGCGCCCGGCGCCCCCGGCCGAGGTCCTCGACGCGGCGAACGGGCTGCACTATCGCGACTTCCTGACGGTGGCCCTCGTGGTGCCCGAGGATGCCGGGTTCCCGGACAACTGGATCTACGTGCACAGCCCCGAGGTGCGCCTGGGGCGCGTGCAGAACTTCGGTTCGTGGTCGCCGTACATGGTCAAGCCGGGCTTCACCTGCCTCGGGCTCGAGTACTTCGTCAACGAGGGCGACGAGCTGTGGAGCATGGACGACGATGCGCTCGTCCACTTCGCCGCCGCCGAATTGGACCGCATCGGGCTGTGCGAGCGCTCCGACGTGCAGCGCGGTTTCGTGACCCGGGTGCCGAAGGCCTATCCGGTCTACGACGGCACGTACCACCGTCACGTCGAGACCATGCGGGCATGGTTGGCCGATCACGCCTGCAACGTCCAGCCGGTCGGGCGCAACGGCATGCACCGGTACAACAACCAGGACCACTCGATGCTCACCGCCATGCTGGCAGTCGAGAACATCCTCGACCTCGCTGCTCACGATCTGTGGAGCGTCAACGTCGACGACGAGTACCACGAGGAGTCGGGTGCGTCGACTCCGGCCGGCACCGGCCGCGCCGCTCCAGTCACCGCCTGACCGCTGCGGCGCGACCGTCGGCACGAAATCCGCAGAGTGCTGCGTGGGTGCCAGTTTTCTGCAACCTCAGCCGCACTCTGCGGCTGCGGCGCGACGGTCGATCAACGCACGAAGCGCCAGAGCGCGCCGTGGTCGGACAGTGACGGGTCGTCATCGACGACGCGTTGGCGGCCGGACTGCACGATGGTGAGCGTGTTGAACAGCTCTCTGCAAGCCCGCTGCGTCGGGGGGTAGGTCCCGCTGAAGACCAGCCAGATCGCCGAGTCCGGCGTGCTGGCGTCGAGGCCGGCGACGAACGTCGTGGCGTCGGCGCGGCGGTGGCGCTCCCCGTAGTCGATCCAGTCGACCCGATCCGGGCGCCGGCGGGGTGGAAACACGAGCTGGCGCAGCTCGTCGACGCCGCCCTGTTCGAGCAGCCGCGATGCCGCCGGGCCGAGTTGGTCCGGGCAGTAGATCAGCACGTCGCCTGGCTGCGTCAGCGTCTGCAGCGGCTCGACGAAAGCCGCCGAACGAGTGCGGGCGGTGCCCACCTCGACGCCGGCCAGGACGAGTCCGCTGGCGCCGAGGACGACGAGCACGGCGCCCGCCCACTTCGGCCGCAGCGTCGCCGCACCGATCGCCGCCAGCAGGATCATCAGCGGCACGGCGACCGACGTGTAGCGCGACGCGTAGGCGCTGTCGCTCACCATCGCCCCGGCCAGCGCAACGAGCAACGTGACGACCAGGACGGCACCGATGGCCCACGTCGACAGCGGCCGGCGGACCAGCCGGCCACCGCGCCACACACCAAGGACGCCGAGCACGCCCATGGCCGAGCCGAGCAGCACCGGCAGCACGCCGGAGCCGCGCAGGCCGACGTCGAAGACGGTGATGAGGGATGACGGACGAGCCGGCTCGGCCCACGGCGTCGCCGTGCGCTCGGACTGGAAGAGGAAGGTCGGCACCCACGGCAGCCAGAGCGTCACACCGACGACCATGGCCGCCAAGGCGGGTCGCGCCGGCCCATGGCGCCGAGCAGAGACAGCGAGGACGATTGCGGTGGCCATGATGAGGTAGATCGCCCAGTAGTGCGTGTACAGCAGCAGCGCCGTGACGACGGCGACGGGAACGGCTCGGCCCACCGACGGGCGGCGCAGGCAGGCCTCGAGGGCGAGGAGGCCGACGACGACCTCGAGCATCACGAGGGAGTACATGCGACCCTCGGTGGCGTAGCGGATCGTGAACGGGTTGGTGGCCAGCAGGACCGTCACCGCGATCGCTGCTGACGTGCCGGCGATGCGCCGCACCGCGACGCCGAGCACGACCAGTGTCACCAGGGACAGCACGACGGACAGCGACCGCACGGCGACATCGCCGTCGCCGAAGAGGGACATCCACCCGTGCAGCAGCAGGTAGTAGGCGGGCGGCGCGCCATCGGTCCGCAGCACCGCCGGGATCGAGGTCAGCGCTTCTCGGGCGATCGACACGCTCTGCGCCTCGTCCAGCCAGAGCGCTCGTCGGGGCCAGACCCGAGCGATGACGCCGAGACCGACCAGCACGCCGAGCACCACCAGTCCGGACGTCCACAGGGCCCGGCCGCCGAGCGGCACCGAGGTCCGCGCCGGCGCGGCGATGGGGCGCGGCGCGTCGGCGACGTCGGTCATGACCGGCTCACGACGGTCGATTGTGACCGGAACGGGGCCGGGTTTGGCAGCATCGGGTGGTGAACGACGACCTGCGAACGTTGGAGTCGATCCAGCGGCGCGTGCTGTGGCTGGCCGTGCGCATGGTCGACCACGCCAACCGGGAGCGCCCGCCGGGCGAGATCAAGGTCGGTGGGCACCAGACCTCGTCGGCGTCGATGGTCGGGATCATGACCGCCCTGTGGTTCGACCACCTGTCCGGTGCCGACAAGGTCGCGGTCAAGCCGCACGCCTCGCCCGTCTATCACGCCATCAAGTACCTGACCGGCGAGCTGGACCGCACCTACCTCACCCGCCTGCGCGCCCTCGGCGGCCTGCAGTCGTACCCGAGCCGCATCAAGGACCCGGACGTCTTCGACTTCTCGACCGGGTCCGTCGGCCTCGGCGTCGTCGCGCCCCTGTTCGCCGCCGCCGCCCGCCGCTACGTCGAGGCGCAGGACGTCGACCGTCCGGCGGCCCGGTTCATCGCCCTGGCCGGGGACGCCGAGCTCGATGAAGGCAACGTCTGGGAGGCGATCACGGAACCGGCGCTTCAGGGCCTCGGCAACGTCATGCTCGTCGTCGATGCGAACCGCCAGAGCCTCGACCGCGTCGTGCCCGACCAAAAGATCAAGAAGCTCATGGAGTTCTTCGACGGCGCCGGCTGGCACGTGGTCGAGGCCAAGTACGGCCGGCGCTTGCAGGACGCGTTCACCCGGCCGGGCGGTGAGGCGCTGCGGGCGCACATCGACGCGATGTCGAACGAGGAGTACCAGTAGCTGTTCGCCCATCGAGGGGACGAGCTGCGCAAGCGGTTCGTCCACGACGCCGACAACGCCGTGCGCCGCCTGCTCCAGGAGCTGCCCGAGGACGAAGTGGCACCACTCGTGCTTGATCTCGGCGGCCACGACCTCGGTCTGCTCGGCGACGCCTACCGGGCCTGCGATGCGGTCGCCGATCGGCCGAGCGTCGTGTTCGCCTACACGATCAAGGGGTGGGGACTGCCGATGGCCGGCGACCCGCTGAACCACTCGATGCTGCTGTCGGGCGAACAGATCGACGAGCTGCGCCGTTCCCTCGGCCTGACCACGGACGACGAGTGGGACCGGTTCGATCCGTCCACGCCGGAGGGCCGGCGGTGCGCCTCGGTCGGCGGCGAGCTGAACAACGTGGCCGTGCCGTCGCGCCCGCAGCTGCCGGTGCCGGCGGCGACCGGCATCCCCGCGTCAGGGCGCATGGCCACGCAGGAGGCGTTCGGCCGGATCCTGACCCGGCTCGCCGACGTCGAAGGGGTTGGCGGGCGCATCGTCACCGTGTCGCCCGACGTCAGCGTGTCCACGAACCTCGGCGGCTGGATCAACAAGGTCGGTGTGTTCACCCCGGACGAGCGCACCGACTTCGGGTTCGGCGACGGCAGCGAGCAGCGGCTGCTGCGCTGGCACCAGTCGCCCAGCGGTCGACATGTCGAACTGGGCATCAGCGAGATGAAACTGTCCCTCATGCTGCACGCACTGGGACTCGGTCACGAGCTGCACGGCCACCACCTGTTGCCGATCGGCACTGTCTACGACCCGTTCGTCTGCCGCGGCCTCGATGCGCTGATCTTCGGGCTGTACTCCGGCGCCCGGTTCGTCGTCGTCGGGACGCCGGCCGGGATCACGCTGGCGCCGGAGGGCGGCGCCCACCAGTCGACCATCACCCCGTCCATCGGCGCCGAGCTGCCGGCGCTGACGTACCACGAGCCGGCGTACGCCCGCGCGCTGGACTGGCTGCTCTGCGACGCCCTCGTGGCGCTCGGCGATCCGTCTGGCGGTTCCACCTACCTGCGGCTGTCGACCCGGCCGATCGACCAGGCGCCGTTCGCGGTCGCCGCCGAGCGGCGCGGCGTCGATGCGCTCCGGGCCGACGTGCTCGCCGGTGCCTACCGGCTGCTCGAGCCGGACGGGCCGGCGGAGGTGGTGCTGGCCGGCTGTGGGCCCGTCGTGCCCGAGATGCTGGCCGCGGCCGGGCTGCTGGCCGACGAAGATGTGCCGACGCTGGTGGTCGACATCACCAGCCCGGACCGGGTGTACCGCGGGTGGCGGGAGTCGCGGCGGGCGGCGTCCCGGGATGCGTCGGTGGCGTTGCCGACTCACCACCTGGCGACGTTGCTGGCGCCGTCCGAACGCCGACTGCCGCTGGTGACCGTCCACGATGCCGCCAGCCACCACCTGGCCTGGCTGGGCTCGGTCTTCGGGGCGCCGGTCGTGCCGGTGGGCGTGGACGAGTTCGGCCAGTCGGGAAGCATCCCGGAGCTCTACGAGACGTTCGACCTGCTGCCCGACCAGCTGGTCAACGCCGCCCTCGTCGCGCTCAGCCTGCGCTCATGAATCGGTAGCGATCTCACCGCGGTCGCCCGACTTCGTCGGGTCGCCGCTGAGCTTGGCCCGCAGGAGCCCGACCGCGGCGCCGATGCGGCCACTCGGTCCGTCCCAGTACTCGCCGTCGTCGACGTCGAGGTGCAGCACGGCGACGTTCGGGTCCTCTTTGCCGCCGTCGAAGTAGATGCCGGCCACCGGGTTCCAGAGCTCGTCGATCTCCGCCGAGTCCTGGGTCACCGTTGCGCCGCCGTTCATGGCGACGTAGGTGTTCTCCCTGCCGTCGGCGACCGTCGCGTGCACGACGGCCGTGCCGTCGGCGATGGCACCGACCCAGTCCGCCGAGCGGTCGACCAGGAAGCTCAGCCGGTCATCGTCGACCTTCAGGCAGGTCAGCGGACGCGAGGAGTGCTCGGCGCCGACCATCGTCATCAGCATCACGATCGTGCGGGCGTCGACGAGGTCGGCGAGGGGCTTGGGTGCGTCGTTGGGCATGGCGCCGTGACTACCACACGAACAGGCGGAAACACATAGCGTCGACCGCGTGCCAGCAGTGTTCGTCCACGGCAACCCCGAGACGCCGGCGGTGTGGGCGCCGCTGCTCGCCGAGCTCGGCCGCGATGATGTCCTGACGCCCCGCCTGCCGGGCTTCGGCGTGCCGACTCCGGAGGGGTTCGGAGCGACCATGGACGAGTACGTCGACTGGCTGGCGCAGGAGCTGGAGGCGATCGGTGAGCCGGTCGACCTCGTCGGCCACGACTGGGGCGGCGGCTTCGTGCTGCGCATCGCCTGCACGCGTCCCGAGCTGCTGCGATCGTGGGTCAGTGACGTGGCCGGCCTGCTCGATCCCGAGTACGTCTGGCACGACATGGCCCAGATCTGGCAGACGCCCGACGCCGGCGAGGAGGCCGTGGCTGCGGCGGCGGCGATGCAGGACGCCGACTTCGCCGCCCTGCTGACCGCCAACGGCGTCACCCCGGAGGCGGCGGCCGACTTCGCCGCCGCCTTCGACGACGAGATGGGCCGCTGCGTCCTCGCCCTCTACCGATCGGCGGCCCAGCCGGCGATGCGCGAGTGGGGTGCCGACGTCCCCGCCGCACGAGCCCGTCCCGGGCTCGTGATCACCGGCACGGCCGACCCCTTCACTGGCGGACCCCACTTCTCGGAGCGGATGGCCGAGCAGCTGGGCGCGCGGTTCGAGTCGCTGGACGACCTTGGTCACTGGTGGATGCTCGAAGACCCGCGGCGCGCCGCCGCGGTCATCGAGGAGTTCTGGCGTTCGATCGCCTGACGGCGAGCGCTGGGTCAGAGCCGGCGGCCGCTGCGGCCCTTGAAGATGCTCACGCCACCCGGGCCGACGAGGAGCCCCACGATGATCAGGATGATCCCGAGGATGATCCGATCCGTGAAGAGGAAGACGATCCCGACGACGACGAGCACGACGGCGATCAGCCACAAAATTGTTGCGTTCACAGTTTCCTCCGAGAGCTGGGCACGCACACCGTGCCCGGGCGAACCGTAGATCAATCCCCCTGGCCGTTTGTGCGATGCCCGTACAGCGCCACGCCCGAGGCCTCGTCGACGCCAGGCTCGACGTCGGATCCGACGTCCGTACCGGCGTCGACGATCGCCGTGTCGATGGACGCACCCGAACGGATCACCGCACCCTCGAGGATCACGCTGCGCTCGACGACCGCCCCTGCCTCGACGCGTACGTCGCGCCCGATCACGCTGTCGTGCACGCGCCCCTCGACGAGCGCGCCCGGGCTGAGCAGCGAGCGGACCACGTCGGCGCCCGACCGGACGCGGGCGGGACCGCCGATCACCGAGCCGGTGAGGAACGGCCAGCTTGGATCGTCGAGCGACAGCGGCGGTGCGGCCTCCAGCAGCTCCATGTGGGCGCGGTGGTAGGCGGCGATCGTGCCGACGTCGCGCCAGTAGCCGTCGAGCAGGTGGTCGCGAACGCGGCCCTCACGCACCAGGTCCGGCACGAGCGCCTCCCCGTAGTCACCGGCCGATCCGTCGCCCGTCGCGTCCGCCAGCGCGTCCAGCCGGGCCAGCAGTGTCGGCCCGTCGTAGCAGAACACCTCGGTGCACACCCGGTCGCCGGCGGGCTG
>JBPCJL010000327.1:0-5594 GCA_051005355.1 Ilumatobacteraceae bacterium
GACGGCGCCGGCGAACAGGGCGGTCAGGCCGTCGGGCCTGTGGACGTCGCCGACGACCGGCACCACCCCGGCGGGCAGGTCGGCCGCACCGTCGGCGGCCGTGACGAGGGCGCGAACCGATCGACCGTCGGCGATGAGTCGGTGCAGCAGGGCTCGACCGAGCCAGCCGCCGGCGCCGGTGACGATGGTGGTGTCCGGCGCCGGGATCTGTCGGCGGCCGTCGGCGCCAGGCGTCGACGGCGTGCCTCGAGGTACTGGCGCACGTTGCGGATGGCGACAGCCATGACGGACGCCTGGGGGTTGACCCCTGGCGCGTCCGGAAGCAGCGAGGCATCGTTCACCCACACGTTCGTGGTCGCCTTGAGCAGACCCGACGGGTGCGCAGGCGCCGTGTCATTGTCGCCGAACGGGACCGTGGAGCAGAGGTGGACCGTCATCACGCTGGCCCGGCCGGCCGAGAACGTGGCCCGCACGGTGGCCAGGTCGGCGGGCCGTCGCACGACGGGCGCGCCTCGGTAGGCCGGGTACACCTCGGTCGCCCCGGCCTCGAGCAGCAGAAGGCCCAGCCGGGCCAACCCCTGGCCGAGGAGCTGCTTGTCGCGGCGGGTGAGGCGATAGGTCACGACGGGGTCGCGCAGCCCCGGCACGGCGGTGACGCGACCGCGACCGACGCTGGTGATGGCGGCGTAGTAGATGGCGAGGTGGCGCCAGTCGGTCACGGCCGGTCCGAAGCGGTCCCAGGCGTCGCTCAGCGCCAGCGCCACGAGGCCGGGGTTGGAGGCCGACCCGCCGAAGGAGAGATCCGGCGCGAACTCCTTGACCTGGTGCACCGGGACGTCATCGGCCACGTTGACCTCGTCGTCGAAGCGGGCGGTCAACTTGACGGTGGGGTGCACGGCCAGCGTGCGACCGATGCCGCGTCGCCGGCCCGAGCGCTGCAGCAATGCCGGTGTCTGGATCGCTCCGCCGCACACGAAGACGTCCCGGAAGTCGATCGTGGTTGGCGTCCCGTCGGCCGTCGTCACCTCGGCCCGGACGGCCCGGCTGGCGTCGAAGATCAGGCGGTCGACGCGGTGGCCCGTGAGCAGACGGGCGCCGGCGGCCTCGGCCCGTGGGAGGTACGTCTCGGTCATCGAGCGCCGCCGCCCCTGCCACGCGGCGGGCCCGGCGGGGTACTCCATCCAGCGCGGGCTCTCGTCGTGTCGCCAGTGCAGGTCGGCGGCACCGCGCCGCAAGGCCTCGCTGGCCGGGAGCTGGGCCCCGGGCACCGTCTGCACCGACAGCTCCTTCTCCACCTGGTCGCAGATGGCGTAGATCTCGGTGACGGCGTCGTCGTCGAGGCCCCAGCGCGTGAGCACCTCGGCCGGGGGCCGCCGGTAGAGGCCGCTGTTGATCTCGGTGCCACCGCCCGCGCAGCAGCCCTCGGTGTAGGTGATCGACGACAACCCGAGCGCCGGCGTGACCCCGCCGGCGCGGTACTGGCGGCCCATCTGCTCGAGGGAGAATGGCACGACCTCGCCCTGGCGGACCAGTGGGCCCTCCTCGAGCACGACGACGTCGTGGCCGGCCTCTGCGGCCAGCGCCGCGGTGGGCGCACCGCCGGCCCCTGACCCGATGACCAGGACGTCGGCCTGCAATGCCCGACCGAGGGTCACGGTGCTGTCGCGGCTGGCGTGCCGTCGGGAGCCGTGTCGGGCCACGTCTCCCAGACGAACGCGTAGGCCAACGAGCGCACGAGGCGCACGTATTCGCTCAGCACCGGCACGGGCCGGCGGGCGGCGAAGCGGACCACGCGCCCGGGACCAGCGAGGCGCCCGAGCCCGCTGGTGGTGGCGGCGACCAGGCCGACACCGATCCGTACTGGCGAGGGCAGCCCCTCGATGCGCCGCCCGGCGAAGTCGACGGCGGCGCGGCGGCGATCAGCCGGCAGCTCCGGCAGGTCGTGCGCGAGCAGGCGGTCGCTGAACTCGGCGACGGCGCGCGGCGAAGGGAACGGCGGCATGGAAGGGAGCGAGCTTAGGTTCCGGCGCCTTCGGCCCCGGCGCGCCGGCACGACCGCCGGTCAGCCGAACGTGCGCTGGGCCTCTTCCCAGCGGTCTTCGACGCCCCACTCGTCCGCCCAGAGCTCGAGGTACGCGACATCCAGTTCAGGATCGGCCGCCAAGATCTGTTCGATGTCGGCCTGATCTTTCGACCGCCATGCGATCAACTTGTGGATGATCACGTCCTCGACCGTCAGGACACCGTCGACAGCGCGTTCGAGAGCCCCGATCTGATACTCGGTCTGAGCGGCGATCACGTCGACTCGAATTCCACTTCCGCGGATGAACAAGAGGTACGGCAGCCCGCCTGGTTCCGCCATCGTCCTGACCTCGAATCCGTCAGCCTCCATTGCCTCCGCCACACCGCTGAGCGAACGGGCGAGGAAATCGACGTCGGTCGTCAGGCGAGCGACCTGGCGGTACTCGTTGGCCGCGAGTGCGCCAATGAGCACCGGCTCGATACCAAGCTCCCGAAGGCGGTCAGCGAAGTGGGATGAGTAGTCCGCGGGCTCGGGCATGCTCGCGAAACTCCAGTTCGCCCTTGTTCTCCCACCAGTCCTTCAGCGGCGCGAAGCCGCGCTTGCGGCGCCGTTCGTTGATGGAAGCGATCATCATCGCCCGCCACTCGGGCGTGCCCTCGTCGTCGGTCTCGGCTTCCTTCAACGCGGCGGCCTGGCGTTCGAAGCGTCGACGGTCCTCCGGGCTCACACGGGCGATGCGCTCCTCCACACCCCACAGTCTGCCGTGCCGAGGCACCGTCGGTAGCGTCCTGCGGTCGTGCCGACCACCATCCAGTCGCTGGTCGACGACGTGGTGGCCGCCGGCGTGCGGCGGGTGCACGTGCTGGCCTGGCGGGACCTCGACGACCCCGACGCCGGGGGGTCCGAGGTCCACGCCGACGAGTTCATGCGCCGCTGGGCCGCCGCCGGGCTCGACATCGTGCACCGCACGTCGGCCGCCCGCGGCCTGCCGGCCGAGGATCGCCGCAACGGCTACGACGTCGTTCGACGCGGCAGCCGGTACACGGTCTTCCCCCGCACCGTCGTGTCGGAGCTCACCGGGCGGATGGGCCGCTCGGAAGCGCTGATCGAGGTGTGGAACGGGGTTCCGTGGTTCTCGCCGGTGTGGTATCGCCGGCCCCACCTGACCATCCTCCACCACGTCCACGGGCCCATGTGGGACCAGCTGATGCCACCACCGCTGGCCGGTGCCGGCCGGTTCCTCGAGGCCCGCCTGGCGCCGCCGTTCTACCGCCGCGGCGAAACGGTCACCCCGTCGGCGGCCACGCGCGACGAGCTGGTCGAGCTCGGATTCCGGCCCGACCGGGTGACCGCCGTGGACAACGGAGTCGACCCGTTCTTCTCGCCCGGTGGTGACAAGACGCCGTACCCGTCGGTGGTCGCGGTCGCACGGATGGCGCCGGTGAAGCGGTTCGGTCTGCTGCTCGAAGCAGCTCACGAGGCCCGCCGGCGGGTGCCGGACCTGCGCCTCCGGCTGGTCGGTGACGGGCCGGAGCGCGAACACCTGGCCCGTTGGGCCACCGACCACCACGCCGACGGGTGGGTCGACTTCGCCGGCCACCTGCCGCGCGACGCGCTGCGCGCCGAGTACCGCCGGGCCTGGGTGGTGGCGAGCGCCTCGCTCGCCGAGGGCTGGGGGCTGTCGCTGACCGAGGGCGCGGCGTGCGGGACGCCGGCGGTGGCCACCGACATCCGCGGCCACCGGTGCTCCGTCGTCGACGGATCCACCGGGATCCTGGCCGCACCAGACCGGCTCGGTGCTGCGTTGGCCGACGTCCTGTCCGACGCCGGGCGACGCGGCCGGCTGGCCGACGCCGCCCTGGCTCGCGCCCGCACGCTGACCTGGGACGCGTCGGCGCTCGGCGTGCTGCGCGTCTTCCACCAGGTGGTCATGAGCCGCCGGCGTCGATCGACCGAGAAGTAGCCTGCCTCGATGCGGGTCGTGGTGGTGCTGCCCACCTACAACGAGCGCGAGAACGTGGCGCGCCTGTTGGCTGCCGTTCGCCGCGAGGTTCCGGAAGCCGACGTCCTAGTGGTCGACGACAACAGCCCCGACGGCACCGCGATCCTGGTCGAGGAGGCGGCTTCCGACCTGGGGCAGATCAAGCTGCTCCGCCGGCCCGGCAAGCAGGGTCTCGGCAGCGCCTACCGGCAGGGCTTCGCCATCGCCCTGGACGAGGGCTACGAGGTCGTCGTGTCGATGGACGTCGACTTCTCCCACGATCCGGCTGTCCTGCCGGAGCTGCTGGCGTTGATCGATGCCGGCGCCGACGCGGCGATCGGCAGTCGCTACGTCCCGGGCGGAGCGACCGTCGACTGGCCCCTGCACCGCCGCCTGCTGTCCCGGTTCGGCAACCGCTACACCTCGTTGGTGCTCGGCCTGCAGGTCCGCGACTGCACCTCGGGCTACCGCGCTTATCGGGCCGATGCGCTGCGGGCCATCGAGCCGGCGACGACCACGGCCGAGGGCTACGCCTTCCTCACCGAGCTGGTGCGGCGACTCGTGCGCCGCGGCGGGCGGGTGATGGAGACGCCGATCGTGTTCACCGATCGGCGCTACGGGCGCTCGAAGATGTCCGGACGGATCGTGGTGGAGTCGATGGTGCTGGTGACGAGGTGGGGCCTGCGCGATCTCCTGTCGCTGCGGCGCCAGCCGGCGGACCGGCCGTCGGGCGGGTGACGGTCGGGCGCGAGACGCTCTTGCGAGGCGCCCGCTTCCTGCGCAGCCGTTCGCCGATGGGCGAGTAGCGCACGATGCAGACCAGGGCCCTGAACCCGTCGCGCCAGCCGATCTTCTTCCCCTCGGCGTAGGTGCGCCCGGCGTACGCGACGCCGACCTCGTAGATGCGCCACCGACCGCGCGCCACCTTGGCGGTGATCTCCGGTTCGACGCCGAAGCGGTCCTCCTCGAGCTCGAACTGTTCGACCACCTCGCGGCGGAAGGCCTTGTAGCACGTCTCCATGTCGGTCAGGTTGAGGTCGGTGAACATGTTGGACAGCAGGGTCAGTGCCCGGTTCCCGAGCGAGTGCCAGAAGTACAGGACGCGGTGCGGTCGACCAGAGAGGAAGCGGGAGCCGAACACCACGTCGGCGTGGCCCGACTCGAGCGGCTCGAGCATGACCGTGTACTCGCTCGGGTCGTACTCGAGGTCGGCGTCTTGCACGATCACGTAGTCGGCGCGGGCGGCGGCGAACCCGGTGCGCAGGGCGGCGCCCTTGCCCGCGTTGCGCTCATGGCGCAGCACCTGCAACCGAGGGTCCGACATCGGACCCAGCACCTCCGCGGTGCCGTCCGTCGAGCCGTCATCGACGACGATGATCTCGGCTACCCATGGCGACGACAGCACCTTGGCGATGACCTCGGCGACCGTGCGCGATTCGTTGAAGCACGGCACGACGACGGAGAGGCACCGCCGCGGACTCTGCGGGTTCAAGAGACGAACCGCAACGATGGATTGAGGGGACTAACGCTCTTGGCTCCCGACCGCAGTGAGCATGAGAGCCCGGGTCGAGCGTAGGGCCGAAGGCCCGG
>JBPCJL010000328.1:0-13879 GCA_051005355.1 Ilumatobacteraceae bacterium
TTGTGGCCCTGGGCGGCGACGGCCGGCGGAGTCGCCAGCTCGCCACGGTTGCGCGGTGTGCGGTAGTGGTCAAGGATGATCTCGCGGTAGAGGTCTTCGAGGCCGGGCATGGTTCCCTCTGCTAGAAGCCGAAGATGTCGGATGCGCCGTTGAGCGCGTCGGCCAGCGCATCGACGTCGTCACGATCGTTGTACAGGTAGAAGCTGGCCCGCGCCGTGGCCGCCACGCCCAGCAACCGCATCAGGGGCTTGGCGCAGTGGTGGCCGGCCCTGATGCACACGTTGGCTTGGTCGAGGACCTGGCTCACGTCGTGCGGGTGCAGGTCGCGGAAGGCGAAGCTGAGCACGCCGCCGCGCACCGCGAGGTCGCGCGGCCCGTGCACGACGAGGTCGTCGCCGAAGCGGTCGGCCAGGGTGTCGAGGGCGTATGACGTCAGCTCGACCTCGTGCGCCCGCACGGCGTCCATGCCGAGCGACTCCATGAAGTCGACGGCGGCACCGAACCCGATGGCCTGCGTGATCGGCGGCGTCCCGGCCTCGAACTTGGCGGGCACCGGCGCCGACGTGAACCCGTCGAGGCGGACGTCGGCGATCATGTTCCCGCCGCCCAGGAATGGTGGGGTGGCATCGAGCAGCTCGGCCCGGCCGTACAGCGCACCGATGCCGGACGGCCCGCACATCTTGTGGCTGGAGAAGGCGGCGAAGTCGGCGCCCCAGGACTGCACGTCGGTGGCGTTGTGGGGCACGAACTGGCAGGCGTCGACGACGGCCAGCGCGCCGGCGGCGTGGGCCGCGGCACACAGGTCCGTGACGGGGTTGAGGGTGCCGAGCACGTTGCTCATCGCCGTCACGGACACGACTTTGGCCCCGTCCACGAGGCGATCGAGGTCGGAGAGATCGAGCTGCCCGTCCGTGGTGAGGGGGATCCAGCGCAGGCCGATGCCCACCTCGCTCGCCAACTGATGCCAGGGCACGATGTTGGCGTGGTGCTCCATGTGGGTGAGCACGACCACGTCTCCCTGGCGCAGGTTGGCCCGCCCCCACGACTGGGCGACGAGGTTCAGCGCCTCCGTGGCGTTCTTCGTGAACACGATCTCGTCGGCCGTGGCGGCGTTGACGAAGCGGGCCACCTTGGCCCTGGCCGCCTCGTAGGCGTCGGTGGCCTCGGCGGCCAGCCGATAGGCGCTGCGGTTGATCGGCGCGTAGTGGTGGGCAGTGAACGACGACATGGCGTCGATCACGGAGTGCGGCTTCTGGGCCGAGTTGGCCGAGTCGAGGTAGTGGATCGGCAGCCCGTCGATCGTGTCGGACAGCAGCGGGAACTGCGCCTTCGTCTTGGCGACGTCGAGCGTGTCGAGCGTGTCCATAGTCATGACGCCACGGCCGCCGGTCGGAAGTATTCGTACCCGTCGCGCTCCAGGCGTTCGACGATCTCCATGCCGCCGGAGGCCACCATGCGCCCGTCGATGAGGACGTGGATGTGATCGGGGCGCAGCTCGTCGAGCAGGCGCTGGTAATGGGTGATCAGCACCACGCCGAGATCCGGCCGGTCGGCCTTGACCTCGCGCAGGCCCTTGGCGACGATCCGCAGGGCGTCGATGTCGAGGCCGGAGTCGGTCTCGTCGAGGATGGCCAGCGCCGGCTCGAGGATGGCAAGCTGCATGATCTCGTTGCGCTTCTTCTCGCCGCCGGAGAAGCCCTCGTTGAGGTAGCGGTCGACGAACGACGAGTCCATGCCAAGGCGCTGCATCCACTCCATCGCCGACACGCGCAGTTCGAGCACCGACAGGTCGATCCCCTTGCGCGCCGACAGCGCCTGGCGGAGGAACTGGATGACCGAGACGCCGGGGATCTCCTGGGGGTACTGGAAGGCGAGGAACATGCCGGCCTTCGCCCGCTCATCCGGCGGCCACTTCGTCACGTCGTCGCCGCGGTAGGTGATGGTCCCCGACTGCACCTGGTACTCGGGCGAGCCCATCAGCGTGGCTGCCAGCGTGCTCTTGCCCGAGCCGTTGGGGCCCATGATGGCGTGGATCTCGCCGGCGTGGACCAGGAGGTCGAGGCCCTTCAGGATCGGTTCGCCTGCGTCCGTCGATCCGCCGGCGGCGTCGGGGGTTGGCGCCACCCACAGCTCGTCGACGCGAAACAGCTCCGGACCCGTGGTCACGGTGGCCAGTCTACGCGTCGGCCGTGAGCAATTCTCCCTACCGCCGTAGTGCTAATTCGGACCAGCGGTGGCGAGGTGAGAGGTGAGGGGGCATAGAGTCCCCTCACCGCTCACCTTTCGTCGAGGTCCGGCTCACCAGCCTCTGACGATCCATTCGTCCAGGTGAGGTCGCTCGGCGCCGATGGTGGTGTCCACGCCGTGGCCCGGCAGCACGACGGTGGTGTCCGGGAACGTGAACAGTCGCTCCTCGATCGACCGGATGATGGTGCCGAAGTCGGCGTCGTCGGGCTTCGTGTTGCCCGGCCCGCCCGGGAACAGGGTGTCGCCCGTGAACAGCAGCGGCGTGCCACGAACGGCGAAGGAGATCGACCCGGCCGTGTGGCCGGGGTTGTGGATGGCGTCGAGGCGCAGCCGACCGACCTCGATCACCTCGGCGTCGTCCAGGAACAGGTCGTAGCCGACGTCCTTCAACATGGGCGCGTCGAGCTTCGTGACGGCGACCTCGTACCCCGCCTCGCGGATGGCCGCGACCGCCTGGATGTGGTCCCAGTGGCCGTGCGTCTCGAGGACGCGGCGGACGCCGAGGCGCCGGCACAACTCGAGCAGCTGTTCATGCTCGTTCGCCGCGTCGATCAGCACGGCATCCCCGGTGCGGCGGCAGCGCACGACGAAGACGTTGTTGTCGTATGGACCGACGACGAGCTTGTGCACCTCGACGTCGGCGTTGACCCAGTGCAACGTGTGAGTGGGGTTGCCAGCCATCGGGTCAGTGTGCCAGTCCGCCGTCGCCGTCATGCCGAGACGACGTCGAGACCGACGGACAGGGCGACGCCGATCTGGGCGGGATCGAACGTGACGAACCGCACGGGCGGCGGCATGCGCACCGCCGCGATCAGGTGGATGGCGCTCATCAGGCGCAGCGGTTGCGCCCTGGCCAGCGCCGCCGCTTCGTCGAGGCACCGCTGATCGACCGGGACCACGTGGAGGTGGTCCCACGTCAGGCGGACACCGTCTTCCAGGTCGTTGCGCAGGTCGGTCTCGTCGGTCAGGCGGTCGATCGTCGGCAGCGCCTCGCTGAGGGCCAGCGCCGAGGTCGACCACACCGGGTCGTCGTCCATGGCAGCCAGCACGAGCGGCCGCGCCGCACCGTCGATCGACAGCGCCAGCAGCGCCGACGTGTCCAGCGCGACGGTCACCCGCGGACCTCGGCGAGAGCGCGGTCGAGCCGCACACCGGGCCACACGGCGACCGGTGCCGGGGGTCGCCACGGCGTGGTGCGACGCGTTGGGAGGACGGCGCCGCCGGCGATCATCCGCGCCAGGTCCGGCGCTCGGTCGTCGAGCGGAGCGAGCTGTGCCGTCGGCCGGCCGCCGACGGTGACCACGATGCGCTCGCCACCACCGGCCCGGCGGATGGCGGCGGCCAGGTCGGCGCGCAGGGCTCGGATCGTGGCCGTGGACACATGTGTACACAAGCAGAGTGGCGCGACTCGGTCAAGGGGCGCGAGCGTGACGGCATGAACTTCGCCTTCACCGACGAACAGGACGAGCTGCGCAAGACCGTCCGTGCCTTCCTCGACTCCAAGAGCCCGGAGTCGGCGGTCCGCGAGCAGATGGAGACCGAGGCGGGCTACGACACCGCCGTCTGGTCGCAGATGGCTGAGCAGATGGGGTTGCAGGGGCTGCACGTGCCCGAGGAGTTCGGCGGGTCAGGGTTCAGCTACGTCGAGCTCGGCATCGTGCTCGAGGAGATGGGCCGCTCCCTCCTGTGCGCGCCGTTCTTCTCGACCGTCGTGCTGGCCGCCAACACGCTGCTGCTGAGCGGCGACGATGCGGCCAAGAAGGACTACCTGCCGGGGATCGCCAGCGGGGAGACCATCGCCACCGTTGCCTTCACCGAGCCGTCCGGAAAGTGGGACGAGGCCGGCATCACGATGGAGGCCACGGCGGAGGGCGACGGGTGGATGTTGTCCGGCACCAAGAGCTTCGTGCTCGACGGGCACACGGCCAACTTGATCATCGTTGCCGCCCGCACGCCGCAGGGCGTGAGCCTGTTCGCCGTCGAAGGCGACGCCGCAGGTCTCACGCGCACCCCGCTGTCGACGATGGACCAGACGCGCAAGCAGGCCAAGCTCGACTTCGAGGGCACGCCAGCCCGGCTCATCGGCGCGGACGGCGAGGGCTGGGCGACGTTGGCGAGCGTGCTCGACCTGGTCGCCGTCGGCCTGGCCGCCGAAGAGGTCGGTGGGGCCCAAAAGGTGCTCGACATGGCCGTCGAGTACGCCAAGGTGCGCGTCCAGTTCGGCCGCCCGATCGGCTCGTTCCAGGCGATCAAGCACAAGTGCGCCGACATGCTGCTGGAGGTGGAGTCGGCGAAGTCGGCCGCCTACTACGGCATGTGGTGCGCCAGCGAGATGAACGAGGAGCTGCCGTCGGTGGCGTCGCTGGCCAAGGCCTACTGCTCGGAGGCGTACTTCCACGCCGCGGCCGAGAACATCCAGATCCACGGGGGCATCGGCTTCACGTGGGAGCACCCGGCCCACCTGTACTTCAAGCGGGCCAAGAGCTCGGAGCTGCTGTTCGGCGACCCGACGTACCATCGAGAGCTGCTGGCTCAGCGCATCGGCCTGTAGCCCGACCGGGCGGTCGCCTCGCCGCAGCCCGTTGACTGTGACACCCCGCGTTCATGCTCCTGGACATGAACGCAACCATCATCCCCTTCCCCGCCCGACGGGCCGCAGCGCCGCGCGTCCAGCAGCGGTCGCCGTCGTGCTGGTCGACGCCCGTGCACGAGCTGATCGACCAGATCGAGCCGCTGTTCGATGTCGGGGACTTCGCCGGCGTGATCGAGCTGTGCCGGCAGGCCCTGAACCACCTGTCGGACAGCTGCCCCGACATCGACGACCTCACACCGCTCGGAGGGCTCGTCGGCCGACTCGACGACCTGCACCTGCGGGCCTGCGCCAAGGCCCGCCCGGACCCGCTGGAGCTGGCGGACTGGCTGTTCGCGATGGCGGTGGACGGCGAGCTCGACGGCTTCGTCCGGGCCGCCGATCGCTACGCCGAGGTGCTCGGCTCCACCGGGTTGGCGCAGTACGAACGACTCCTCGCCAGCCGCCGGTCCCTCCCGCGGTCTGAGCTCGGCCGCAGCATCGACGAGTTCCGACTGCGCCCGACCGCCGCCGCCCTGGCCCGGGCCAGGCACCCGAGCGCCGTCTGACCGCTCGTCACCAGAGGCGCCTGACCGGGAAGAGGTCGAAGGCCCGGTCGATCGCCACCACCGTCATCTGCTCCAGCTCGGCCTGAGCGGCGATCATGCGGTCGAACGGATCAGCGTGATCGATCTCGTAACTGCCGGCGCGAAGGGCGTGCCGATCGGTGACGGGCAGGCAGTCGAAGCTGAATCGCTCGAGCTGCTCGCTCCACCCTGTGACGAGCGGCCCGGCGTGCTCGAGACGACCGAGACGATGTTTCGTGGCGATCTCCCAAGCCGACGCCGCGGACACCCATAGCTCGTTGCCGGCCGAGTCCAGCTCGGCACGGGCCGCGCTCGACACTTGGCCGGGTTCTACGGTGATCCAGATCAGCGTCGACGTGTCGAGGAGCAGCTTCAGAGCAAGCCCCACTCCCGCAGCTCGTCGTCAGTCATCGGGTCGAACGCCGACGGGTCGATCGGTCCCGGCAACTTCAGGGATCCCCACGGCGCGCGCTGCTTGCGCTCGTACTTGACGAGTCGGGCCACCGGCGTGCCCCGACGGGCGATGACGACGTCCTCACCGGCTTCCACCTCCACGAGCAGTTTCGACAGCTCCGTCTTCGCTTCGTGCACGTTCACGGTCTTCGTCATACCAACCTGGTCTACCTAGTCCACTCTGTCCTCCGCAAACGACTTGAACCGGTCGATCGCCCAGGACAGTTCGTAGGGTGGACCGGCGATGGAGCCGGTGACCTGGGTGTTCGCCGCCGTCGCCGTCGTGGCCGTGTTCGTCATCGCCGCGGTCGTCGTCGGACGAGAGGCCCACCGGCTCGATGCCGTCGCCCCACGCGTCGTCTATCGGCTCAACGAAGCCGTGGACTTCGTCGCCGATCGCGTCCCCCCGCACACCCAGGCCCGCCTGACGCCGACCGAGCTGGAGCAGCTGTTGATCATCCACCTGCGGTGGCTGCACGCCAAGGGTCTCCAGCCGGTCGACGTGGTCGATCGCCGGCAGGACATCTTCACGCCGACCGTGATCGACGAGGACAGCTTGACCGCCTACCTGTTCGCGGAGGCCGAGCGGGCCGAGGTCGAGCTGCTCGACGACGTCGACGCCGTCGAGGTGGTCGAGGCGCACCTGGCGTACCTCGACGCCATCGGCGCCGTCGGGCCGCAGGCGCCGGGCGACGACGTGGCCGACCTCCGCTGACCTACAACTGTCGTCCGGCCGCCGATCGGGTCAGCGACGCCCTGGCCGTCGCCACATGGCGACGGTCCGGCACAGTCTCCCCGAGCCCGCTCGGCGAGGGCGTAGGGCGACCGCTCGGCGTCGGCCGGCAGTGGCGGCGGACGGCTCCCCTCGTCCGCAGTCGCGCCAGCGCGTCCGTTCGGCGCTGCCGGCTCGAGCGGCGCAGCATCGACGCCAACCCGAGCGATGCCGCGATGATCGTCAGGACCGACGTGACCAGCACGATCGTCCGAACGGCCGCGAACAGCGGGTGCTCCCGCTCGACCGAGACGGTCAACCCGAGGACGGCCGGTGTGGTGACGTCCGCGGCGGCGGGGTCCTCACCAGGCGCGGACAGGACCTGCTGGCCGGACGCCGCTGCGTCGGCCGGCGCCGGCGGTGGCGCTGCGGCGACGGCGGCGTTGACGCCTGGTACATCGAGCGCGTGCAGGCCGATGCGGTACACCGACGCCTGCTCGATGGCGTCGTCCCAGACCCATGCATTGTTCGACAGCGCCACGACGACCTTGTCGCCTTGGAGCCTCGGGAGGACGACTGCGGCGTAGTTGTTGCAACGTTCTCCGCACTTGGTCGCAGGGGTGTACCGCAGGACCTCCGACCATGGGCCCTCCGGCCGGCTGGCGGTCCGGATGACGAGGTCGGAGCCGTACCAATCGCCCTCGTCCGCGGCGGCGACGTAGGTGTTGCCGAACCGTTCGACCGACAACGGCATGGAGTCTGCACCGGTGAGGACGGGGCGGCGATCACCCAACTGCGCGGACCAGCCGCTGCCGGTCCAGTACTCAGGGGCATCGTCAAAGTGCCCGCGCGGCACACGCGCGAGGTAGGCGTGCGGTGAACAGGTGGCGTCGAACCCGAGTTCGGTGTCCTCGAGGAAGTGGCGATGGCAGTTTCCGTACAAGTAGCTCCACGAGTCGTCGGAGACGATCGAGTAGCCGAAGAGCGAGGACGACGGCTCGGCCGCAGGCTCGAGGTCGACGAACTCGAGGTCCGGAAGTGAGTACTTCGCACGCCACGTCTCGACCGGTTGGGCGCCACGGCCGTCGCGCGTGGTGGTGGGGTCACGCATGTAGGCGAGGAACACGTACAGGTGGCCGTCGGCGCCGATCTCGGCGTCGAGCGGCCAGAACCACTCCACCCAGATCGTTTCCACCCACGATCCGATCCATGAGTTTCCGGGTCCACCTGGATCGTCGAGCAGCTCGAAGCAATTGCCGGTCTGGACGAGCGCGCGGTTGTGGGCGAAACCCTCGTGGGCAAGCTGCGCTCCATCGCCGCGGAAGTTGTCCTGGAACAACCAGAGGAAGCGTCCGTCCTGCAGGTCGGTGACCTTGGGACCGTCTGCTCCGGCGAGGCCCGCCGCGTCGTCCGCGCCGAAGAATGCGTCCAAGGACTCTGCCGTGGCATCGACGGCGCACTCGGCAGCGGTGGCTGTCGACGTCGGCAGGCAGATGCTCGTCAAGACGGCCGCGACCGCCGTGCCCACCCGCGCGATCACGGGCGGCATTGTGGCAGCTGCGGACCGACTTCGGGCTGATTCGCGCCAGCGCCCCCGTCCGCTGTCACCAGCCCGGACCGGAGCAGGCAGGATGGCGCGATGGGGTCTGCCGATGTCCAGTGGGTCGACTTCCACTTCGACGTGATGTGCCCGTGGGCGTACCAGACCTCGCGCTGGGTCCGCGAGGTGCGCGACCGGACCGGCCTCGACGTGCGGTGGCGCTTCTTCAGCCTGGAGGAGATCAACCGGGTCGAGGGCAAGAAGCACCCGTGGGAGCGCGAGTGGTCCTACGGGTGGTCGATGCTGCGCATCGGCGCGCTGCTGCGGCGGAAGGACCCGGCGCTGCTCGACGCGTGGTACGAGCGGGCGGGCCGGGCGCTGCACGAGGAGGGCCGTCAGCCGCACCGCCGCGACGTCGCCGAAGCGCTGCTGACCGAGCTCGGCCTCGACGGTCCGAGCGTCGTCGCCGACGCCCTGGCCGATCCGACCACCCACGACGACGTGCGCGTTGAGCACGGGCGCGTCGTGGCTGCCGGCGCGTTCGGCGTGCCGACGCTCTTCTTCCCCGACGGCCAGTGCCTGTTCGGACCGGTGGTCGTCGATCCGCCGACCGGCGACGACGCGCTGGCGCTCTGGGAGCACGTCCTCGGCTGGCTGCGCTTCGGGACGCTCTACGAGATCCAGCGTCCCAAGGCGCCGGCCGACCTGGCCCGCATCGCCGAGACGTTCGAGCCGTACCTCACGGCACGGGACTGGCGCACGATCCAGAACCCGACACCGTGAACGTCAACGTGCCGCAGGACCTGGCCATTGCCGCCCTCGAGGCGGAGTGGCGACAGCTCGACGAACTGCTGAGCGGCTTGACCGACGAGCAATGGTTGGCGTCCACGCCGCTGCCCGGGTGGCGGGTCAAGGACGTGGTGGCGCACCTCATCGGGACCGAGTCCATGCTGCTCGGCGACGCCGCACCAGAGGTGGAGATCCCTGCCGCCGCCCACGTGCGCAACGACATCGGCCGGTTCAACGAGCAGTGGGTCGTGTCGATGGCCGCGATGCCGGCCGAGACGATCCTCGCGCGGTTTCGGCAGTGCACGGCCGAGCGGCTCGCCGTGCTGCGCAGCATGGACACGAACGCGTGGGGCGCAGAGGGGTTCACGCCGGCGGGCAAGGACACCTACGGGCGGTTCATGCGCATCCGGGTGTTCGACTGCTGGCTGCACGAGCAGGACATCAGGGTGGCCGTCGACTGGCCCGGTGGCGACGGCGGCGCGCCAGTCGAGCTGGCGCTCGACGAGATGGCCGTGGCGATGGGTTTCGTCGTCGGGAAGCGAGCCGCCGCCCCACCCGGCTCGCGAGTGGCACTCGAACTCACCGGTGCGGCCGGTCGCACGATCAACGTCGAGCGCGAGGCGAAAGACGACGCGCGCGCGGTCGTGGTGGACGAGTTGTCGGGCCCGGCGACGGTCACGGTGCGGATGCCAGTCGGGGTGTTTGCCCGCCTCGCCGGTGGGCGGGCGGAGCCGGGGACCCTGCGTGACCACATCGAGATCGACGGCGACGCCGAACTCGGCGAGCGGATCGCCTCCAACCTCGCCTACACGATCTGAATGGGCCCGAGATCGCGCGTCGAGCCCGGTCCCGGGCAGGAGTCGGTCTGGGGTTACCCTCGCCCGCCGTCGCTCGAGCAGACCGACCGCCACGTCGTCGTCGAGCTGGGCGGCGTCGTGATCGCCGAGACGCATCGCGCCTGGCGGGTGTGCGAGACCAGCCATCCACCGGCGTACTACGTGCCGCGCGACGACGTCGCCGACGGCGTGCTGCAGCCGGCGCCCGGCTCATCCTTCTGCGAGTGGAAGGGGCCGGCGACGTACTGGACGGTGGTCGCCGGAGGGCGGGTCGAGGACGCGGCGGCGTGGTCGTACGAGCGACCGACGGCACCGTTCGTCGGCATGCGCGGCGCCGTGTCGTTCTACCCGGCGCGCGTGGACCGGTGTCTGGTCGACGGCGAGGTCGTGCGGCCCCAGGCCGGTGGCTTCTACGGCGGCTGGATCACCGACGAGGTCGTCGGGCCCTTCAAGGGCGAACCCGGCACGGCGTTCTGGTGACGACGGCAACTTCCATGGCGCGATCGGTGTCGAAAACGACACCGAATCTTCGTCAGAACGCGTTTCGGCGGCTGGGCCAAACGGCCGTTGCGGGGGGCGGTGGATGTGATTGACTGGTCCCACCAGAGGAAGGAGGTGGTCCACCACATGAGTGATTGTTCGTACGGGACCCTGGAGGTGGTTGGCCGCTAGGCCGGCAGGCTGGACCGCCTGGCGAAACCACGCCAACTTCCGCTGATCCGAACCGCCGGGCCTCGTCCCACCGGCATCAACAGGTTCGCCAGCACCCAGTCAACAGGCAGGAGGGGAGCGCACGGCGCTCCCCTCCTGTCGCGTCTCCACCCCGGTCAGGGCACCAGCGCCAGCGGTCTGGGGGCCGCAGCCAGCACGTCGGCGGCGTCGACGCCGAGCACGCCTTCGAGGAGCCCGCCGTAGACGGATCGGAAGTCGACCGTCGTCGCCAGGTCGCCGCCGTCCAACCGGTCGAGCGGCGGCGGGTCGCCGTGGGAGCCCGGCCGGACATGGCCGGCCAGCAGCACCGTGCCCGCCCCGCCGTGGTCCGTGCCGGCGCTGCCGTTGGTCTTGACCCGCCGCCCGAACTCGCTGAACACGACCACGGTGACGGGCCGCCCACCCATCCTGGTGACGAACGACGCCAGTGCGCCGTCGAGCTCGGTCAGCAGCGCGGCGTGCGTCCCGGCCTGGTTGGCGTGGGTGTCGAAGCCGCCCAGCTCGACGCCGAACACCCGTGTCGGCACATCGGCCTCGATCAGGTCGGCAACCACAGCCAGCTGACCGGCCAACCCACCTGAGTCGGCACTGGCCGTGCCGCCGGCGGCCCCTCCCTCTTCGTCGCCCGCACCCATCGTCGGGCCTGGGGCCACCAGCGGACCGACGGTGTCGACCACGGACAGCAGATCGTTCGTCGACGACGCCACCAGGGCGGCCAGCGGTGGACGGCCCCGTTCGGGGCGAGAGATGGCAGTGATGGATCGACGGAGGGCATCGTCGCCCGGCAGGACGAACGGACCGACCGGCACGACCGCCGCCGACCGGCGGGACCCGCGCAGCGCCAGCGGCAGCCTCCGCCCGACCGCCACGGCATCGAGCGGGTCGTCGCTGACCTCGTCGAGCCAGCGGCCGAGCCAGCCCGTCCCCAGCTCCTCCTCGTCACCGGCCTGCCACACGTCCATGCAGTGGAAGTGGCTGCGGTCGAGGCTCGGGAAGCCGACGCCGTGCACCACGGCGAGTTGTCCCGCGTCCCACAGCGCCTTGCCGCCGGCCAGCGCCGGGTGCAGGGCGTAGCCGTCACCGAGGTCGTGGGCTGCCTCCGGGTCGACGGCCAACGCGCCGCGGGCGGCGGCGTAGGCCGGGTCGTCGATCGGCACGACGGTGTTGAGGGCGTCGTTGCCGCCGTGCAGCGTGACCACGACGAGCCGAGGATCTCCGGCGACGGCCGGCGCCGACCCGGCAATGGCACCGCCACCCGCAGCGCTGGCGACGTGTGGGCGCAGGCCGAACAGCACCCCGGCGCTGGCGCCGGAGAGGAGGAACGTGCGGCGGTCCATGGGCATGATCGGTGCGACCTTCCTTCCGATGCTCAGGCGAGGAGGTGCTCGGGGGCGGCGAGGGCCACGGTGAGGGAGGCGATCGGCTCGTCGGCGGCCAACAGCGCAGCACGGGTCGTGCGGCTCCACTCGGCCACGCCCAGCAGCCGGGCCAGCGCCTCGGGTCGCCGAGCTGCGGCCAGGCCCTCCACCGTCGAGAGGTCGGCCTCGGCCGCCATCGTATGGCCGAGGTGCACCCGGGTCAGTGCCGACGATGTCGACAGCCAGCCCTCGTTGGCCGGCCAGCCGGCGACGTCGGGCGGGCTGAAGGGCAGTTGACCGAGGGCGGCCAGGACGCGCAGGTAGCGGCGGTCGAGCGACACGCGCAGCGCGCGGGCCGAACCGACCACCAGCTCGACCGGCGTCTTGAGCAGCGCCGTGCGCGTCGATGCGGCGAGGAAGTCGGCATGCTCAAACATCCGTCGGCGCAGGGCGCCGAGGTCGAGGTCGGCAGCGAAGCTCTCGGCCAGCTCCACGACGACCTCGTCGTCTGGGCCGGCGGGCCGGGCGACGCGGCTCCACAGGCGGGCGACGACGTGCGGCGCACACGCTGGGTGTGCCGTTGCGAGTGCGACGACGTCCTCACCGCCCAGCTGCCCGGTCCGGCCGAGCACGGTCTTCGTGCCCGCATCGTGGCGCCGTGGATCGAGCACCGGACCGGCCTCCGTGCGGCCGAACCGCCAGCCGGTGAAGGCTCGGGCCGCCTCGGCCACGTCGCGCTCGGTGTACGGCGGGCCGTCATCGTGGGCGGTGCGGCTGTGATCGTCTGGCACTGCGTGGTGGCCGGCGACGTGACCCAGCGTGAACAGCTCGAAGAACTCCCGGGCGAAGTTCTCGTTCGGTGCCTTGACCGTGCTCTC
Source organism: Ilumatobacteraceae bacterium (assembly GCA_051005355.1). GTDB lineage: Bacteria > Actinomycetota > Acidimicrobiia > Acidimicrobiales > Ilumatobacteraceae > JALZMG01. The sequence goes on from JBPCJL010000328.1 coordinate 12,681, forward strand.
GCGGCCGTCCAGCCAGATCAGCATCGCCGGGTCGCTGACCATCGTGGTCAGCAGTTCGTCGAAGTGCACGTGTCCGAGGTCGTAGAACGCAGCCCGCTGGCGGTGCATCAGCTCGGCCACCTTGACCTTCTGGATGCTCGTCGCGAAGTGGTCGTGCCAGAGCAGCGCCGACTTCTCGCGATGCGGGTGGTCGGCCTGGACCATCCGCTGCAGCCACCACAGGACCAGCGCGCGGCGCTCCTCGGCGGCACGCTGACGGGCCGTCTGCCGGGCCGACTCGTCCGCGGTGGCCCTGGCGGCCAGGTATCCGGCGGTGTCGAACTCCGGTGGTGCGATGGCGTCGGCCGCCGCGTCGGCACTCGAGAAGTCGCAGACGGCATCGACGGCGGCGGCGTACCCCTTGGCGGCGAGCGCGTCGATCTCGTCGGCGTGCCCGCCGAAGGCGGCCCGACGCAGGAGGTGGGCGACGGCCTGGCGCGTCGCTTCGGCGTCCACGCCACCTACCTCATCACGGAGATGTCAGCGAAGTGTGAGGGACGGGCAGGCGGACCTCCATCCGGGCGCCGCCGATCGGCGCTGCGTCGGCCCCGACCGTCCCGCCCATCGCTTCGGCCAACTGGCGGACGATCGCCAGCCCCAGGCCGGAGCCGATCTCGGCCCGGACGGGACGCTGTCTGGTCACGTACAGCCGATCGAACACGTGCGGCCGATCGTCGGGCGCGATCCCCTGCCCGTCGTCGTCGACCCGCACGACGCCGCCGTCGGCGTCCTCCGAGACGTGCACCTCGATGCGTGAACGAGCGAACTTCCGGCCGTTGTCCAGGAGGTTGGCGAGGAGCTGGTGGACTCGAGCCGGGTCGGCATGCACGGCCACGTCCGGGCCCGGCGCGAGGACGATCTCGATGCCGTCCCGAGCGGCGGGGGCCGATGCGGCCTCGACGGCGGCCAGGGCGTCGGCGCGCAGGTCGTGGGGGATCGGATGCATGGCGAGGCTCCGGCCGTCGAGGTGGGCGAGGTCGAGCAGGTCGGCGACCAGTCGCTCGAGGCGCGCCGACTCGGCCAGGATCACCCGGGCCGCAGCCGGCGCGTCCGTCGCCGTGCCGTCGTCGATCGCCTCCGCGTAACCGTGGATCGACGTCAGCGGCGTCCGCAGGTCGTGGCTGACCGAGAGCAGGAACTGCTGCTCGAGGGTCTTCGAC
>JBPCJL010000329.1:0-7831 GCA_051005355.1 Ilumatobacteraceae bacterium
TGGCCGGCGTCGTCGCCACGGTCGCCGTGGTCGCCTGGTTCTTCCTCAACCGCAAGAACCCCGAGAATGCCGCCGCCCACGAGGACGGCGGTCGCCGCTCGACCGACGACGGGGCGCACGGCGACCCGGATGGACGTCCGCCCGGGCCCGGCAGTTAGTTCGAGGTCATCCGGGGGAGCGGGCGCAGTTCGCCCTCGAACCACACCGTGGCGTCGGCGACGCCGAAGGCGGCGGCCGTGCACAGCACTCCGATGATGCGGCGCGTCGGCGCCAGCTCGGGGCTCGCCCAGGTCGATCGACCGGCACTGGGTGCCGAGGCCACGATGCCGAGCGCGGCGCGGCGCAACGAGAGCTCGAGCGTCACGGTGCCATGACCCAGCACAGCGAGGGCGTTGAACACCTCGTCGACGACGAGGCGGACGTCGACCAGGTCGTCGACGTCGAACGACTCCAGCGATGCGCACGAGACGGCGGCCCCACGAGCGACCGAGGCGAAGCGCTCATCGGCCGGCAGCGTCAGCACGACGGCACCATCGACGTCTCCGAGGTGCGGGAGCGGCATCGTCGCCCGCTTCACGCGGGGGACTCGTCGCGGCCGTAGCGGCGTTCGGCGTCGTTCGCGGCGCCGTCCTCCGGCTCCTCCGGTTCATCCGGTTCCTCGTCCTCAGCACGACCAGGATCGTCCGAGTCGATCATGGGCGCTCCCTACCCCGGCATCGACCGCCCGTACCCGGTCTTTGCCGCCGCCCGCCGCGCCCAGGCCACCGTTAGCGTCGCGCAGATGTCTCGCCGCAGGAACGCATACCTCGTCCCGCTCGCATTCGTCGGTCTCGTCGGCCTGGTCGGCTGCGGCGGTGACGATGCGGCCGACGACGATTCGACCACGACCGCGGCGGCCGCCGACGTCGACGAGACGACCGAGGTGACAAAGACGTCGGAGTCCACGGGAACGACGGAGTCCACGGAGACGACGGAGACGACCGCCGGGACCGAGAGCACGGACGGCACCGAGACGACGACGGACGGTTCCGGCGCCGGGTCCGCGCCGTCCGGCGAGGTGGCCGAGTTCTGCGGTCCGATGGAGGACCTGGCCAACTACAACGCCGAGGCGCCGGTGCCGGACATCAGCGGCGACTGGAGCGAGCTGCAGGACGAGCTGCTGGCCAGCGCCGAGGAGGCCCTGCCGCTCTACGACGACGCCATCGCCGCCGCACCCGATGAGGTGCGTGGCAACCTGGAGACGCTGCGCGACTACAGCGACGAGGTGCTCGGCGCGCTCGGTGAGTCGACTTCGTTCGAGGACTTCTTCGGCGCCATCGGCACCCCGTCGTCCGAGGTGACCTCGGCCGTCCAGGAGCTCGACACCTACATCTCCGAGAACTGCGGGTTCGAGCTGACCGAGAGCGGCTGATCGGTCGACGCAGCCTGGCGGCGGCGGACGCCGAGGACGGCCAGCCCGGCCAAGCCGGCCACCCCGACCGCCGCGGCGATCGCGGACGTGCCGAGGAAGCTCGACTCCGGTGCGGCGGCGGCGTCGAAGCCGCCGAGGTCCTGCGGGCCGAAGATTCCCTGCTGGATCGTCCAGGTGTACCGGCCGGCCTCCGCCACCGTGATGGCGGCGCGGTAGCGACCGACTTCGCCCGCCGGTTCGGCAGGCGACCGGCGATTCGATCCGTCCGGCTGCCTGACGATGAGCATCACGTCGTCGACGTCGACGGGCGTCCGCCCGTGCTGGAGGATCGTGAACGACACGTCGAGGACGTCGCCCGCCCGCGGCGCAGAGAACGGATCGACCACGGTGATCGCCCACCCGCCCGCGGCCACAGATCCGCCGGCGGTCAGGGCCGCCATCGCCGTCACCACCGTCACCATCGTCGCCAGTGCGATCAGTCGCCGTGCCATGCCCTCCCGACACCGCCGCTCGCCGCTTGGTTCCCGCCCCCTAAGGTGCCTCGGCGTGACCGACCCGGGTGACCGTCCGCTGCGCGTCGGGATCGTGTGCCCGTACAGCCTCACCGTCCCGGGTGGCGTGCAAGCCCAGGTGCTCGGGCTCGCCCGAGAGTTGCGCCGCCAGGGCCACGAGGCGCGCGTGCTGGGTCCGTGCGACGGGCCACCGCCGGAGTCGTTCGTGACGCCGCTCGGTGACAGCCTCCCGACGGCGGCCAACGGGTCGATCGCTCCGCTCGCCCCCGACGCCTCGGCTGCACTGCGCACGATCCGGGTGCTGCGCGACGAGCAGTTCGACGTCGTCCACGTGCACGAACCGATGGTTCCGGGACCGCCGATGACGACGGTGACGATGCGGCCCGCCCCCCTCGTCGGCACCTTCCACGCCGCCGGCACGTCGGCCAGCTACCAGGTGTTCCGGCCCGTCGTGCGGTGGCTGGTGGGACGCATCGACCGCAAGGTCGTCGTGTCGAAGGACGCCCTCGAGCTGGCCCAGTCGTCGCTCGGCGGCGAGTACGACATCTTGTTCAACGGTGTCGAGGAGGCGGTGATCGGGGCGACGGCGCCGACACCCACCGACGGCCCGACGATCTTCTTCTGCGGGCGCCACGAAGAGCGCAAGGGCCTGGCTGTCCTGCTCGAGGCGTTTCGCACGCTCCCGGCCGACGTCCGCTTGTGGATCGCCAGCGACGGGCCGGACACCCTGCCGTTGCAGGCCGAGCACGCCGCCGACACGCGCATCTCGTGGCTCGGTCGGATCAACGACCCCGAGAAGTTCGCCCGCCTGCGCGGGGCGTCGGTGTTCTGCGCCCCGTCACTGCACGGCGAGTCGTTCGGGGTGGTGTTGATCGAGGCGATGGCGGCCGGGACGGCCGTCGTGGCGAGCGGGCTGGACGGATACCGCAACGTGGCCACCGACGGCCTCGACGCCGTGCTCGTGCCGCCGGGCGACGTCGACGCACTTCGTCGCGCCCTCGCCGAGGTGCTGACGGACCCCGAGCTGGCGGCGTCGCTGCGCGCAGCGGGAATGCGGCGGGCGGGCGACTTCTCGATGACCACGCTGGCCGCCGAGTACGTGCGCATCTACCGCCAGCTGTTGGACGACGCCGACGACGCCGAGCGTTCGGCCGTGCGGCGTCCCCGCTGGCGCCGATAGCCGCTCGTACACTCCGATCGATATGCGAATCGTCCTGATCATCATCGCCGTGGTGGTGGTCCTCCTCGTGATCTACCTGATCGCCGCCTACAACGGCCTGATTCGCCGGCGCAACCAGATCGAGAACGCTTGGTCGCAGATCGACGTGCAGCTGAAGCGCCGCCTCGACCTCATCCCCAACCTGGTCGAGACGGTGAAGGGCTACGCCGCTCACGAGCGCGAGACGCTCGACGCAGTGATCCGGGCTCGGAACTCCGCCATCTCGGCGCCCGACACGCCGGAGGCGCAGGCCCAGGCCGACAACCAGCTCTCCGGCGCCCTGCGCCAGGTCTTCGCCCTCGGCGAGGCCTACCCCGACCTCAAGGCCAACCAGAACTTCCTTGCCCTGCAGGAGGAGTTGACGGCTACGGAGGGCCGCGTCGCCTACGCCCGGCAGTACTACAACGACAGCGTCCTCGACTACAACAACAAGCTGCAGCAGTTCCCGACGAACTTCTTCGCCCAGCGGGCCAAGTTCGAGCGGCGCGAGTACTTCGAGGCCGACGAGGCCGCCCGCACCGCACCGACGGTCGAGTTCTGATCGACGTGGCTCTCGCCTTCCCGGGCGACCAATGTTCGAGCTGATCCGCTCCAACAAGCGGCGCTCGGTCCTCCTCGTCGCCGCCTTCGTGCTGGTCGCCGTAGCCGTCGGCGCCGCCGCCGGCTACCTGGCCGGCTTCGGGTGGATCGGCATCGCCATCGCCCTCGTGTTCTCCGGCGCGCTGGCCTTCGCCTCCTACTGGAAAGCCGACCGCATCGCCCTTGCGGTGAGCCGCGCCCACCCGGCCGATCCCGAGCACTACCGCCGGTTGCACAACCTCGTCGAGGGCCTGTGCATCGCTGGTGGCCTGCCCAAGCCGGGCGTCTACGTCATCGACGACCCGGCGCCCAATGCCTTCGCCACCGGGCGCAACCCGCACCACGCGGCGATCGCCGTGACGACCGGCCTGCTCGACAAGCTCAACCGCGTCGAGCTGGAGGGCGTCATCGCCCACGAGCTGTCGCACATCCGCAACTACGACATCCTGGTGTCGACCCTGGCCGTCACGCTGGTCGGCGCGGTGGCGCTGCTGACCGACATCACGATCCGCATGATGTGGTGGAACGGCGGGCGCCAGAGCCGCGAGGGCGACCAAGGGGACCACGGCAACCCGCTGGCGATCATCGGCTTCGCGCTGCTGATCCTGGCGCCGATCATCGCCAAGGCCATGCAGGCGACGATCTCCCGCCGGCGCGAGACGCTGGCCGACGTGAGCGCGTGCCAGCTCACGAGGTATCCACCAGGATTGATCTCGGCTCTGGAAAAGTTGCGTGACGACACCACGGTGACCCATTCGGCGTCGACGGCGACGGCGCACCTGTGGATCGAGCAGCCGATGAGCGGGGTGGGTGACCGTGGCCGACTGGGTGCGGTTCATAAGTTGTTCGACACCCACCCCCCGCTCGAGGAGCGCATCAGCCTGCTCCGCGAGCTCTAGGACCCAACGGATGACACGACGAACCCCCCGCCTCCTGCTGGCCGCCGGCGTCGCCGGTGCCGCCCTGCTTGCCGGCTGTGCCGATGGCGGTGGCGACGACCTCACGGGGGCCGACGAGACGGCGCCGACCATCGGCGAGGCTCGCGTCAGGACGGAGACGACAGCGGAGGTGTCGACCACACGGCCGCCCAAGCGGACGACATCGACCACCTCGAGCCCGTCGAAACGGACCACGACGACGACAACGAGCGCGCCGACGACGTCGACGACCAGCACGACCACCACGCTGCCGGCGACGACGACCACGGCGCCCGAGCCGGCGCGGATGCCACTGACCGGGATCCCGCTGGCCTACGGCCAGTTGCCGCCCGACCGCCCGGCCGCGGTGGTCAAGGTCGACAACGCGCGCGGCGGTCGCCCGCAGAGCGGGTTCAACCGGGCCGACATCGTGTTCGAGGAGATCGTCAACGACAACCTCACCCGGTTCGCGCTGATCTTCCACAGCCAGGACGGCGACCCCGTCGGGCCGATCCGTTCGGGGCGCCTGCAGGACGTCGACCTGTTCGGCTCGTACGCCCAGCCCTTCTTCGTGTGGAGCGGTGGCAACGCCACGGTGGAGGCGGCGATCAACGGGAGCGACTTCGTCGCCCTCAACGCCGACTCGCCGGACAAGTGGTTCAACCGCAACCGCAGCAGCCCGCACCAGGTGTACAGCAACACCTCGGCGGTGTGGCCGCAGACGCAGGCCCGCCAGGGCCGCCCCGGTCAGCAGTTCCTCTACCGGCGTGACGGCGAGGCGCCGATCGGAGCCCCGTCGGCCGGCGTTGGTGTGGTCCTCGACCAGGTGGACGTGCGCTGGACCTGGGACGCCGGCAGCGGCCTGTACCGGCGGGAGATGGACGGCCGCCCGCACGACGACGCCAATGATGGTCAGGTCACCACGAACAACGTGGTGGTGCTGGCGATGAACTACGTGGAGGGAGTCGGCAGCCCCGACGCCCAGAGCATCGGCTACGGCGAGGCGTTCGTGTTCACGGGCGGCAACTACGTCCACGGCAGCTGGACCCGCCCGGACCGCTTCGCTCCGATCGCCCTCACCGCCGACGACGGCACCCCCATCGAGCTGACCCCCGGCCGCACCTTCGTCGAGCTCCCCCGCTACGGCACGACCACGGTGCTCTGAAGACCCGGCAAACCGTTCTCAAGCGTTTTCAGTAGTCATCAGTGACCGAAAACTACGCGAAGAACCTTGTGCGCTCCGCGCCGGGTGGTCGCAGCACCTGCTGTCGACCGATGGGCCTCGGTACGATTGACCCCTATGACTGCTGACTCGCGTGCTACGGGGACGTTCCCGGTCAAGCGGGGCTTGGCCGAGATGCTCAAGGGCGGCGTCATCATGGACGTCGTCACGCCCGAGCACGCCCGCATCGCCGAGGACGCCGGGGCCTGCGCCGTGATGGCGCTCGAGCGCGTACCGGCCGACATCCGCCGCGACGGCGGCGTGGCCCGGATGAGCGACCCGCTGATGATCGAGGCCATCGAGGCCGCCGTGTCCATCCCCGTGATGGCCAAGGCCCGCATCGGCCACTTCGTCGAGGCCCAGATCCTGCAGGCCCTGGGCGTCGACTTCGTGGACGAGAGCGAGGTCCTCACGCCCGCCGACGAGGCCCACCACATCGACAAGTACGCCTTCGACGTCCCGTTCGTGTGCGGGGCGACCAACCTCGGTGAGGCGCTGCGGCGCATCTCGGAGGGGGCGGCGATGATCCGCTCCAAGGGCGAGGCCGGCACCGGCAACATCGTCGAGGCCGTGCGCCACCTCCGCTCGATCACCGGCGATATCCGCAAGCTCGGGCAAGCCGACGCGGCGGAGCTGTTCGACTGGGCTAAGCGGCTGCAGGCGCCGCTGCCCCTCGTGCAGGAGGTGGCCCAGACCGGCGCGCTGCCCGTTCCGCTGTTCTGCGCCGGGGGCATCGCCACGCCGGCCGACGCTGCGTTGGCCATGCAGCTCGGGGCCGAAGCGGTGTTCGTCGGTTCGGGTATCTTCAAGAGCGACGACCCGTCGCCGCGCGCCAAGGCCATCGTCGAGGCCACGACGCACTTCCAGGACGCCGACATCCTGGCCAAGGTCAGCCGGGGCCTCGGTGCCCCGATGACCGGCATCGGCATGGACGAGGTCGAGCAGCGCTACGCCGACCGGGGCTGGTGACAACGACGTGAGCGGTTGGGAGCCCCCAGGTGCTGGCCGTCCCGACGGTCGGCGTGCTGGCGTTGCAAGGCGCGTTTCGCGCCCACGTCGCGCGCCTCGCTGAGCTCGACGTCGCTACGCGCGAGGTCCGCCAACCGCAAGATCTCGCCACCGTCGATGGCCTCGTCATGCCGGGCGGGGAGAGCACGACGATGTCCAACCTGCTGACCACCAGCGGGCTGTTCGACGAGATCAAGGCACGGCTGTCCGACGAGATGCCGGTGCTCGGCACCTGCGCCGGGATGATCCTGCTGGCCGGCGAGGTCCTCGACGGCCGACCCGACCAGCGCAGCTTCGGGGCGCTCGACGTGACGGTCCGCCGCAACGGCTACGGCCGCCAGGTCGACAGCTTTGAGACCGAGCTCGACGTGGTCGGGTTGGACGAGCCGTTCCACGGCGTGTTCATCCGGGCACCGCGAGTCGAGTCCGTCGGTCCCGCGGTCGAGGTCCTCGCCCGCCACGACGGCGACGTGGTGCTGGTCCGCCAGGGCTCGGTCCTCGCCGCCGCCTTCCACCCCGAGCTGGCCGGCGACGGCCGCCTCCACCAGCTGTACCTCGACGTCGTGAAGGAGCGCTGAGATGTCCGGTCATTCCAAGTGGGCCACCATCAAGCACAAGAAGGGCGCCGTCGACAAGGCGCGCGGCAAGCTGTTCAACAAGCTGGCCCGCCAGCCCGAGGTGGCGGCGCGCGCTGGCGGCGGCGACCCCGATGCCAACCCGACCTTGCGCACCGCCGTGCAGAAGGCCAAGTCGGCGCAGATGACCAACGACGCCATCGACCGGGCGATCAAGCGCGGGACCGGCGAGGGTGACGGCGGCACCTACGAGTCGATCCTCTACGAGGCGTACGCGCCCGGCGGCGTGGCCGTGCTGGTCGACGTGCTGACCGACAACCGCAACCGCACCGGTGCCGAGGTGCGCGGCGTGTTCACCAGGCATGGCGGCTCGCTGGCCGAGCCAGGG
>JBPCJL010000330.1:0-4707 GCA_051005355.1 Ilumatobacteraceae bacterium
CCAGGCGTCAGCCACGTTCTCTGGGTGACTTTGGGGTCAACCCTGACCCCTGAAAGCGCTTGAAAACCGTGCTCAGGCGGGGACGGCGGCGGGGGGCTCGGCGCCGAGCTCGAACTTGAGGTACTCCTCGCCGGTGTCCTCGAGGTTCTCGAACTGGATGACGCCCATCTCTTCGAAGCGCCGGCGCAGCCACGACTCGTTGCGGTCGAGCAGGCCGAGCTTCTTGCAGTTGGGCACGATCTTGGCGAACAGCATCTGCTGGAACAGCTCGCGCGTCGGGTCGCGCAGCACGACCGGCAGCACGTCGCGCGGGTTGACGCCGACGCGCTCCCACACCTCCTGGCTCATGAACCGGTCGCGCATCCGCACCGCCGCCTCGTAGGCGAACTCCTGGCGATCCTTCATCTCGGCGTCGGTCATGCCCTCGTAGCACTCCTTCAGCGACAGCACGCCGAAGGCGACGTGGCGGGCCTCGTCGCTCATCACGTAGCGCAGCAGCTGCTTGAGCAGCGGCTCCTCGGTCATCTGGTGCATGAACCCGAACGCCGCCAGTGCCAGACCTTCGACCATCACCTGCATGCCGAGGTAGGTCATGTCCCAGCGGCTGTCGTTGATGATGTCGTCGAGCAGCATCCGCAGGTGGGCGTTGACCTGGAACCCGCCGCCGAGCTTCTCCTCGAGGTACCGGGCGAAGACCTCGACGTGACGGGCCTCGTCGACGACCTGGGTCGAGGCGTACAGCTTGGCGTCGTACCAGGGCACGGTCTCGGTGATCTTGGCCGTGCACAGCAGGGCGCCCTGCTCACCGTGGAGGAACTGCGACAGCGTCCAGCGGCGGTTGTGGATGCCGAACTCGAGCCACTCCTTGTCGCCCCACTTCTCGAGCACCGTGCCGTCGTAGTGGTTCGGGTCGAGGCCGGCCGCCACGGCCAGCTGATCGGCGGAGACGACGGCTTCGAGGTCGACCTCGGTGTCCCACGGCAGGTCCGTGGTGGCGTTCCACTGGCCCGTCTTGCCCTTCTCGTACAGCTTGCGCAACTGCGGACGGGCCAGCGAGTAGTCCCACGTGAACAGGGCGTCAGCGTTGTCCTTGACGGCGTGGAGCACCTCGTCGACGTCCGTGTTGGTCACGGCGAGGATGGCTTCGAGGTCGTCGACCTCGCTGCGCCCGAGGATCTCGTCGTTGGAACGGTGGGTGATGGTCATGGGAGGGCTCCTTCGTGGAGGGGTTCGTGGAGGGTCGAGCGGATGAGGGGGAGGACGAAGCCCCTCGCGGACTCCTCGTCGCCGAGGTCGACGGTGTCGCTCGGGGCGAGGAAGTACGAGATGACGAGGCGGGCCAGCACGTCGATGATCGAGCGGGCCTGCTGGCGGTCGAGGAACGGTTCGGCCAGCGGGGCGAGAAAGGTGTTGGCGAAGCGGATGATGCGCGGCATGCCGTCGACCGTCAGCTGACCGAGCGTCATCCCGGGCTCGGTGGCCAACATGATCGCCAGGTGGTCGTCGGCGCGCAGCTCCTGCGTGGCGACGACCACGGTCCGCACCAGCAGGTCTTCGATCGAGCTGGCGCCGTCGACCCGGGCGCGCAGCGTGGTGAAGAACTCCTCCAGCTCGCGCACTCGCAGCGCCTCGAACAGCACGTCCTTGCCGCCTGGGAACATCCGGTAGAGCGTCGCTCGCGAGACCTTCGCCTCGGTGGCGATGTCGTCGACGGTCACCCGCTGGAACCCCCAGCGCTCGCAACAGCACTTGGTGGCGTCGAGGACACGGTCCGTCGCGCTCGGCATCACGGTGAGACGTTAAGACACCAACCGTCTCATTGTCAACGGGCAGCGGTCCCCGAACGGACGGATCACGAGCGATACGGTTGGTGCGCGCGGGCGGACCCGGTTCGACAGGGGAGGGTGACGAGATGCGACGTCGGGCCATGGCGATCGTGATGGTGCTCACGGCCGGTGCCGCGGCGTGCGGCGACGACGACAGCGGCGGCAGTGACGCGGCAACGACCACTCCCGGCGGAGCCGCCGCGACCACCACCGCGGCGGCGGCCGCGACGACCGCAGCCGACGGCGAGTCCACGACGACCGGCGGATCGGCACCGACGTCCGGCGCCGCGCCTGGGCGCGTCCAACCGAACGAGGAGGCAGCGGCCTGCGTCGAGGGCAAGACGCTCGAGCCGGGTGCGCTGACCATCGCCACCGGCGAGCCTGCTTTTCCGCCCTATGTCATCGACGACGAGCCGGAGAACGGCCAGGGCTTCGAGTCGGCCGTGGCCTACGCCGTCGCCGGCCTGATGGGCATCGGACCGGATGCCGTCACGTGGATCCGCACCCCGTTCGAAGCGGCGATCGCGCCGGGACCGAAGGAGTTCGACTTCAACCTCCAGCAGTACTCGATCAACCCCGAGCGCGCGGAGGTGGTCAGCTTCAGCCAGGCCTACTACACCGCCAACCAGGCCATCCTCGGCTACACCGACTCGCCGGCTGCGGAAGCCCAATCCTTGAGCGACTTCCAGGACCTGCGCATCGGCGTCGCCGCCGGCACCACGAGCCTGAACTTCGTGACCGACGTGCTGGCGCCGACCGAGGAGGCGCAGGTGTTCAACGACAACGCGGCCGTGGCGCAGGCACTCGACAGTGACCAGATCGACGCCATGGTCGCCGACCTGCCGACGGCGATCTACCTCAGCGCCGTCGAGATCGAGGGCACCGAGGTGTTCGGGCAGTTCCCGGCCGTCGACGGCTCCGCGGGCGAGTCGTGGGGCATGCTGTTCGGCAAAGACAGCCCCCTCGTGGAGTGCGTCGATCTCGCCCTGGCCGCGCTGCGCGACTCCGGTGACCTCGAGGCGCTCACGACGGAGTGGATGACCACCGGCGAGGCGATCCCCGAGATCACCCTCGAGTGACGCTGGTCGGCCCGCTCATCGGTGCCTTGCAAGCCTCACGACGGGCTCGGCGTCGAACCGACGAACGGGTCACCGATGAGCGGGTCGCCGCAACGCCGGCGACGAAGAACCCGACGTAACGATGGTTCGCTCGCTCGAAGACTCGCTCGCTCACTCGACGCGCACGCGTCGCCAGGAGTACGAGCGGGCCCGGCGCCGGCGCAGCACGCTGATCGCGGTCGGCAGCACGGCGGTCGTCGTCGGGCTGCTCGTGTGGCTGCTCCCCAAGTCCAGCGGATGGCGCAACGGCCAAGCCGCCTTCTTCGACGTCGACGCGTTCCGCAACGTCTTCCCCGAGCTGCTCGGACCGTTCTGGTACGACGTCCAGATCTTCCTGTGGTGCGCGCCGTGCATCATGGTCGTCGGCCTGCTGGTGGCGATCGGCCGCAACCTACGGACACCGGCCCTGTACCCGGTACGGCTGGTCGCCACCTTGTACATCGACATCGTGCGCGGCGTTCCGGTGATCCTGTGGATCACGCTCATCGGGTTCGGGGTCCCGGCGGTCCTCGAGACGCGCGCCCTCTACGGCAGCTACATCGTGTGGGGGTCCGTGGCGCTGGTCATGACGTACTCGGCGTACGTGGCCGAGGTGTTCCGGGCCGGCATCGAGAGCGTGCACGAGTCGCAGCGGGCGGCGGCCCGATCGCTCGGCCTGACCTCGGGTCAGACGATGCGCTCGGTCATCCTGCCACAGGCGGTGCGCCGAGTCGTCCCGCCGCTGATGAACGACTTGGTCAGCCTGCAGAAGGACGTCGCCCTGATCAGCATCCTGGGGCCGGTCGAGGCGTTGCGGCGGGCCAGCATCGAGGTCAGCCGCAACTTCAACTTCACGCCGTACATCGCCGCCGCCGTGCTGTTCCTCTGCGTGTCCATCCCGCTCACCCGGCTCACCGATCACCTGCTGCAGCGCGAGCGGCGGATGATGACGGCCACGGCGGTCACGTGAAGCTGCGCCTCGAGGGGGTGGTCAAGGAGTTCGGGACGTATCGGGTGCTCGACGGGATCGACCTCGACGTCGACACGGGCGAGGTCGTGGCACTGATCGGCGCCTCCGGTTCGGGCAAGAGCACGTTGCTGCGGTGCGTCGACCTGCTCGAACCGATCGACGACGGACGGATCCTGCTCGACGGCGACGACATCAGCGCGCCGGGCCGCGATCCTGACCCGCTGCGGCGGCGGATGGGGATGGTCTTCCAAGCGTTCAACCTGTTCCCCCACCTGACGGTGGCCGAGAACGTCGCGCTGGCGCCGCGCAAGGTGCACGGGCGCGCCAAGGCCGCGGCTCGCGCCCAAGCGATGGACCTGCTGAGTCAACTCGGGTTGGAAGACAAGGCCGACGACTACCCGGACCGCCTGTCGGGCGGGCAGCAGCAGCGGGCGGCCATCGCCCGCTCGCTGGCCACGAACCCGGAGGTGATGCTGCTCGACGAGGTCACGTCCGCACTTGATCCCGAGCTGGTCGGTGAGGTCCTCGACGTGGTGCGCGGGTTGCGTGAGACCGGCATGACGATGGTGCTGGCCACCCACGAGATGCAGTTCGCACGCGAGATCAGTGATCAGGTGTGCTTCCTCGACGCCTGCCGCATCGTCGAGCACGGCGCCCCAGCCCAGGTCCTCGGCGCACCGCGCGAGGAGCGCACCCAACGCTTCCTCCAACGCGTGATCGCCGCCGGCCGCGCGTGACCGGTTCTGTCCTCCCCCACCCCCCCGAGTCCGCCGGCTGTGGAGGAAAGAACCCCTTCCATTTGCCGCGAAAGTCT
>JBPCJL010000331.1:0-3588 GCA_051005355.1 Ilumatobacteraceae bacterium
GCGCGATCCCACCGCCGACGTGGAGGGCTTCGATGCTGCCGCCAAGGCGGCCATCATCGCCGCCATCGCCTTCGGGGCGCGGGTCGTGGCCGGCGACGTGTACCACGAGGGCATCAGCCAGCTCACACCGGCCGACATCGACGTTGCCGAGCGCCTCGGCTTCGTGATCAAGCTGCTCGCCATCGCCGAGCTCGACGACGCCACCGGCGAGATCGCCGTGCGCGTCCATCCGGCGATGGTCCCGCGCCATCACCCGCTGGCCAGCGTGCGGGAGAGCTTCAACGCCGTGTTCATCGAGGGCGACGCCGTCGGCCAGCTGATGTTCTACGGCCGCGGCGCCGGTGGCCGGCCGACCGCCAGCGCCGTGCTCGGCGACGTGATCGACGCCGCCGTCAACCTGGCCAAGGGCACGCACGGCACGCTGGGCTCGTTCGCCCGGGCGCGCATCCGCCCGATCGACGAGACGAGCGCCGAATACCTCCTCGGCCTGGATGTCGCCGATCGCCCCGGTGTGCTGCACGCCGTCACCGGTGTCTTCGCCGCTCACGACGTGAGCATCCGCGCCGCCGAGCAGGAGGGCATCGGCGCCGACGCCCGCCTCGTGTTCATCACCCACGACGCCAAGGAGTCGGCCGTCCAGGCCACCGTGCGCGACCTGCGCGAGCTGGACGTGGTGCGCCACGTCGGCGGCCTGCTGCGCGTCATCGGCGGCTGATCCCGCCGTGCGCTACGTCTCGACGCGCGGCCGGGCGCCCGAGCTCGGCTTCGCCGACGTCCTCCTCGCCGGACTGGCCAGCGACGGCGGCCTGTACGTCCCCGCCGAGTGGCCACTGCTCCCGCCGGCCGCCGAGCTCGACGGTGCGACCTCGTATGCAGAGCTGACCGTCCGCGTCGTCACGCCCTTCGTCGGCGACGAGATCCCGGCCGCCGACCTGCGCCGCATGTGCGACGACGCCTACGCCACGTTCCGCCACCCGGCTGTCGTGCCGCTGGTGCAGATCGACCACCGCCAGTGGCTGGCCGAGCTGTTCCACGGACCGACGCTGGCGTTCAAGGACCTCGCCCTGCAGCTCGTGGGCCGCCTGTTCGACCACGTCCTGCGCGACCGGGGCGACCGCGTGATGATCGTCGGGGCGACCAGCGGCGACACCGGGTCGGCGGCGATCGAGGCCGTGCGCGGCTGTCGCCAGGTCGACGCCGTGATCCTGTACCCGTACGGTTGCACGAGCGACGTCCAGCGCCGGCAGATGACGACCGTCGACGCGCCGAACATCCGCGCCGTCGCCGTCGAGGGCACGTTCGACGACTGCCAGGACCTCGTCAAGGCGATGTTCAACGACGTTGCGTTCCGCGAGCGCATGCGGCTGACCGCCGTCAACTCGATCAACTGGGCTCGCGTCATGGCCCAGGTCGTGTACTACGTGCTGGCCGCCCGGACGTTCGCCGCGCCGATCACCGCCTGTGTCCCGACCGGCAACTTCGGCAACGTGTTCGCCGGCTGGGTCGCCCGGCGGATGGGCGCACCGATCACCGACTTCGTCGTCGCCACCAACGCCAACGACATCCTCACCCGCTTCGTCGAGCACGGCGACATGTCGACCGCGGGCGTCGTGCCGACGCTCAGCCCGAGCATGGACATCGAGGTCTCGTCCAACTTCGAACGGATGCTGTGGGTGATGAACGACGGCGACGGTCTGCGCACGGCCGAGCAGCTCGAACGCTTCCGGGCCTCAGGACGACTCGAGATCGACCCGGAGCGGCGGGACCGCTGGATCCGCGGTGCCTTCCGGGCATCGGCCGTCAGCGACGCCGAGACGATCGACGAGATGCGGCGCGTGCACACCGAGACCGGCCTACTGATCGACCCGCACACGGCGACCGGCACGGCCGCGGCTCGGCGGTTCGGTCCGCCCGAGCACCCGGTCGTCACGATGGCCACCGCCCACCCGGCCAAGTTCCCCCACGCCGTCGAGCTGGCAACGGGCGTGCGCTCGCCGCTGCCGGCCGACCTCGCCGACCTCATGGACCGCCCTGAGCGCATCGAGGTCGTGCCCAACGACCTCGCCGTCGTCGAGGACCTCGTCGCCGCGGTCGCTGCCGTGTGACCATCCGAGGGCTACTTGCGGGAAGGCCCCTCAGCAAACCCTCCGACGCAGCAAACCCTCCGATGGGGTCAGAGCTTGCCGTGCTCGAGGGCGTCGAGCTCGCGCTCGATCGTTTGCAGCTCCTCGGCGGTCCTACTCCGGGGTGGTGTAGGCGGCGGTGATCCCACCGTCGACGATCAGCGATTGGCCCGTCATGAACGACGATTCGTCGGAGGCGAGGAACAGCGCGGCCCGGGCGATCTCGATCGGCTCTCCGAACCGGCCCATCGGGATGTGCACGAGCCGGCGTTGCCGACGCGCATCGTCGGAGAGGAACTTGGCCAGCAGTGGTGTCAACACCGGCCCGGGACACAGCGCGTTGGCGCGAATGCCGCGGCGGGCGTAGCTCGTGGCGATTTCGCGCGTCATGGCGACCACCGCGCCCTTCGACGAGGTGTAAGCGATCTGCGGGGTCGCCGCGCCCATGTGAGCGACGAACGACGCGACGTTGACGATGCTTCCGCCGCCCGATGCGAGCAACGCCGGGATTCCATGGCGGCAGCAGCGGGCGACGCCGGTCACGTTGACGTCGAGCACCCGCTGCCACGTCTCGTCGTCGGTGTTTTCAGGGCCGTCGTCGTCGGCCGGCGAGATGCCGGCGTTGTTGTAGAGCACGTGCAGACCGCCGAACGTCGCGACGACGTGGTCGACGGCGGCGGCCACGGCTGAGTCGTCGGAGACGTCGGTGGCGATGAAGGACGACTCCCCACCGGCGGCGGCGATCGCCTCGACCACCGCGCCGCCGTCGGCCACATCAGCGACGACGATCCGTGCGCCCTCGGCGGCGAACAGCTCGGCCGCCACCCGTCCCAGCCCGGCCGACGCACCGGTGATCAGTGCCACCTTGCCGGCCAATCGACCATCGCGCATGAAGTAGCCCTCCTGCCTCTTCGACACAGCATGTTTGTCTTCGGGGTGGTTGGTGGGTAACGTGTGGTCTACCTGGTTCGCCAGGTAGCAGCCCGTACCAACGTTCCCCCGAACGTGTGGCACCGGGCGCGATCCATCTCCGTGGGGCGCATCGATGGACCAGGCGGGTCTGCCCGGATCGACAGCGCTGCTTCCCACGGATGTCGTACCGGAAAGAGGTACTCGTGGCCGCAGAGGCACTCGAACAGTCCGTCCTCGAATCGAAGGACAAGGACCAGTTGCTGGCGATCGCCAAGGCGCTGGGCGTCAAGGCGAGCGCACGGACGAAGAAGTCCGAGATCATCGACCAGATCCTGGAGTCGACCGGCGGGTCGTCACCTGCCTCCGCCGTGGCCGCCGTGGCCGCCGTGGCCGCCTCGGCGGCGGGCAACGGCGACTTCCCGGCGCCGCCGACCGTCAACGGGTCCAACGGCGACGGCGACGCACCCGTCGCCGTCGCACCGCCAGCTCCGCCCGAGGCCCCCGAGCTCTTCGCCGAGCCGCCGGCGGAATGGGAGCTGGCCGCTGGTGGCGC
>JBPCJL010000332.1:0-4619 GCA_051005355.1 Ilumatobacteraceae bacterium
GATCTCTTCGGGTGCGGACATGTCGTGGGGCACGCTACCCGTCGGCGTTGGAACGGCTCCGGGAGTTCGGCGGCGGGTCCGCCCCCGCGGTGATCGGTCGGGCCGGGCGGTCGTCGTCGTCCGCCCACCGCGGCGGCGGCAGCACCGCCGCCGCGTCCACGTCCACGTCGACGTCGCTGTCGGCGGCGTGGGCCGCCGGAAGTGGGCGGTCAAAACGGGCGTCGCCCCTGGTCCGCAGGAAGATCAGGAACCCGATGCCGACGATGGTCAGGGCGTAGAAGAAGAGGTCCGATCCGCTGCGGCCGTAGTGCAAGCGCACGTCGTTCTCCGTCGGCACGACGACCATCAGGTTCGGGGCGATGCGGTAGGGACCCTCGGCCCCCTCGACCTCCCAGTTCGGGAAGTAGCTGACCTTGACGAGCACGGGCACGCCGATCTGATCGACGCGGAACGCCAGCTCCTGCTCCCCCATCCGCACGTCGGTGACGGCGACCTCGGGCAGCGCCACGGCCTCGATCGGCTGCTGTGGCACCACGATGTCGACCTGCTTGCCGCGCGTGTCGGGCTCCTGGCTGGCGTCGCGGACCTCGGGGATGGCGCGGGCGGTGTCGACGGCGACGTCGATGCGCTGCCACGCGGCCGGTCCGTCGTCGGCCGGCATCGCCGACCACTCGTCGGGCTGCTGGAACCAGCTCGTGCCCAGCTCGAGGTTGCGCTCGCGCTGATCGCCGCCGCGCGGATTGACCACCACCGGCTGCATCGACAGCGGCACGACGATCTCCGAATCGGGGACCTGGTAGATCTCCCACGGCCCGCTGGTGGCGATCAGCTCCAGCTCGGGCTGCGCGGCCGCTTCCCGCTTGGCTTCGGCGGTGCGCACCATCGTGTAGCGCACGCCGAGGTCCTGCAGGTGGCGGAGGCCGATGGCGGCGTCGTTGTCCACGTAGCGCAACTCGCGCACGGGGTTGGAGCTGTTCTCCGACATCGCCGCCGTCGTGAGGAAGTGGTACGGGGTGGTGCCGGACGCCTCGAAGAACAGGCCCTCCATGGAGGCGATGCAGCCGTCGGTCCAGTGCGGCAGCAGCATCAGCGCCATCGTCGTGCCGTACTGGCCGTTGTCCTCGTTGTTCTCCCATGTGGCCCGGCCGCAGCCGTTGGTCTGGCCGATCTGGGTCATCGTCTGCACCACGTCGTGGTACTCGGGGTAGTACGAGCGGCCCTCGTAGCCACCGAAGTTGTAGCGGGACCAGCCGTCGCCCTGGGCGTCGGCACCGTCAGGCGTCTTCTTGAACGGCCCCCATGAGTACAGGGCCTTCCCGTTCTCGGTCGTCGTACCATCGCCCGGCAGCACCTGGTACATGAAGCCGAGGACGACGAGCACCGAGATGCCGACGCCGCCGGCGGTGATCGACCCGGCGGTCCACTCGAGCTCGCGGCGCGGCGACCGTTCGCGCCACAGGTTCACGAGGAGGCCGGCCACCTCGACGATGCCGATCATCATCAGCAGGTAGCGCAGGAAGTAGAGGAACGGCAGCAGCCGCGGGTTCCACAGCAGGCCGATCAACGGCAGGCTGTCGCGGGTGGCGTACACGAGCGCCAGCGTCAGCAGGCCCATGATCCCGAGCGCCGTGCCGTTGGTGTGGCGGCGGGCGATGCAGGCGACGAAGCCGATGATCGCCAGCGTGGTGATCAGGATGTCGAGCGGCGGCGTCAGCGGGAAGAACATGTCGTAGAACGAGTCCTCCGCCCCCTCCGGGCGACCGCCGTACTTCATGTCGGTCATGTAGGCGTGGTTGAGGAGGAACGGCCCGACCCAGAACGCCGACAGCAGCACGGTGCCGAGACCGACGGTCAGCCCGTAGCGCAACCGCTTTCCGCCGTCGGTGTTGATCAGGACGATGACCAGCGCGCCGACGGCCGTGTAGATCAGCACGATGCCGTGGCAGACGGCGGCCAGGGCGAGCACGATGGCGGCCCAGCTGCGGAACTTGCCGGTCTGCATGCCGCGGGCGAGCAGGCCGAAGCCGAGGATCATCAGCGACAGCGCGATGGAGAACGAGAACTCGCCGGCCATCGTCGACTTGAGGTTGCCGCCGTAGATGCTGAAGCTCTCGTCGAGGGCGAACATCATGCCGGCGAAGGCGAACAGCTCGGGCAGCGGGTACCGGAAGCGGGCCAGCCGCCCGAAGGCCCAGCAGCTGAGCGGCAGGGTCACCAGCCCGGAGATGGCGACCAGCTTGAAGGCCACGCCGTAGGCGAGGAAGGAGTCGAGGGCGACCATGGCCAGCGCCGGCACCACCATGTAGAAGCGGTAGACGGGGAGGCCGGCGTACCAGTCCATGCTCCACCCGGACAGCTGGAAGTTGGGCAGCAGGTGGTCGCGCAGGTAGGCGGGCGCCCACACGTGCGCCCCCATGTCGCCGCCCGTCGGCGTCGTCGGGTCGAAGATCAGGTCGGCCGACGCGTTGATCGGGTTGAAGTGGACGACGTTCATCATGATCACGGTCGTGACGAACAGCGTCAGTGTCGTGACGGTGACCTGGACGATGCGCTGCGGCGGCCACGGCCGGAGGGCCCAGCGCACGGACCGGCGCACGATCCGCCGGGCGGCGCGGGCGGCCAGCGAGGGCTGCCGCTCCACGAACGGGGGCCGATCGAGGTCGTCGTCGACGAACGTGTCGACCGGCTCCCGGACCGGCGCGTCGACGACACGCGCCTCCTCATCCATCAGCGCGACCGAACGCTGGTCGTCTCGGCTGTGCGGGGTGTCCACCTGCTCGTCCATCGCCGGGTCAGATCATGCCAGGACCGCGCCTGCCCACGCCGTCAGCCGGAGCTCTTCAGGACGCGTAGGCCAGCAGGAGGCCGGTCACGTTGAAGGCGACATGGGTGACGACGGCCGTGCCGATGCGGCCGGTGACGAGGAAGCAGACGCCGGCCACCACCGCGAAGGTGAACAGGCCCGGGTACTCGACCGGGCGGAAGTGGATGGCGGCGAACCACACCGACGCGATGAGCACTGCGACGAAGCCGTTGACCCGCCCGGCGAACGAGCCCTGCAGCAGGCCCCGGTACACGAGCTCCTCGACGATCGGTGCGCCGATGCAGACCATCAGGACGAGCAGGATCGTCGCCGCCCCGCCCGCCCGGTCGATCAGGCGCTCGGCGTTGTCAGCCAGCTCGTCCTCGGAGAACGTCGACGGCCACAGGCGTGACAGCGGGAGGTAGACGAGCGGCACCACGACCAGCTGCGTGAGGACGCCGATCGGCGCCCCGACCAGGTCGAGCGGACGGAACCGGACCCGGTAGTCATCGACGAAGTCGCCGGTGCCGGAGCGCTGCGAGGCCAACCAGAGCGCCGCCACGTAGGCGGCCCAGCTCATCGACAGGGCCAGGAACAGGGTCGGGATCGGGATCTCGTCGACGGTGTCGGCGCCGGAGGCCCCGATGACGACGACCGACGCGAGCTGGCCGACGATGAAGGCGCCGACCCACGCCAGTGCGGCGACGGGGACGTCGATGCGCCTCCCGACGTCGCGCATCGCCGTCTGCGTCACGACCGTCCAGACTACGGATGGAAGCGGACCCGAGTGTCGGAGTGCATCCACCCCGGTCGCAGACCCTTCTCCTACGGTTGCCCGCCGTGCCGATCGGCCTGCCCCGCCAATGCTCGCGGCCGGGCTGCGCCGAGCGGGCCATCGTCACCCTCACGTATCAATACGACCGGGCGCACGTGTGGCTCGACGAGCTCACCGAGGAGCGCGAACCACACGGCTACGACCTTTGCCGGCGACACACCGCCGGGCTCTCCGCACCCGCCGGCTGGCGGGTGGTCGACCGCCGCGGCGGCGTCCGCCTCATGGCCGTGTGACGGTGAGAACCAGGTGAGAGCAGCACCTTCGCGCTCGCGCGGCCGCAGGTCGCCCACGGTCGACCCGTAGCATGTTTCCGTAATGAGCGAGCGAGTCTTCGAGCGAGCGAATCATCGACACGGTGCTTCTGTTCATCGGTGCCCCGTTCGCATGACCACGTCTGACCCGTCGAACGACTCGAGGTCGCACCGATGAGCAACCTGCCGCCGCCTCCGCCTCCGCCGCCGCCCGGCCGCGGACGCGGCCAGCAGCGCCCGCAGGGTGATCAGCGCCCCAACCAGTCCGGTGGCAGCGGCGGAGGAGAAGGTGGCCTGCGCAAGCCGGGCAACTGGCCGCGCTGGACCATGTGGGTCCTGCTCGGCGTCGTGGCCCTGGCGCTGATCCTGCCGTCGTTCTGGCCCAGCGAGAGCGGCACGCGGCTGACCTACACCGAGTTCATCACTGCGGTGCGCGATGGCCGCGTCAACAGCGTCGTCATCAGCAACAACTCGAACACCATCACCGGCGAGCTGGAGGGTGGCGAGCGCTTCACCACGACCGGCGGTGGCCAGCGCGGCGTCTCCGAGGCGGACGAGGCGCTGCTCAACGAGAACCAGGTCGACTACACGTTCCGCACCGAGGGCAACAACTGGTTCCTCAGCATCGCCGGCCTGCTGCTGCCGGTGATGCTGATCATCGGCTTCTTCGTGTGGATGCAGCGTCGCGCCGCCGGCCAGATGGGCAACGTCATGTCCATCGGGCGCAGCC
>JBPCJL010000333.1:0-8354 GCA_051005355.1 Ilumatobacteraceae bacterium
GGTGACGACGATCCTCGCCGTGCCCAGGTCGCCGCGCTGCTCCGCCGGAACGATGTCGAGTTCGCGGTAGTAGTTGTTCGGGTCGGACGGGAGCAGGACGCGGAGCCGGTCGCGGATGGTGATGCCGGGGGCGACGACGAGGAAGGCGTCGGCGAACTCGCGGGCCTGCGGGTTGGCGCGCTTGTTGAGGGCGTGCCAGGCGATCAGCATCGCCATCACCACCGTCTTGCCGCTGCCCGTGGCCATCTTCAACCCGAGGCGGGGCAGGCCGTCGTTGTGCGTGCGGTTCTCGGCATCGACGCGCCGTCGGAAGTCCGGCTCGCCGGAACGGCCGGCCACCTCGGCCAGGTAGATCGCCGTCTCGGCCGCCTCGCGCTGGCAGAACAGCACTCGGTTCTCCCGGTTCGAGTCGGCCCAGTGCTGCATCAGCTTGCGGCTGACCGGCGTGACGCCGACGTAGCCACGAGCGCGCCACAGCTCGACGCGCGCCCGCACGTCGTTGATCAGCGAGTTGACCTCCCGCCGCTCCCCCGTGACGTCGAAGTCGATCAGCTGCTGGTCGGGCACGGCGCCCGAACCGCGGCCCTTGCGGCTGGCCGGCACGGGCACGAACGACTCACTCAGCCGCCGACCCGGCTTGACCTTGCCCGTCGGGCCATCACGCCCGAGCACGAAGTGCTGCTCGGGCGCCGCGTAGGGCGAGTTGCGGATCGGGTTGTCGAGCGCCGCCGGGCTTCCCACCCCCAGGCCGCACCCTATTCCAACGCGGGCGACGTGCGGCTGGGTCCAACAGGTCGGCAATGCTGGCGGCAATGGCTGCCGATCTCGATCTCGTCCGTCGCCTCGTGGCCGCCGATCAGGGGCTGGCCGTCGTCGCCACCACTCGCCAGGACGGCTCGGTGCAGGCGTCCGTCGTCAACGCCGGGGTGCTCGACGACCCGATCAGCGGCGCCCCCGTCGTCGGCTTCGTGGCCCGTGGGTCGGCGGTCAAGCTGCGGTTGCTACGGCGCGCCGGGCGGGCGACGGTCGTGTTCCGAGCTGGTTGGGAATGGGTCGCGGTCGAAGGACCGGTGCGGTTGATCGATCCGGGTGACCTGCCGGACGGGTTCTCGGCCGACCGCCTGCCCCAGCTGCTGCGCGACGTCTTCACGGCGGCCGGCGGTACGCACGACGACTGGGACAAGTACGACCGGGTGATGGCGGCCGAAGCTCGGGCCGCCGTGCTGGTCGACTCGGAACGCATCACGTCGAACGGCTGACGAACCCCGTCACGGCGTCGTGTCGCCCGTTGCCCGGGTCCACACGCGCCGCTGCGCACGGTGCAGGACGGTGAGGAGCAACGCGCCCACCACCAAGCCGGCCACGATGGCGAGCGCCGCCTGATCCCTGTCGATGGTGCTGACAGCGAACGCAACGATCGCACCGGCGAGCGCGGCGTTCAGAACCTCCACCATCCCGGCCGCGGTCAGGAACGGCTGCAGCCGTCCCGGGCGCAGTCCCATGGTCGTCATCACGGCGGCGGTACCGCGCTCGGCCGGCGCGAGGAGGTACTCGCCGAGCTCCGGCGCCGCGGCGAGGTAGAAGCGCCGGACATCGTTGATCCGCTGCGCGTACGAGAAGTCCTCGACCGCCGACTGCAGCACCCGATCGAACGTAACGAGGCCGATGAACAGGAGCACCGGCAGGACGACCAACCCGAACGTCAGGAAGCCGGTGTCGAGGCCGCTGACCTGGCCGACGAACGCAAGGGCGACGAGGCCGCTCGACACGGCGCCGAGGAAGAGGTTGGCACGCCCGTTCGACTCGGTGACCGTCGCCGCCCGCGCCGCCTGCAGCGTGAAGTGCTCGGTCGTGGCGATGGTGGCGGCGTGCGCGGAAGATGTGGGTTCGTCCACGTCGCCACCCTGCCACCGAGTGTCGCGGCCGGGTGGCGGCTCAGCCTTTGCGGGCGCGCACTTGCTCGATGTCGAACACCACGGTGCGGGCGTCGTCCGGCTCCCACCGCACGTGGGCCCGACCGGTGAGCTGCAGCGTGGCGCCGGTCACCCAGTCGACCACGAGCAGGCCGGCCCGACCGTCGATTTCGAGGTTGCCGAAGCTGAGGAACATCGCGTTGCCCAGGAAGTCGGGCCACTCGACGCGCCATTTGGAGACGACGGTGACGAAGCCGGGCGGGCCGCCGCGGTGCGAGGCGTCCGCACCAGCACCGGGCGCCACCGTGGCGAGGAAGAGCGTGTCCGTCGCCGTCAGAGTGCGCACGTCGCGCGGGGTCAGGAGCGCGGTGACCGTCGTCGTTGAGTCCGACCCCTCTCTTGTACTCAGCCCGGCCGTCACGTCACGAGGGGTGATGTGCTTCGGGCAGTTGGCCACCACTTCGTCGACGTCGACGAGCAAGGCTTCATCGACCGACGAGCGCACGGTCCCGTTGAACCGCACCCGGGCGCGAGTTGGCGGCTCGATGGCGATCATGCCGACGGACGAGCCGACCGTGATCGCAGACAGCGGATCGTCGGCCGGCGGTCGTGTGCTGACACGCACGGTGTGCTCGTCGACAGCGTGAGCGAAACCGGGGCAGCCATTGACCAGCGAGCACCAGACCCGTCCCTCGTCGCCTGCCGCACCGATCACCACGAACGGCTGCTCGGCGAGGAACGCCGCGGCACCCCCGGGAACCGCGGTGTGGATCGCGCTGGCGTTGCGTTCGGCACGGCTCATCGCGCCGGCGCGCTGTTGCACAGCCTGCTCGCCGACGTTGTAGGTCCAAGTATGCGGCACAGTGGACCAGACTAATGGTTGCACGCACCGTTACCATTACAACCGTGGAGTCGATCGAGGGCCACGTCGTGCGGTCGGATCAGCCCCTCGCCATCGAGCTGGCCAGCACGATTCACGTGGCCGACGGCAGCGTCGTCGACGCGCTCTCGACGACGTCTCAGCTCCGCACTTGGCTGGCGATCAACGACGAGCGCCTCAGCCGACCCAGGCCGCTCGCCGCCGGCCAGCTCCTGCCCGACCTGCGTGCGCTGCGCGACGCCCTGCGGCGCCTCTTCGCCGCCGCCATCGACCATCGACGACCACTGGTCGCCGACATTGCCTCGGTGAACAAGGCGACTGGTTGCGCTCCCGACCACATCGAGCTGCGCTGGACCAGCCAGCACGGACCTCACGGCGCGCACGTCGGCCACGCCGACCCGGGTCGGGCCGTCCTCGCCCGCATCGCCGCCGACGGCATCGAGGTCCTGACTGGCGCGTACGGCCCGCTGACCGCGTGCGGCGGACCATCGTGCGTCCTGTTCTTCGTACCGGCCCATCCCCGGCAGGCCTGGTGCTCGCCCGGCTGCGGGAATCGGGCCCGCGTCGCCCGCCACTACCAGCGGTCGCGCGTCGATCATGGCGCGGATCGATCTGGGCGGCGATCCCGCCAACGGTGAAACTGGGCGGGAATCTCGCCAGCGTGAGGCAACGAGCCCGCCCAGTTCGGCCCAGGCCGACGCCGCGAGTCGGTGCAAGACTCCGATGATGGCGTCCGACCGCGCTCCTGCGCTTGCTGCCGACGGCAACCCCGCCGTCGCCGGATCGGTCGCCACGGCCGGCAGCGTCGCCGTCGCCGGCAGCGTGGCGACGGCGGGCAGCGTCGCTGTCGCCGGATCGGTCGCAACGGCAGGTAGCGTCGCCGTGGCCGGTTGCGTCGCCACCTCCGGGAGCGCCGCCGTCGCCGGTTCGGCCGGGACGGCGGGCAGCGTCGGCGTCGTCCGCAGCGTGCTGACCTTCCTCGGCGTCGGCATCAGCTCGTGCCTCGCCACGCTCGCCTGCGTGCGGTGCTGCCGCTGCGTCGGGTGCGTCGCCTGCATCGACTGCGTGGACTGCGTCGGATGCGTCGGCTGCATCGGACTGCGCGGCGCCGTCGGCCAGCGCGGTCGCCGCGCCGCGTGACCGTGGACCGGGTCGTCGTCGTCACCGGAGCCAACCGCGGCATCGGCTTCGAGCTGTGTCGCCAGCTCGTCGCGGCGGCCGACACCGTCGTGCTCGGCTCGCGCGACCTCGAGGCCGGTGAACGAGCGGCCGCAGCACTGCCAGACGAGGGCGGGACTGTCATCGCCCGCCACCTCGACGTGCGGGATCAGCGGTCGCTGGACGACCTGGCCGCCGAGCTGCGGAAGACACACGGTCGCGTCGACGTCCTCGTCAACAACGCGGCCATCCACTACGACACGTGGCAGCGGGCGGCCGGCGCCGACCTGGACGTCGTCGCCGAGGCGCTCGACACCAACCTGCTCGGCGCGTGGCGGGCGACCAACACCCTCCTGCCGTTGCTGCGGGCCAGCGGCCGCGGCCGGATCGTCAACGTGTCGAGCGAAGGCGGTTCGCTCGCATCGATGGGCGGCGGGACCCCGGCCTACAGCTCGTCGAAGGTCGCGCTGAACGCCCTGACCCGAATGCTGGCTGACGAGCTGCGGTCGGACCGCATCCTCGTCAACAGCGTGTGCCCGGGGTGGGTGGCCACCGACATGGGTGGACCGGGCGGGCGGCCCGTCGCCGACGGCGCGGCCAGCGTCCGCTGGGCCGTCGACCTTGCCTCCGACGGCCCGACCGGTGGCTTCTTCCGCGACGGTCGCCCGGTGCCGTGGTGACGTCCGACGAGCCGGACACGGAGGGGGAGGAGGCCGTCGCCGCAAACGCGTTCGCCGAGGCCGCGGCACGAGTGCGCGACGGCGCGGACCACCACGCCGAGGCCAGGGAGCTCGTCGCCCTGATGACCCTCGACGAACGGCTCGGCTGTCTCGACGGCGACACCGACTTCTGGCCGGGTCTCGCCGACATCACGTCCGGCGGCTACCACGAGCATCCGTGGCCGGCGGCCGTGGTGGCCCGGCTCGGCATCCCGGGCGTCCACTTCGCCGACGGCCCGCGTGGCTGTGTCGTCGGGCCGGCGACCTGCTTCCCGGTGTCGATGGCCCGCGGGGCGACGTTCGATCCCGACCTCGAGGAGCGCATCGGCGAGGCAATGGGCGCCGAGCTGCGCGCCGTCGGCGCCACGCTCACCGGCGCAGTGTGCATGAACCTCCTGCGCCACCCGGGTTGGGGGCGGGCGCAGGAGACCTACGGCGAGGACCCCCACCACGTCGGCGAGCTCGCGGCCGCCCTCACTCGAGGCCTGCAGCGCCACGTGATGGCGTGCATGAAGCACTTCGCGCTGAACAGCATCGAGGAGGCTCGCTTCCGGGTCGACGTCACCGTCGACGACCGGGCGCTGCACGAGGTGTACCTGCCGCACTTCCGCCGTGTCGCCGCCGAGGGCGTCGCCTCGGTGATGTCGGCCTACAACTCCGTCAACGGCCAGTGGTGCGGCGAGAACCGTCGGCTGCTCACCGACGTGCTGCGCAACGAGTGGGGCTGGGACGGTTTCGTCATCTCCGACTTCATCGCCGGGCTGCGCTCGCCGGTGCGATCGGTGATGGCCGGACTCGACATCGAAATGCCCTTCCGCCAGCAGCGGGCGCAGCACCTCCCCGAGGCGCTGGCCGGTGGCGAGCTGGCCCAGTCCGACGTCGACGCCGCCGCGACCCGAATCGTGGCCACCCTGCTGCGTTTCGCCGACGTGCTCGACCGGCCGCCCGAGCCGACAACGTCGCTGGCCGCTCCCGCCCACGTGGCGCTGGCCCACGAGGCGGCGATCCGGTCGATGGTGCTGCTGCGCGACGACGTCGCGCTCCTGCCGATCGATCCTCACGGCATCGGCAGGGTGGCCGTGCTCGGCCGACTGGCCGCCGTTGCCAACCTCGGAGACGGGGGTTCGAGCGATGTGCACCCGCCATGGGTGTCCACCCCGCTCGACGGCATCCGGCGCAGCTTCCGAGACGCCGACGTCGCCCACCACGACGACGACGCCAGAGTGGCCGACGGCGCCGACCTGGCCGTGGTGGTGGTCGGTTGGAACAGGGCCGACGAGGGCAAGTACATCGACGCCGCCGCCCTCGGCTCGATCGCTGAGCTGTTCCCCCCGCCGCCAGCGGCGCGGGCGGCCGCGACCGAAGTGGCCAACGCCGCGCCTGAAGCACCTGACGCACCTGACCGTGCCTTCGGGTCCGGCGGCGGTGACCGCCGCTCCCTGCGCCTTCGCGCGGCGGACGAGGAGTTGATTCGAGCCGCCGCCTCCGCGTGCGCCCGGACGGTCGTCGTCGTGATGGGCGGCTCGGCCACGGTGATGCCCTGGCTCGACGAGGCAGCGGCGGCGACCCTGCTCGTGTGGTACCCGGGCATGGCCGGCGGGCACGCGCTCGGCGACGTGCTGACCGGGGCCGCCGAGCCCGGCGGTCGACTGCCGTTCGCGCTCCCCCGCGACGAGGCGCACCTCGTGCCGTTCGACCCGGACGCCGACCAGGTCACCTACGACCTGTTGCACGGGCAGTGGCGACTCGACCGTGACGGTCATGACCCGCACCGCCCGTTCGGGTTCGGGCTCGGCTACACGACGTTCGCCATCGGCGCCGCCCGCCCGGTGGGTGCGGACCGACTCGAGATCGACATCGCCAACACCGGCGAGCGCCGGGGCGCCACCGTGATCCAGGTCTACGGGTCCAAGTCCGACTCCCGCTACCTCCGCCCGATGCGCCGGTTGATCGCCTTCCGGCGGGTCGAGCTGGACGCCGGCGAGCAGCGCACCGTCGAGCTCGTCTACGACCTGGCCACGCTGGCCGTGCGCGACGACGGGGGCTGGGTCGACGAGCCGGGTCACTGGCTGCTGACCGTCGGCCAGCACGCCCACGACGCTGCAGTCACCATCGACCTCGACCGCTGACCGCGCCGAGCGGCCAACATGAGCTCATGACCACCGCCGCCAACCTGAAGACCATCCACGACGTGTACGCCGCGTTCGGCCGCGGCGACGTGCCGGGGGTCGTGGCCAGCTGACCGACGACGTGCGCTGGTCGACGCCGGGCCCGCCGGACATCATTCCGTACGCCGGCACCAGGACCGGACCGGCGCAGGTGGCGGAGTACTTCCAGGCCTTCGGTGGCGCCGTCCAGACGACGGCGTTCGAGCCACGCAGGTTCCTCGCTGACGGCGAACTGGTCGTCGTGCTCGGTCACTACACATTGCGCCTCGTCAAGACCGGGACCGTCGTCGACAACGAGTGGGCCCACGCCGTCACGCTGCGCGGCGAGAAGATCGCGACGTTCGAAGGATTCGAGGACTCCGCCAAGGTGGTCGCCGCGTTCACCGGCTGACGGCCCTACGGATGCGGTCGTCGCAGTAGGTTGCATCACGGACCGATCGGAGGTGGCGTGCACGAACTGGCGTTGGGGCAGGCGATCGCCGACAACGTGGAGCGGCGCGCCGGCGGCCGTCGCGTCGAGCGGGTGCTCGTGCGCATCGGTCACCTGCGCCAGGTCGTGCCCGACTCGCTGCAGTTCTCGTGGGAGCTCCTCGTCGACGGAACGGGCCTCGACGGCTGCACGCTCGAGATCGAGCACGTGCCCGCCGTCGTCGCCTGTCGGTCGTGCGCGCAGCTGACCACGCTCGGCCTCCCGGTGCTCGCCTGTGGCGCCTGCGGCAGCCTCGACGTCGAGCTGCGCAGCGGTGAAGAGTTCATGATCGTGGCCATGGACGTGGCCCAGGAAGTGACCTGACATGGGACGGTTCCATCGCCATGCCGACGGCACAGTGCACGACCACGGTCACAGTGGCGAGCACCACGAGCACCACGAGCACGACCACGAGCACCGCGACGTCGGCGACCACACCGGCTACGCCGACACGGGCACGATCCGGGTCGACGTGTTGGAGCGGATCCTCGACGAGAACGACCGGATCGCCGACGCCAACCGGGCCGACTTCGCCGCCGCCGGCGTGCGCGCCGTCAACCTGATGTCGTCGCCGGGCGCGGGCAAGACGACGCTCCTGCGCCGGACCATCGCCGAGCTCGGCGAGGAGGTTCGCCTGGGCGTCCTGGAAGGCGACATCGCCACCAGCCTCGACGCCGACGCGCTGTCCGCCCTCGGCGCACCCGTCTCGCTCGTCAACACGAGCGCCGGCTTCGGCGGGGAGTGCCACCTGGATGCGGTGATGGTCCGCTCCGGGCTCGGTCGGCTGCCGCTCGATCGGCTCGACCTGCTCGTCATCGAGAACGTCGGCAACCTGGTCTGCCCGGCCGAGTTCGACGTCGGCCAGCACGCCCGGGCAATGGTCTCGGCCGTGACGGAGGGCGAGGAGAAGCCGCTCAAGTACCCGGTGATGTTCCGCACCGCCGACGTCGTCGTCGTCAACAAGATCGACCTCCTGCCGCACCTCGACTTCGACCTCGCCGCCTTCCTCTCCAACGTCCGCGCCGTCAACCCGACGGCCGAGGTCAT
>JBPCJL010000334.1:0-13950 GCA_051005355.1 Ilumatobacteraceae bacterium
GGCGTCAGGTGCTGACGTCGCTGGAGGTCGCGGCGGCGTTGGCGGATCCAGGGCCGATCGAGCTCCGCCACGCCGAGGCGGCGCTCAGCACTAGCGCCGTCCGCTACGGGCGCGACGACCACTATGACGTCGTGAGCGCGTTCATCAAGTCGATGCGCGGATCGGATCCCGACGCCTCCATCTACTGGCTGGCCCGCATGCTCGAGGCGGGGGAGGACCCGCGATTCGTCGCCCGGCGGATCGTGATCTTCGCCAGCGAGGACGTCGGCATGGCCGACCCGCAGGCCCTTGTCGTGGCGACAGCGGCGGCCCACGCGCTGGAGCTGGTCGGGTTGCCCGAGGCCCAGCTGAACCTGAGCCAGGCGGTCATCCACCTGGCGACGGCGCCGAAGAGCAACTCGGCGGCGACGGCGATCTGGCAGGCCCGCCAGGACGTGGCCGACGGCGCTCTCGGGGAGGTGCCGGCCCACCTGCGCGGCACCGGGTACCAGGGTGCGACGACCCTCGGCCACGGTGTCGGCTACGAGTACCCTCATGACCACGAGCACGATCAGCTCGGAGCATGGGTGGCCCAGCAGTACCTGCCCCATGGACTCGCCGATCGCACGTGGTACCACCCGAGCACCCACGGCGAGGAGCGAGCCGTGGGAGCGCGGCTGCGGGCTCGCCATCGCGCCAATGACGGCGCGATGGATGGCGACACGGATGGCAACGAAGGTGAGGAGGAGGCCGTGACGAGATGACGGGCGCCGAGCTCTTCCTCATCGTCGGCGGGGTGCTGTGCGTGCTCGCCTTTGCCGCGTTGATCGTGACGTTGCTACGTGTCCTCGACGCAATGCGGGACCTACGGCGCGAGCTCGAGGTCGTGCGCGCCGAGACCGGACCGGCCGTCGAGCAGTTGCGGCAGGCG
The DNA here is from genome assembly GCA_051005355.1 of Ilumatobacteraceae bacterium. GTDB lineage: Bacteria > Actinomycetota > Acidimicrobiia > Acidimicrobiales > Ilumatobacteraceae > JALZMG01. The sequence goes on from JBPCJL010000334.1 coordinate 911, forward strand.
GCAGCCGACGCCGGCGAGATGATCGCCGAAGCCCGCCTCGACCTGGCCCGGTTCGACCGGGTCCTCGGTTCGGCCGAGGCGATCAGCGGCGTTGCCGGCCGGGGCAGCCGGGTGGCCCGGACCACGCTCTCGGTGCCCATGATCAAGGCCGCAGGGCTGGCCACCGGGACGTCGCGCGCCGTGCGCCGCCTGCGCCGGGGAGCCTGACGTGCGCAAGGTCGTGTGGTTCGCCGGCGGGGTGGCGACGGGGATGGCCGGCGCGGGCTACGCCCGGCGCAAGGTCGTGTCGACGGCTCGCCGTGTGGCGCCGCTGAACGTGGCCCGCTCGACGGTCGGCCGCGTGGCCGATGCCGTCCGGGAGGGCCGGGCGGCGGCGCGCACGCGCGAGCGTGAGCTGCGGGCCGAGCGCGACGGCCGGCTGGTGCGATTGCGCGACCACTTGCACCCGGGCGACGAGGTGCTGGTCGACGGGGAGCCGGTCGAATCCGGCCGCGTCATCCTGCTGCGGCGACCGGACACCTCACCTCGATGACCTCGCTGGTCGACGACCTGCGGCAAGCCATGGCGCCGGATCGGGTGCGTGACGGTCGCACCGAGCTGTCGCTCTATCGCCACGACGCGTCGGCGATGGAGGGTGCGGCCGTCGCCGTGTGCTTCCCGGTCACGACCGACGAGGTGCGGGCCTGCGTCGAGGTGGCCGGCCGCCACGGCGTGGCGTTCGTCGCCCGCGGGTCGGGGACGGGGTTGGCCGGCGGTGCCGTCCCGCCGGACGGCGCCATCGTCATCTCGACGATGAAGATGGCCCGCATCCTGGCCGTCGACGAGGTCGGCCGCAGGGCGTGGGTGCAACCCGGCGTGCTCAACCTCGACCTCAGCCATGCCGTCGCCGCCGCCGGGCTGCACTTCGCTCCCGACCCGAGCAGCCAGCAGACGTGCTCGGTCGGCGGCAACGTGGCCAACAACTCGGGCGGACCGCACTGCTTGGCCGAGGGCGTGACCAACGCCCACGTCATCGCCCTCGAGGTGGTCCTGCCGGACGGGAGCGTCACCGTGCTCGGCGGGGAGGATCCCGAACCGGCGGGCTACGACCTGCGCGGCGTCTTTGTCGGCAGCGAGGGCATGTTCGGCATCGCCACCGCCGTCTGCGTGAAGTTGACGCCCGACCCACCGGCGATCTGCACGATGCTCATGGACTTCGACACCGTCGAGGCCGGCGCGGCGACCGTGAGCGCCGTCATCGCCGCCGGGATCGTGCCGGCGGCGATGGAGATGATGGACCGGCTGTGCCTCGAGGCGGTGGAGGCGTACATCCACGCCGGCCTCCCGGTCGATGCGGCCGCCGCGCTGCTGGTCGAGGTGGTCGGGCTGCCCCACGGCGTCGCCGCCGACACCGACCTGGTCACGGCCATCGCCCGGGACCACGGCGTGCGCACGGTGCGCGTCGCCGCCGACGACGCCGAGCGGGCGCTGCTCTGGAAAGGGCGCAAGTCGGCGTTCGGCGCCATCTCACGAATCCAGCCGAACTACTACCTGCACGACACGGTGGTGCCGCGGGCGCGCCTCCCCGAGGTCCTGGCTGCGGTGTACGAGATCACCGCCCGCCACGACCTGCAGGTGCTCAACGTCTTCCACGCCGGTGACGGCAACCTCCACCCTCTGCTCCTCTACGACGCACGGGTGCCCGGCGTGATGGAGCGGGTCCATGCCGCCGGCGACGAGATCGTGCGGGTGTCGGTCGAGGCCGGCGGCGTGCTGAGCGGTGAGCACGGGATCGGTCTCGAGAAGCGCGACCTGATGCCGCTGATGTTCTCCGCCGTCGACCTCGAGGCGCAGGGCCAGCTGCGGGCGGCGTTCGATCCTCGGGGGTTGGCCAACCCGGGCAAGGTGCTGCCGAGCGCGGCGGGCTGCGGCGACCTGCACGTCGGCGCCGCCGTCGCTGCGGGCGCGTGGATCTGACCCCGTTCGCCGAGCAGGTCGGTACGGACGGACCCGTCACGATCACCGGCCTCGGGACGCGCGGCGGTCCGGTCGACGGCGTGCGGGTCGTCGGGGCGCCCGCCGGCATCGAGCGCGTCGAGCCGGCGGAGATGGTCGTGTCGTGCGGCGCCGGGACGATGGTCGCCGAGCTCGACGACACGCTGGCGACCCACGGGCAGTGCGTGGCGATCCCGCCCACCGGGACGGTCGGCGGCGCGCTGGCGACCGGCCGCAGCGGGATCCGGCGGCTCGGCTATGGACCGGTGCGCGACGCCGTGCTGCAGGTCCGCTACGTGTCTGCGGCGGGCGCCGTCGTCAAGGCCGGGGGACCGACGGTGAAGAACGTCAGCGGGTTCGACCTGTGCCGGCTGCTCGTTGGCTCGCACGGCACGATCGGCTTCATCGGCGACGTCATCCTGCGCACGCGCCCGCGCGCCCGGTTCGAGCAGTGGTTCGCCGGCCCGGCTGACCCCGACGTCGTGATGGCACATCTGTACCGACCGACGTCAGTCCTGTGGAACGGCACGACCGTGTCGGTCCTGCTCCAAGGTGACCGCCGCGACGTCGCCGACCAGATGGCCGGGTTGGAGCTGGCGCCCGTCGCCGATCCGCCCGTCCTGCCGACCGGCGGCCGGTGGTCGATCGCGCCCGGCCGCCATCGGGAGCTGTCCGGTCGCTTCGTCGTCGAGCTCGGCGTCGGCATCGTGCACCACGACGTGCCGCCGCCGAGACGACTGGTGGACCCAGCGCTCCGCGACCTGCACCGGCGGATCAAGGAGGCCTTCGACCCGGCGGGACGGCTCAACCCGGGCGTCGACGTCCTCGAGGAGTGATGGAACGGCCGTTCGTCGATCGCGGACCCGGTGATCCGGCCGCCGTCGCCGCCGCGGTGGACGTTGCGGCTCGGCGGTGGGGACTGCCGGCGCCGCAGCCGATGCGCTTCGGCATGAATGCGCTGTTCGTCGCCGATGACGTCGTGCTGCGCGTGTCGCGTCCCACCGCACCGGCGGCGGTGGCGATCGAGCTGCACGCGGTGCTGCGGGCCGCCGATGTGGCCGTTCCGGTGCCGGCCTTCCCGGAGGCCATCGTCGAGGGCGAGCAGGCGGTGACGGCGTGGGAGCGGCTGCGGCCGGTCGGCGGCGACGCCGATTGGCGCGCCGTGGGGGAGATGGTGGCGCGGATCCACGCCATCGATCCGGCCGACCTGCCGGCGGCCTACCCGCAGCCGCCGTGCGAGTCGTTCCCGTGGTGGCGGTTCGACGAGCTGCTGGCCGAGGTGGCGCCGGCCGTGGACGCACCGGCCCGGACGGGGATCGAGGCCGTGATCGACCGGCATCGCGGCTGGTCGGAACGGATCGGGTCGAGGGCCGTGTGCCACGGCGACGTCCACCCCGGCAACGTGATGATGACCGCCGACGGGCCCGTGCTGCTCGACTGGGACCTGCTGTGCCGCGGCCCGGCCGCCTGGGACCACGCCATGCTGCTGCGGATCGCCCGCTGGGGGTGGCCGGCGGAGTGGTACGAGGAGTTCGCCGCCGGGTACGGCCGGTCGATGGCCGGCGATCCGTTGGCCGAGGAGATCGCCGAGCTGCGCCTCGTGGCGGCCAGCCTGATGCGCCTGCGCGCCGGCCTGGCCGATCCCGCCGCTATGCCAGAGGCGCAGCACCGCCTGGCCTACTGGCGCGAGCCGGCGTCGGCGCCCACCTGGAACCCGCACTGAGCGCGTTTGTGCACTGAGCGTCGGCGGCCGACCACGGGCGCACAAACGCGAGGTCAGGAAGGCGACGCCCGGTCTGCGCCGTCTGTGGCGATCGCGTTTGTGCGCTGGACGTCGGCCAGCGGCGGCGGGTGCACAAAGGCGGTGCTCGTCGCACCGGTACCTTGACGAGCGTGGCGGGGATGCTCGACCTGAAGCTGGACGATGCCGAGCTGTCGTCGTGCGTGGCCTGCGGGCTCTGCCTGCCGCACTGCCCGACGTTCCGGGTCACCGGCGAGGAGGCGCTGTCGCCGCGCGGCCGGATCGACGCCATGCGCGGCGTGCAGTGGCGCGACGCCGAGGTCGACGACGACTTCGTGCGCTTCATGGAGACGTGCGTGCAGTGCCGTGGGTGCGAGCCGGCCTGCCCGAGCGGGGTGCCGTTCGGGCGCCTCATGGAGGGCACGCGCCACGCTCTCGCCGACGCCCACCGCACGGCGCCGCGCTGGATGCGGCTCGGGTTCGCCGCACTGGGCCGTCACCGCGTGCTGCTCGTCGGCTCGACGGTGCTGGCGGTCGCCCAGCGACTGCGCCTGGTCCCGAGGCGCCTCGGGTTGGCTCGCCTGCCGCTGCGTCGTGGTCCAGCGGTGCGGGCGAGGGGCGGTGACGTCTGGCTGTTCACGGGCTGCGTGATGGACGCTTGGATGCGTCAGACGCACCGCAACACGGCGGCCCTGATTAGTGCCACGGGCGCCACGTTCGCCATGCCGGGCCGAGGCGCATCGTGTTGCGGGGCGCTGCACGTCCACGCCGGCCTTCACGACGACGCCGCGAACCTGGCTCGCCGGGTCGTGTCCTCGATGCCCGGTGACGCACCGGTGGTCGTCAACTCGGCCGGCTGCGGGGCGGCGATGAAGGACTACGGCGACCTCGTCGGGACGGCGGAGGCGGCGGCGTTCGCCCGCCGCGTCGTCGACGTGCACGAGTGGCTGGCCGGCCGACTCGATCGCCTCCCGACGCCGCGCCGTCGGCTCGACGGCGCCGTGATCGTCCAGGATCCGTGCCACCTGCGCCACGTCCAGCGCATGCAGGAGCCGGTGCGCGCCGTCCTGCGCCACGTCACCGACGTCGTTGAGCTCGACGACGACGGCCTTTGCTGCGGGGCAGGTGGCGCGTTCTCGGCGCTGCAACCTGAGCTGGCCCGGGACGTGCGCGCCCGCAAGCTGTCCGCCATCGACCAGGCCACGGCGCGCTCCGGGGCGACGGTCGTGGCCAGCGCCAACCCCGGCTGCGCCATGCACCTCGGCGCCGCCGGCGTCACCGTGCGTCATCCGGTGGACATCGTGGCCGAGGCGCTTGAACACATGGACACATGAGCACGTTCAAGGAGCTGGCGGGGCGGCTGGACGACATCTCGGCCGAGCTCGACCAGCTGTCCTTCGACCTGTTGCAGCAGGCCGTCGCCGAGGGCGCCACTCGCCGACCCGACGACGACAAAGTGGTGACGCAGGCTCGCCGGGCCGTCGAGAAGGCGGCCCACCTCCTTCGCCGGGCGCAACCCGGCGACTGACGGCTCAGCGGCCCGGTCGCACCTGTGCCGGCTCCGGCCCATCGACGGCGGGATCCCGTCCGCTGCCGGCCCCGGCCACGGGCTCGACGTCGCGGTTGAGCGTGTCGATCATCGCCCGCAGGCCGTTGGCGCGGTGCTTGGCGAAGGCGAAGCGCATCCGGGGGAGCTCCATTTGCTCACCGTGGCGGCGCTCGATGTCGAGCGGCTCGCTGCGGACGAACCGCCCCCGGGCCAGCAGGTGACCGAACCGCTCGTCGAGCTCGTCCAGCAATTCGTCGGTCGGCTCGTGGCGGAGCCGGACCACCGCCTGGTCGCCGACGTAGCGGATGGAGTGGTAGTTGGCGTAGAAGCGATCGATCTCGGCGCACGCAGCGTCGACGGAATCGGTGACGAGGTAGAGGCCGGTGTCGGCGGCCGAGACGAGCCCGCCGTCCACGAGCAGATCATGGATGAGCGCGTCGATGCGCTGCCAAAACGGGTCTCCGGGCGGGTCGAGCAGCACGATCGGCACCGGCAGGCCCTTGCCGGTCTGCGTCAGCGTGAGCAGCTCGAACGTCTCGTCGAGCGTGCCGAAGCCTCCCGGGAGGCAGACGAAGGCGCGGCTTTCTTTGACCAGCATCAGCTTGCGGGTAAAGAAGTACTTCATGCTGACGTACTTCTCGTCGCCGGCGATGACGGGGTTGGCGCCCTGCTCGAACGGCAGCCGGATGGCCACGCCGATGCTGCGCTCGCGGCCTGCGCCCTCCATCGCCGCCTGCATGATCCCCGGCCCGGCACCGGTGACGACCATCCACCCCCGCTGGGCGAGGGCGGCGGCGATCTGGCGGGCCTGGTCGTACACCGGGTCGTCCTGGCGGGTGCGCGCCGAGCCGAACACGGTCACCTTGGGCACGTGCTCGTACGGCCCGAACACCTCGAACGCCTCGCGCATCTCCGTCATCGCCGCGGCGGCGATCTTCAGGTCGAGCGGGTCGGGGTGGTCGGCGAGCAGGCCCAGCGATGCGCCGAGCAGCTCACGCGCGTTGCGCCCCTCGCCGGGCGCCACCCGCTCGACGAGCTCGCGGGCTAGCACCTCGAGGTCGTCGGGGACCGCCGGCGGCTCGTCGTCCGGCGCGTCAGCCGGCACGTAGCTCCACCGACTTGGCGTCCAACGTGCCGAGCAGCTCGTCGAAGCTCTTCTGGAAGCTGGCCACGCCCTCGCGCTCGAGCTGGGCGGCGACGTCGGCCATGTCGACGCCCACCTGCTCCAGGCGCTGCCAGACCTCGTCGGCCTGCTCGACGTCCTGGTCGACCCGGCGGGCCAGCGTGCCGTGATCCTCGAAGTCGTCGACGGTGGCGTCGGGCATCGTGTTGACGGTGTCGGGACCGATCAACTCGTCGACGTACAGCGTGTCCGGATAGGCCGGGTTCTTGGTCGAGGTGCTGGCCCACAGCGGCCGCTGGACACGGGCGCCGACGGCGGCCAGGCGCTCCCAGCGCGGCCCGGCGAACGTCTCGCGGAACTGGCGGTAGGCCAGCTTGCCCTGGGCGACGGCCGCCTTGCCGCGCAGCGCCACGGCGTCGGGGCTGCCGATGGCCTCCAGCCGCCGGTCGACCTCGGTGTCCACACGCGAGATGAAGAAGCTGGCCACGCTGGCGATCGTGCGGACGCCGGTACCGCCGGCGTCGACGTAGGCCTCGACGCCCTCGAGGTAGGCGTCCATCACCTCGCGGTGGCGCTCGAGGCTAAAGATCAACGTGACGTTGATGTTGCGTCCCTCGCTGATCATCGTGCGGATGGGCGCCAGCCCGGACTGCGTACCGGGGATCTTGACCATCAGGTTCGGCTTGGCCAGCTGCTCGTGGAGCTGGCGGGCCGCCTGTTCGGTACCGGCGCTGTCATTGGCCAGCTCCGGCGCCACCTCGACGCTGACGAAACCGTCGCCCCCCTCGGTCGAGCGGTAGAGCGGGGCGAAGACGTCGCATGCCGCTTCGATGTCGCGCGTCACCAGCGCCCAGTAGTCGTTGACGATCGGGCCGTCGTCGGCGGCGATCTCCTTGAACTGCTCGTCGTAGTCGGCCGAGCCGGCGATCGCCTTCTGGAAGATCGTCGGGTTGGACGTGAGGCCACGGATGCCGTCGTCGCGTAGCCGGGTCAGCTGGCCCGACGTCAGGAAGCCGCGGGTCAGGTTGTCGAGCCACGGGCTTTGGCCCTGGTCCTCGTAAAGGCGGATGAGCTTGGACTCCATGGGAGGCCTCCTGTGGTGGTGCGGCCGGTCAGCCGGCGGCGAGGGCGCGCCCTCGCTCGATCACGTGGTCGACGTTGATGCCCAGCCGCTCGAGCACCTCGGCGCCGGGTGCGCTGACGCCGAACCGGTCGATGCCGATCGAGTCGTCTGCGTAGCGTTCCCAGCCGAACGTGGTGGCGGCCTCGACGGACAGGACCGGCACGCCGTCCGGGAGGAGCTGGCGGCGGAACTCGGGCCCCTGGGCGGCGAAGCGGTCCCAGCTCGGCAGGCTCACGACGCGCGTGGCCAGGCCATCGGCGTTGAGCCGCTCGGCGGCCTCGACGGCCAGCGACACCTCGCTGCCGGTGGCGACGATGACGAGGGCCGGGTCGCCCGCGCTGTCGGTCACGACACCGGCGCCGCGCTCTACGGCCGAACCGTCGGTGCACACCTCGACCCCCTGGCGGGTCAGCACGATGACCGTCGGGCCCTCGTGGTCGATGGCGGCGCGCCACGCCGCCGCGGTCTCGTTTCCATCGGCGGGACGTATGACCTGCAGTTCGGGGACGGCGCGGATCGTGGCCAGGTGCTCGACGGGCTGGTGGGTCGGGCCGTCCTCGCCCACCCCCACGGAGTCGTGGCTGAACACGAACACGGCCTTGGCGGGCGACAGCGCGGCGAGGCGCACGGGCTCGCGCATGTAGTCGAGGAACACGAAGAACGTGCCCCCGATCGGGATGATCCCCCCGTGCTTGGCCATGCCGACGAGCGCCGCGCCCATGGCGTGCTCACGGATGCCGTAGTGGAGTTGGCGACCGCCGGGGGACTCGGCGGTCTGCAACCCCGTGTCGTCCGGAAGCTTCACTCCCGTGTTGCCCGTGAGGTCGGCGGCCCCCGACACGATGCCGGGGAAGTGGGACACCACGGCCTCGAGCACCTTCACCAGGGCCTGGCGAGTGGCGATCTCCTCGCCCTGCTCGAAGGTGGGCAGGGATTCCTCCCACCCCTTGGTGCCGGTCTGCGCCCAGGCCGCGTCCCACTCGGCGCGCTCGTCTGCCTCGAGGTCGTCGACGGCTTCGGTCCAGCGGGTGTACGCCTCGCGGCCGCGCTCCCGGGCGGCGCCGCGGTAGGCCTCGACGACGTCGGTGGGCGACCAGAACGGCTCGTCTGGGATGCCCATGACGGCCTTGGTGCGGGTGACGTCGTCGGACTTGAGCGGGTTGGCGTGGGCGTGGTAGTCGCCGGTCCAGTCGGGCGACGGGAAGGCCACGTGCGAACGCAGGATGAGCAGCGACGGCCGACTCTCGTCGCTGCGCGCCGCCCGCAGCGCCGCCTCGAGTGCGTCGCAGTCGTCGGCGATCGCGCCGAGGTGGTGGACGTCCCAGCCGTAGGCGTCGAAGCGTCCGGCCACGTCGTCGGAGTAGGAGAGGGACGTCGGGCCGTCGATCGTGATGCGGTTGTCGTCGTAGATGCAGGTGAGCCGGCCGAGGCCGAGGTGCCCGGCCAGCGAGGCGGCCTCGTGGCTGATGCCCTCCATGAAGCAGCCGTCGCCGGCGATGACGTAGGTGTGGTGGTCGACGAGGTTTCGGCCGAACTTGTGGCGCAGGACGCGCTCGGCGACGGCCATGCCGACGGCGTCGCCGAAGCCCTGACCGAGCGGCCCGGTGGTGACCTCGACGCCCGTGGTGTGACCGGCCTCGGGGTGGCCGGGGGTCTTGGACTCCCAGCTGCGGAACGCCTCCAGGTCGGCGAGGTCGAGACCGATGCCGGTGAGGTAGAGCATCGAGTACTGGAGGATCGAGGCGTGGCCGTTGGACAGGACGAAGCGGTCGCGATCGGGCCATTCCGGGTGCTCGGGGTCGAGCTTCATGACCCGGCTGTACAGGACGTGAGCGAGGGGGGCGAGGGCCATGGCCGTGCCCTGGTGGCCGCTATTGGCGCGCAGCGGTGCGTCCATGGAGAACCCGCGGATCATGTTGATGGCGGCGGTCTGGACGTCGGCCGGGAGCTCCGTGGGCATTGCCGGCGACCCTACCCAACCCACCCGGCACAGACGCCGAGGACCGCGTTTGTGCACGAGGCGCCGGAGGCCCTCCGCAGGTGCGCGAACGCGATGATCAGACCGGCGGCAGGAGGGTGAAGGGCACGATGAGCCAGGGGCCGCGGTCGATGCGGCAGTGAGCGAGGATCTGGCCGTAGTCGAGGAACTCGAGCTCGCCCCGCACGAGGCGGTAGGTGAACTTGCCGGGCTCGACGGTGAACGGGCTGACGTTGCGGGCGATCTCCTCGTCGTCGCCGCCATCCTGCTCGCCCCCGTCGCGGCGGAACACGACTTCGAACACGCCGCTGCCGTGCTCGCCGGGTGGGCAGTAGATGAGGGCGACGAGGTGCGGGGAGATCGTCAGCGGCGCCGGCGAGGGCGCGGCCATCGAGAACATGGCGCCGGTCAGGTCGATGCGCGTCGACGGCCCGGGCGCCTGACGCAGTTCGAAGTTTTCCACGAACAGCGCGGCCACGACGTGCACGGCGGTGAGGGTAGCCAGCGTCGCTCGTGGCGTCAGTTTGTGGGACTGCCGCCATCGGGCAGACTCTCGCCATGCCCTTCGAACTGCCCCCGCTGCCCTACGACATGACCGCCATGGAGCCGTACTTGTCGGCCGAGACGTTCGAGTACCACTACGGCAAGCACCACAAGACCTACGTCGACACGCTGAACGGGCTCGTCGAGGGCACGCCGCAGGCGTCGCAGCCGCTCGAAGAGGTCATCAAGGGCGCCGAGCCGGGCAAGATCTTCAACAACGCCGCCCAGGTGTGGAACCACTCGCTCTACTGGGCGTCGATGGCGCCGGGGGGCGGTGGGCCGCCCTCGGGAGCCGCCGGCGACGCCGTGCAAGAGGCGTTCGGTGGCTTCGACCAGTTCAAGGAGCAGTTCAAGACGGCGGCGACCGGCCAGTTCGGCTCGGGATGGGCGTGGCTGACGCTCGACGGCGGAAAGCTCGAGATCATGGCCACCGGCAACGCCGACCTGCCGATGAAGCACGGCAAGACCGCCGTCCTCACGTGCGACGTGTGGGAGCACGCCTACTACATCGACTACCGCAACAAGCGCCCTGACTACGTCGACGCGTTCCTCGACCACCTCATCAACTGGCAGCTGCTGGACGATGCGCTGGGTCGATGAGGCCTAGGCGGCGCGAGGGCGGCTGCGGGCGCGTGGCCGGCTGAGGCTGGCCAGGCTGAAGGTTCGGGTGCGGGCGAGGCGCATCCAGGTCAGGGCCTTGATCACGTACCAGCCCGGGTCGATCTCGTACCAGCGATGGGCCAGCTTGGCTGATGTCGGCGCGGCATGGTGGTTGTTGTGCAGCCCCTCGCCGGCGGTGAGGAACGCCAGCCACTGCAGGTTGCCGGCCGTGTTGTCGTAGGGTCGGCGGCCGAAGTGATGGCCGATCGCGTTCACGGCCGCCGAGCCGCCGAGGTACACGTTCACGTGGACGAAGCCGGCGAGCAGCCCCACTTGCCACCCAAAGGCGAGCACGAGGACTGCCGTCCCGATGGCCAACCCGAACAGCGCGTGGTCGTAGAACCACCGGTCGGCCCAGGTGCGCGGCAGGTCCCGGGCGTACTTGCGGATCGTCTCCGGGTTGCGCGCCTCGCGCCGGTACATGGCCACGTTCAGCATCTGCACCTTCAGCCACCCGTGCAGCACGGGGGAGTGCGGGTCGCCGTCCACGTCGGTGTAGGCGTGGTGCTTGCGGTGCACCGCCACCCACTGGCGGGGCCGGATGCCGGTCGTGATCCACTGGACGAACCGGAACACCTGGGTGATGGCGGGATGCAGGGTGAGCGCCCGGTGGGAGAGAGCCCGGTGGAGGTACACGGTCGTGGCGGTGTTGGCCAGGAAGCTGGTGCCGAGTCCAAGGCCCACGCCGAGCAGCAGCGTGCGAAGCATGGTCGTACGGTACCAACGTCTACCTACCGGTCGGTAGGGCGGTGGCAATAGCATGAGCCGATGGCGGGCGATCCCTCGATCGGGGTCGCCTCCGTCCCCAGGGCCGGCCGGAGCACCCGGGAGCTGATCCTCGACGAAGCCGTGACCTGCTTCGCAGTGCACGGCTACGAGGGCACGTCTCTCAACGACATCGCCGCCGGCGTCGGCATCCGCCGCCCCAGCTTGCTGCACCACTTTGCCTCCAAGGAGGCGCTGTACGGGGAAGTCTTCGAGCGCCTGCTGTCCGACTGGTTCGGGCGGTTGGACGCCGCCATCGCGGTCGACCAGCGCGGGTGGCCGAAGGTCGAGCTGGTCCTGCGGGCCGGGTTCGGCTACTTCGTCGACAACCCGCCCTATGTGCGGCTCATGCGCCGCGAGGCGATCGACGGCGGCACCCACCTCGGCATCGATCTCGCCGCCGTCCTGCGGCCGATGTTCGAACTGGCCGGCGACTACTTCCGCCGGGAGATGGCCGCCGGCGTGTTCCGCCAGCAGGACGCCGAGCAGCTCCTGATCACCGGCTACGGGGCGCTGCTCAGCTACTTCTCCGACGCCCCGTTCCTCGAGGGCCTGCTCGACATCGACCCGCTCGACCCGCGGGCCCTCGAGCAGCGGCTCGACCACGTCCTCGCGTTCTTCCACGCCGCGCTCGTCCCGTAACGAGGCGCGCCACCTACCATCGCCGGCCCATGGCGACGCTGCAGCTCGGTCCCGACACCATCGGTTACGACATCGTGGGCGGATCCGCCGACGGTCCCGTGGTCCTGCTGTACCACGGCACGACCCAGGACCGGGCGGCGTGGGACTTCGTGCTCGCCGCCCTACCCGACGGGCACGGCCTGTCGTTCGTCAAGGTCGAGTTCCCCGGTGCCGGCGAGTCCTCGATGCCGAACGGCCCGCTCACCGTCGACCAGCTCGTCGAGGGGGGCGTGGCCGTGATGGACCACCTCGGTCATGATCAGTTCCACGTCGCCGGCTACTCGCTCGGTGCGGTCGCCGCCCTCGCCACTGCGGCTCGCGCTGCGGCGCGCGTGCAGACGGTCACCAGCCTGTGCGGGTGGGCGCTGTCGGACCGGCGCATGGTCCTCACGTTCGACCTGTGGAAGCGGCTGATCGCCGCAGACCGCGAGCTGTTCGTGCGCTACGCCGTCGCCGACGGCTTCACGGCGCCGGCGATCGGCACCCTCGAGCCGATGCTCGGCGAGGTGATCGCCCTCGGCGTGGCGTCGATCCAGCCCGGCTCGGACGCCCAGCTCGACCTCGACATGTGCCTCGACATCACCGGCCTGCTCGGCGAGATCACGGCGCCGGCGCTGATCATCGGCGCCGAGGACGACCGCTGGGTCGATGTGTCGCACTCGCGCTCGCTGGCCGAGGTGATCCCCGGTGCCCGGCTGGAGGTGCTGCCGGCCGGGCACGTGGTGATCCAGGAGCTGCCGGCCGACGTGGCCCGGCTCCTCCACGCTCACGTCACGGCGGGCGGGTGACGCCACGCAGCGCGAGTAGAGCCGAGCAGTTCGCCCCGCTCGACGCCGACGCGGCCGAGCGCTGGAGCCGCTTCGGTCAGTCCGACCAGGTTTGGTTCCCGCAGTTCCTCGGGCT
>JBPCJL010000335.1:0-15785 GCA_051005355.1 Ilumatobacteraceae bacterium
TCCGGGTCCAGATCGGCGTGCAACGCAAACCGGCCGGCGTCGTCGAATCCTTTGGTGACGGATTCAGTGGTGGTGTCGGGCTCGGTCGGTTCCGGCGCCGGGGTGGCGGCACGGACTTCGATCTTCAGTTGGGCAACCGTCGACAACGGCGCCAGCTCAGCGAACTGGGCGTCCCAGCGGGCCGGCGCGGTGACCGCGACGGCGGCCTGCTCCAACGACAACCGGCCCGCCGCGAACACGGCGTAGGTCAACGGATGCGTCTCGCTGGCCGCCGCCAGGCGCAGGATCCGCCTGGCCGTTCCCGCCGAGACGCCGCTCTGCCAGGCGAGCCACTGGCACGGCGTGCGGATCCCCGCCACCGCCCACGCCTCGGTCCGCAACGCCTCGGCTGCCAGCGCCACCAGCTGGACGTGCGCCGCGTTGACCTGGCCGCAGGCCACCTGAAGGCGTTCCTCCATGTCGACGGCGATCGCCTCCTGCGGGTTCACGCTACTATCATACGCACGTTCGAATCATGCGACAACATGTTCGTAGGCGCATGCGTCCGTCGTCGCCGATCCGCTTCGGCTCGGCAATGTAGAGGTCGGCGAACGCGGAAAGCTTTTCGTTGCAGCCGTCGGGGTCGACGGTGACGTGACTGGCGATGATCAGCACGGTGGCAGGTCGCTCTCAGTGCGGCGGGCCGTGGCGCCGGAGGTCGACGCCGGACCTTGCTCCGTGACCTTGGCCGGCGGTGACAGTCACCGCTTTCGGGCCGAGAATGGATGCGTGCACTTCACCGTCGCACTCATCGGCCCGGTGGCGGTCGGTAAGTCGACGGTCGGGTCACTGCTCGCGACACGAGTCGGTCGGCCGTTCATCGACCTCGACGAGATCGCCGAGCGGTACTACGACGCCGCGGCGATGCCGGTCGGCGAGCTCGTGGATCGCGCCGCCCTTGTCGGCATGCACGCGGCGCATCGCTGGTGGCAGCCAGCTCGAGTCCTGGCCGTCGAACAGGCGCTTGTACACCACCGTGGAGCGGTCATCGCCCTCGGTGCGGGGCACTCGCACTTCGAGGATGACGAATACGCCCAACGTGTCGCGGCGGCGCTGGCTGACGCCCTCGTCGTGCTACTCCTACCTCACGACGACCCTTGCGTCGGCCGCACGATCCTCGCTCAGCGCTGCCGTGACGATGACCGACCGAACTGGGACGCAGCCGGGCTGCTCGTCGAGTGGTTGGAGAGCAGCCAGAACCGCCGCCTGGCGGACGTCCTGGTGGTGGTCGGCAGTGACACACCGACTCGCGTCGTGCAGCGAATCGTCTCGCTGTTGCCGGCCGCAGCGGAACACTGAACCGCGAGATCGTCCAGTCCCTAGCTCGCTGCGTTCAGCCGCGCGAGGTCCCGCCGCGGTTACCCGTGGTTCCAGAACTCTTCGCGCGAAGACGGTGTAGATGCGTTCGTGCGGCGGAACCGTGCCGTTTTCGAGCACGTCGAGCCGGCATCCCGCTTCCTCACGTGCTTGCACGTTGCTCTCGCCACACTCGCCATCAGGCGATGCCGGCGGCGTAGCCCTCCTCGAAAAGCGCCGCGTAGTCGACTTCGCCGTCGGCGGCGGGGAGGAACTGGGTGATGGCGAAGGCGACCGAGCTGATCAGGTCGGCGGCGCCCCCGTCGGCGAGAGCGCCGTCAATCCGGGCGGCGAGGGCGTTCAGATCGCCGCCGGCGAACGTCTCGGCGATCTCGTCGAACCCGGTGAGGTCCTGAACGGCGAAGGGCAGCATGGCCAGCGCCTGGGCCCGTGGTGTGCCGTCGGCATCCATCACCTGAATGGTCGCCCGCGCCAGCTGCAGGGCGAACACGATGTCGGCGGCCCGGTCGTCGTCGCCCCTCGACCCGTCGACCTCCGTCGGCGACAGCTGCGTCTGGATCTGCGCCAGCGATCGACCGAGCAGGCGGGCTTGCGCGTCGGGCAACCGATCGAACTCCTCGGCAAAGGCGAGATCATCGCCCGCACCACCGTCGCCCAGCTCCACCAGGCCGACGGCCACCTCGCCGTAGGCCTGCCCCAGCGCGGAAGCCAGCTCAGGATCCGGAGGCACCACACCGAGCAGGTCCTGCGCCGCCGTCACGACCGCCGGCAACTGCACGGCCGGACCCGAGATGCTGTCGCCCTCGTCCTCCTCGCTGGACCGCACCGCCACGGCGATGGCCCCGAACACCAGTGCCGAGAGCAGCATCGGCACGACCACCCACAGCCACCCCGGCACGCGCCGGCGCGCCGGTTCCATCAGCCGCGCAGCTCGGCGCCGAGCTTGGCCGCGGCCGCCGTGACGCGGCGCCGCACGTCGGCCACGTCGGCGTCGTTGAGGCTCCGGTCGAGGGCCTGCAGGCGCAGCCGGTAGGCGAGGCTCCGTCGCCCCTCCACCATGCCCGGGCCGCGGTAGACATCGAACAGCTCGAGGCCGACCAGCAGGCCACCGGCGCCCTGGCGGATCGCCTTGTCGAGCTTTTCGGCCGGCACCTCCTCCGGCAGGGCGAACGCCAGGTCGAGGTCGCTCGACGGCTGTCGGCTCGTCGGCTTCCAGCGCACCGGCCGGGGCTCCTGAGCCAGCACGCCCCGCAGATCGAGCTCGACCACGGCGACGCGCTCGTCGATCCCGAACGCGGCGAGCACCTCGGGTGCGACCTCACCGACGGCGCCGATGGCGTCGCGGCCGGCCACGAGCGTCGCCGACCGCGTCGGGTGCAGACCGGGCGGCACCCGACCCTGGTCGACGCGCGCGCCGATGCCCATCGCGCCGGCCAGCTCGCGCCACACGGCGACGGCGGCGGGCGCCTCCCGGCCGGCGAGCACGACACCCAGCGCCTCGTACTCGTCGGGGAGCTCGCCCGGTCCCGGCGGGTAGACGTGACCGATCTCGAACAGCGCCACCCCCGAGCGGCGATGGGACTCGTTGAAGGCCACGGCGCGCAGCAACCCGGGCCGCAGCGAGGTGCGCAACACGTCCTCGTCGGCGACCAGCGGGTTGACGAGGTGCAGCACGGCGCCGTCGAGACCAGCGCGCTGCACCGCATCGGCGGTGAGGAACGGGTTCGGCATCGCCTCCGTGATGCCCAGCCCGAGCAGCACCTGGCGCACCTGGCGCCGTCGCTGCTGCGCCACGGTCAGGTGGCCGTGCACCACCGACGCCGGCATCCGCTTGCCCACGCGGTCGTAGCCGTAGTGCCGGGCGACCTCCTCGATGACGTCGATCTCCTCGCTGCTGTCGGGTCGCCACGACGGCAGAGCGACGGTGCGCACGTCGCCGTCCCCCGTCACGGTGTATCCGATCGGATCGAGCAGCGGCGCCAGGTCGTCACTGGTCAGCTGGATCCCGATGATCCGGTTGACCTCCGCAACCCGGACCGGGCAGGACCGCTCGAGCGGCGGCAACGACGGGCTGCGGGCGTCGACGGCGCCGGCGTGCACGACGAGGCCCGGACACGTCTCGCGCAGCAGCTCGACGAAGCGGGCCACGCCACGCTCGATCCCCCACGGGTCGACGCCGCGCTCGTTGCGCGCCGACGCCTCCGAGCGCAGTCCCAGCCGACCGGCCGTCTGGCCGAGCGGTTCAGGCACGAACCACGCCATCTCCAGCGCCACAGCCGTGGTCTGCGGGCCGATCTCGGTGTCCTCGCCGCCGATGATCCCGGCCAATCCGATAGGTCGGTCCTCGGCGTCGCAGATCAGCAGGTCGCCGGGATCGAGGGTTCGGCTCACGCCGTCGAGCGTGCGCAGCGACTCGCCGGGACGGGCGCGGCGGATGCGGAACCCGGGACCGCCCAGCGTGGCCAGGTCGTAGGCGTGGTTGGGGTTTCCGAGCTCGAGCATCACGTAGTTGCTGACGTCGACCACGTTGTTGATCGGGCGCATCCCCGCCGCGGCCAGACGGTCGGCCATCCACGGTGCGCTGGGACCGACGACGACGCCGGACAGCACCGTCGAGGTGACGCGCCCGCAACGATCGCCGTCGACGATCTCCACGGTGGTCGCCGGCTCCGCAGGACCGTCGGCGACCAACGGCGACGGCGACGGCGGGAGGAAGGCGACGCCGCGGCGCGCCGCCAAGTCACGGGCCACCCCGACGTACGACCAGGCGTCGGGCCGGTTGCGGGCGACGTCGAGGTCGAGCACGACGTCGTCGCTCCGCCCGAGCACCGCGCCGTACGGCACGCCGAGCGGCGCATCGGACGGCAGGACCAGGATGCCGGAGTGATCGTCGCCGATCCCGAGCTCGCGGGCCGAGCAGAGCATCCCCTCGGAGTCGATGCCGAGGATGGCCCTCCGGCCGATCGTGCGACCGTCGAGCAGGGTCGTCCCCACCGGCGCGAGCGGCACCACGTCCCCGGCGGAGAAGTTGAACGCACCGCACCACACGTGGCGCGTCGCTCCCCCGCCGACGTCGACCCACACTCGCTGCACCGTGGCGGCGTCCGGCGGCACCTCGGTCTTCAGGACGCGCGCCGTCACGACGCCGTCTACGGCGCCGGTGCGGATCACCTCCTCGACCGGCAGCCCCAGCATCGCGAGTGTGTCGGTGAGCGCGTCGAGGTCGTCACCGGTGTCGACGTACTCCTGCAGCCACGACAGCAAGATCTTCATGGCGTCACCATCAGAACTGCTCCGCGAAGCGGACGTCGCCGGTGAACATCTCCCGCAGATCGCCGACCTCGTGGCGCTCCTTGGCCATGCGATCGATGCCGAAGCCGAAGGCGAATCCACTCCACTCAGCGGGGTCGATGCCACCGGCCCGCAGCACGTTCGGATGGACCATGCCGCACCCGCCCAGCTCGAGCCAGTCGCCGGCCGGCGTGCGGATGTCGAACTCCCCCGACGGCTCGGTGAACGGGAAGTAGCTCGGCCGGAGACGGGACGTGAACCCGGCGCCGAAGAAGGCCTGGGTGAACGCCTCGATCGTGCCGGCGAGGTCGGCCAAGGTGATGTCGCGATCGACGACCAGCCCCTCGATCTGGTGGAACACTGGCATGTGGGTGGCGTCGGGCGTGTCGCGTCGGAAGACCCGACCCGGCGCCACGATGTAGATGGGCGGCGTCCCGGCCAGCATCGTGCGGATCTGCACCGGCGACGTGTGCGTGCGCAACATCGTGCGGTCGGCTTCGGCGCCAGGGTGGTCGACGAACAGCGTGTCGAAGTCACTGCGCGCCGGGTGCGTGACACCCATGTTGAGCGCCTCGAAGTTGTGCCAGTCGGTCTCCACCTCCGGACCCTCGGCGACCTGGAAGCCGAGGCCGACGAAGACGTCCTCGAGGCGCTCCCAGGCCTGGGTCACGAGGTGCGGTTTGCCACGCTGCGCCGGCCGCACGAACTCGGTGAGGTCGAGGCGTTCGTTTTCGACCTGCTGCGCCTGCTCCGCAGCCGCCAGCTCGACGCGCCGCTGCGCCAGCGCGCAGGTGAGCGCGGTCACGGCGTCGTTGAGCTGGCGACCGGCGGCGCGGCGTTCGTCGAGATCGGCCAGCGACCCGAGCTGCGCCTTGAGCTCGGCCAGCTGGCTGCGCTTGCCGACCGTGGCGGTGTCCACTCGCGCCAGCTCGTCCAAGGACCGAACGGCGGCGATGTCGGCGAGCGCCCGCTCGCGGGCGCGGTGGATGTCGGTGATCAACGGAGGTCCTCCCGGTCGGGTCGAGGTGGGCCGGCCCCGGGCGGACTCAGGCAGCGGCGCGTTCGGCGAGGCGGCCCGGGTTCACCCGGGGCACCGAAATCGACGCCGTGCCGTCTCGTTCACGGCTCAAGACGTTAGCGCCGGGACCTGGCCGCTTCGAAGCAGATCACGGTCATGGCCATCGCCACGTTCAGGCTCTCGGCGCGACCGCGGTGCTCGATTTGCACCCAGTCGTCGATTGGCGCCTCGTCTGCCAGCCCGCGCGCCTCCGTCCCGGCGACGATGGCGACCCGACCGTGCCAGTCGTAGGCGACGTGATCCACGCCCCGGTGCGACGAGGTGCCGACCAACCGCAACCCAGCCGCCGCCACCTCGTCGAGCCCGGCCTCGACGAGCGGGACATGGAACAGCGCCCCGGCCGAGGACCGCACGACCTTGGGGTTGAAGGCGTCGACCGTGCCGGGGGTGACGACGACGGCGTCGGCGCCCGCCGCTTCCGCCGAGCGAAGGATGGTGCCGAGGTTCCCCGGATCGTTCACGCCGTCGGCCACGACCACGAAGTGCGATCCGCGGAGCACGGCGTCGTCGCCGGCCGGAATGGCTGCGACCGCGAACAACCCGGTGGGGCTCTGCGTGTCGGCGATGCGCTCGGCGACACCGGTCGCCAGCCGGTGCACGGGCGGTCCATCGACCGTCGCCACGCCGGGGGCGGCGTACTGCGCCTCCATCGGCCACCCGGCGACGATCGCCTCGGCCAGCAGCGTGGAGCCCTCAATGACGAAGGCCTGCTCGTCGCGGCGGGCACGCCGGCTGGTCAGCAGCCGGCGCAGCCGCTGCACCCTCGGGTTGGAGAGGACCAGCCCGTCAGGTGGTGGTGATGGCGGCCTTGGCAGCATCGACCAGACGTCCGAAGGCCGCCGCGTCCCTGACCGCCAGGTCGGCCAGGATCTTGCGGTCGACCTCGATGCCGGCTGCGCTCAGCCCGGCGATGAACCGGCTGTAGGAGAGGTCGTGCTGGCGGGTCGCGGCGTTGATGCGCTGGATCCACAGCCGCCGCATCTCACCCTTGCGGGCACGGCGATCGCGAAAGGCGTACTGCCCACTGCGCATCACCTGTTCGTTGGCGGCGCGGAACGACCGGCTCTTGTTGCCGTAGTAGCCCTTCGCCTGCTCGAGCACCTTCTTGTGTCGCCGCTTGGCGGCGACGCCGCGCTTCACGCGTGCCATGTCGGTTCCCTCCTCAGCGCTCGCCGAGCAGGCGCTTGATCCGCTTGCGGTCCGCGGGGACGACGTCAACGTCGCCCGCCAGTCGGCGCGTGCGCGTGGACGGCTTCTTCTCGAACAGGTGCTGGCGCATCGATTGCTCGCGGCGCAGGCGGCCCGTCCCGGTGGTCTTGAACCGCTTGGCGGCAGTCCTGGAGGTCTTCATCTTCGGCATGGCGGTGGCTCGTTCCGGCTCAAGAGGTGGTGGTCGACGGCTCGCTGGCCGGCGCTTCGTCGGGCAGCTCAGCGAGAGCGGCGGCGGCAGCAGCGGCCTCGTCTTCGAGCGCCCGGCGGTCCGGCGCCAGGACCATCGACATGTTCCTGCCTTCCAGACGGGCCTGGGTCTCCACCTTGACGACGGGACCGACCACGCCGATCACCTGGTCGAGGATCTTGGTGCCGAGCTCCGGATGGGCCATCTCGCGGCCCCGGAACTGCAGCGTCACCTTGACCTTGTGGCCTTCCCGGATGAACTCGTCGACCTTGCGCACCTTGACGTCGAAGTCGCCCCGGCCGATCTTGGGTCGGAACTTGACCTCCTTGATCGACACGGCGATCGACTTGCGTCTCGACTCCTTGGCCTTCTGGGCTTCTTCGTACCGGAACTTCCCGTAGTCCATGATCCGACAGACCGGAGGGTTGGCCATCGGCGCCACCTCGACGAGGTCGAGGTCCATGCCCTTGGCCAGACGCATGGCGTCCGGCACGGGCGTGATGCCCAGCTGGTCTCCGTCGGGTCCGATCAGGCGGACCTCGCGGGCCCGGATGCGGTCGTTGATGCGGTGCTG
This sequence comes from Ilumatobacteraceae bacterium, assembly GCA_051005355.1. Taxonomy (GTDB): domain Bacteria; phylum Actinomycetota; class Acidimicrobiia; order Acidimicrobiales; family Ilumatobacteraceae; genus JALZMG01. The sequence continues at coordinate 7,699 of JBPCJL010000335.1, forward strand.
CTCACGCTGCTCGCGCTGCGGCGTGGCTATGGCTGCTCACTCCTGTGCAATGGGCGGGGTCTCCCTGTTCGTGGTCGGTGTTGGTAGCTCGACGCGAGGTCCGCGGAGCCGACCGACCGCAGGTGGCCCACTGGACCACCAACGCCGGGAGCCGTTGGACCTGGACGCACTGCATGCGCAGTGGCCAGGTGGGGGTCGCCCCCACTTCGCTTCGAATGGCCCCGTTAGGGTAGCGCAGGTGAGCCAGGAAACGGGCGACGCAGCGGCGCCGCCCGAGCCGGACCAGCTGGCCGAGGCGGAGGCGGCGATCGACGACGCCCGCCGCCGCGTCGCCGAGGTGCCGGCCGAGGTCGTCATCACGAACCACGTGATGGGCCTCTACGAACTGGCGGCCATCCACCTCTCCGCCGAGCAGCCCGACCTGGCGGCCGCGGCGCTGGCCATCGATGCCGTCGCCTGCTTGGTCGATGGCCTCGGCGACCGGCTGGGCACCGAGGCATCGACGCTGCGCGACGCCCTCGGCAACATCCGCCTGGCCTTTGTGGAGATCAAGGCGAGGGCGGCGCCGGCGACGAACTGATCCTGCGGAACCGGCCGATCGGGGCGCTGCGCACCCGACCGCCGCGCACGATCACGCCCTCGGACCGGAGCAGTTCGGCCTGGCCGGCCGACGGTTCGGTGGCCAACCGTCCGTCGCTGCGCACCACCCGCCACCACGGCACGTCGACACGACCGCCGGCGAGCAGCGCGCCGACGGCCCGGGAGCGACCGGGGTACCCGGCCACGTCGGCCACGTCACCGTAGCTCACCACCTCGCCCTCGCCGAGGGCGGCGATGACCGCCGTCACGCGAGCGTCGAACTCGGTGCTCACCGCACCGGTCGGAGCGCCGACGCTTCCGGCGACCCGAGCTTCACCATCAGGTCGAACTCGACCCTCGTGCCGACCTCGATCGTCCGCCCGCCGTCGGCGATCTCGACGCAGTGGAACAGGTAGCGCGTCCCGTCCTCGGCTTCGACCTGGCCGAGGCCCACGTGGTCGTCGAACTCCACCACGTTCCCGGTCGGCACGTCAGTGCACGATCTTGGCGATGGGGATCTCCAGCAGGTCCGTGGCGCCGGCGTCTTTGAGCGCCGGGATGACGAGGTTGATCCGGCGCTTCTCGACCACGCTCTCGACGGCGAAGCCCCCGCCGGCCAGCTCGGAGACGGTCGGCGACTTCGCCGCCGGCAGGACGGCGAGCACGGCCTCGTAGTGCTCGGCGGCGACGTTCAGCTTGAGCAGCACCTTGGTGCGCGCTTCGAGGGCGCCGTTCAGCAACGTCATCAGCTGGCCCATGGCGTGGCGCTTGGCCGGGTCGGCGTGGCTGACCGGGTTGGCGACGACCTCGGTGTAGCTCGTGAGGATCGTGTCGATCACGCGCAGCCCCGCCGCCCGCAAGGCCCGGCCCGTCTCGGTGATGTCGACCACGCAATCGGCGATGTCGGGCACCTTGGCCTCGCTGGCGCCGTAGGAGAGGCGGACGTCGGCGGCGATCCCCCGGTCGGCGAAGAACCGGCGGGTCAGCTCCGGGTACTCGGACGAGACGCGCACGCCGTCGTGGAGGTCGGCTGCCGTCTGCGCCGGCGAGTCGGCGGCGACGGCGACGACGACGCGCACCGGATCCGACGTGGCTTTGGAGTAGCGCAGCTCGCCGAGGCTGATGACCTCGCTGGCCGTCTCCTCGATCCAGTCGCGACCCGTGATGCCGAGATCGAACAGGCCCTCGGCGACGTAGGTGGGGATCTCTTGCGGACGCAGGATGCGCACCTCGTCGACGCGCGGGTCGGCGATCGACGCCCGGTACTCGACGGCCGAGGAGCGGTCGACGGTCAGGTCGGCGGCCTCGAACAGCTCCAGCGTCGCCCGCTCCAGCGATCCCTTGGGCAGGGCGATCCGCAGCACGGCGGGGGAACCTAACCCCCGTCTGCGGCGCGAGCGTCGGCGACCATCGACCACAGGTCCTGGGCGGCGACGGGTCCGAGCGCAGTCGCCCGGACGACCCCGTCGGCATCGGCGAGGAGGAGCGTCGGCACGGCATCGATGCGATAGCGGCGGTGGATCTCCCGGGCCGAGTCGTAGGAGACCTCGGCGACGGCGACGTCGTCGCTGGCGAGGACTTCGGCCTTCGCCGCCACGTCGGCGCACGTGTGGCACGTCGCCGACGTGAACACGGCGACCAGCCACGGCGCCTCGGGCCGGACGAAGTCGGCCCGGTCCACCTGGGTCGGCACGACGCCAGCCGCCTGCGTGGGCGGATCCGGTCGGCGTCGCTTCACGATCAGCGCGATGGCCACGGCGCCGACCACGATCGCCGCCGCGATCAGCACGCTGCTCATTGGTGCACCCTCACGCAATGCGACGCGCTTGGGCATGGGGCGGTGCACCAATGACCCAAAGACGATGCCTGATTGTTCACTCGCTCGAAGACTCGCTCGCTCACGGCACCGGGAACGCCCAGGAGGCCACTCGCCCCCGAGCGCCGGGTTCCCGTGGCAACGAGCGCTCGACGAAGACGCGCGACGTCGACCGGACGATCAATTGGCGGTCGAGCGCCACCGGGTCGACCAGCGGGATGGTGATCAGCCCGCCGGCCGGGAGTGCGACGGCGGCCAGCGACGGCACGTTCAGGACGCCGGCGCCCGGTGTGACCGCCTGCACGGTCACGACGGCGTCAACGTCGTCGATGTTGTAGACGACGAGGGCATCCTCGGTCGGCTCGTCGGCGCCGATGGCCATCTCCCACGTGGTGGCAACGGCGCCGTCCGGTCTGGCGACGGCGCCGGCGACCACGGACGTGGTCGGCACCTCGTCGATCGTGCGGGTGACGACCTGCTCGACGACGATGGCCTTCGAGGGGTCGGTTGTCCCGAACACGACGGCGTGGCGGCCATCGACCAGGCTGGTGAGGTCGTCGGGCGTGTACGACACCACCTGGCGGGCCGGCACGAGGATCGGCTCGATGAGGTCGGTGCCGACGGTCCCGAGGAACGTTGGCTGCACCTCGACGTCGTCCTCACCCGGGTTGTAGAGGCTGTAGCGCTCGGCGATCTGAGGGCCCTTGTCGCCGTCGGCGAACCACCACTGCGACCGCCGCGCCGGCGCCGCCAGCGTGACGGCGAAGCCGAGACGCCCGTCGCCCTGCCAGACCTGGGACCGCCCGACGATCAGCTCACCGAACGTCGCCCGCACGTTGACCGCCACCTCGGCCTCGTCGCGGGCGGCGATCTCGGCCAGGTCGACCACCTCGACCGAACGTGGAGCGATCGGGAAGCCGCTCAGCTGCTGCGGCTGGCGCGAGCCGGCCCGGGTGGCGAAGCCGATGTCGACGATTGCCGTCTCGTCGTACGGGTTGGTCAGCACCAGCTGTTCGGTGCTGCCGCCGGTGGTGAAGCCCTCGGCGCCGTACCACTCGGTGGAGGTGTCGGTGGTGCACGGGGCGATCGACGTGGCGGCGGAGGTGCCGGCCGGGCTCTGCGCCCGTTGCTCGACGAGGCCGCCGCCCCCGTCGATCTCCACCATCGTGGCCACGAACGGCGCCGTGATCGCCGCCGCGACGTCGATGGTGGTGCGGTCGAACGGCGGCACCGTGATCGCCTGCTCGACCGCCTGGTCGGGGCCGGCGAGCAACGTCACCCGGGCCGTCATCGGCTCGCCGCGATCGTTGGCCACCACGACCGTCCCGCCCACACCCTCGGCGCCGGTGGCCGGAACCCCTGGGCAGAACCAGGTGCTCGTCAGCGCACCGGCGGGCACGGCGGCCGGCATCCAGGGCTCGCTCACGGTGGCGAAGCGGGCCGTGACGGTGGGCTCGGTGTCCCGCGCCGCCACCACGATCGCTCCGAGCGCGACCACCGAGATCGCCAGCATCGGTGTGCGGCGCAGGATCACCGGCTCGACCCCACCGGCGCGGGCAGGGGCGCCGCGGGTTCGGCGTCGAGGTCGATCAGCGTCTCGTCGCGCCCTCTGATCATGCGCAGTCGCGCCGGCACGGTCAGGCGACTGGCCGCCAGCAGCACGAGCACCCACAGCGCCGCCTGCAGGATCAGCCAGACACGGCGCGATGCCGGACCGGCGTAGCTCAGCTCGGCCGGCCCGGCGGCCGCCAGGTCGAAGGCGGACGACACCCCGAAGCTGGCCCGGGCCGGGACGTCCTGGCCACCCTGCTCCAGCCGCCACCCGCCGTCGAGCGGGGTGGCGAGGTGGACCACACCGGGGACGAGCTCGCCACCGGACCGACGGGTCTCCAAGACGCCGGGCAGGACCGGGGTGGCGCCGGCGGTGTCGATCCCGACCAGCGCCGCCGGGGAGCCGGCCGTCGACGCCTCGGCCAGCACCGGGTCGAGCACGGCCGCGGTGGGGATCGACGAACGATTGTCGAAGCGGACGAAGTTCGTCGCCGTGGCGATGGACCGGCCGAGGTCCAGTTGGGCGCTGAGCGCGTCGAGCAGCCCGGCCGGCACCGGGAGCGGCTCGTCGGCCGTCGAGCGCACGCCGTCGATCAGGGGCACGACCACGAAGCGGATCCCGAACGGCGCCAGCAGCCGCCCGCCGCGCCGGGTGGAGGAGTCGGCGATCGCCGTCACTGCGGCGCGCAGCGACTCGTCGGCCGCCTGGTCGGCGACGGGCCAGCGGCGCCGCAGGTCGCTGCGGCCGCTCTCGACGAGCGCCATGGCAACGCCGTCGCCGAGGTCCGTCGAGGGGAACGGGATCAGGCGCGGGTCGCCGACGTAGAGCACGCGGTAGTCGCCGCCGTCGGACGGTGCTGGCAGCTCGCCCTCGGTCAAGTCGAGCGTGCTGACCGGCGGCAGGTACCACGAACCGTCGAGGACGGTGAACACCGCCGGGGTCACGCCGACGACGACGGCGCCCATCGACAGCAGGCTCAAGGGCTGGCGCCACCCGAAGGTCCGGCCGGTCACGTCGGTCCCGAACGCGGCGACGGCGGCCGCCGCCGAGACGGCCAGACCGAGGGCGACGGGGACGAGGAGCAACCCGGTCTCGGGGACTGGGAACGGCAGTGCGTCGCGATCCTGCAGCACGGCCAGGCCGAGGAACACGACGACCAGGCCGGCGGCGCGCGCCGCCCACGTGAGGCGCCAGGCCCTGGAGACGGCGAGGGCCACGAGCACGGGGACGTAGAGCGCGACGGCGAGGACGTCGAAGCGCGTCGGCCCGACGGCCATGGCGGCCGTGTCGACCAGGCCACGCCCGAGCGGGCCGGCCAGCGGCGTGGCCGTGAGGTCGTCCCACGACCAGGTGAGCGCCCACGGCAGGTTGAGAGCGAAGCCGACGGCGACGGCCGCCATGCCGAGACCGGTCATCCACGCCGCCGTGCGCCAACCCGCGCCGGCCAGCAATGTGGTCAACCCGAGCACGATCGCAACCGTGACCAGGATGAGGGCGACGGCGGGGGCCATGGCCACGGCCAGCCCGACGACGACCGCGGTGAGGGCCGCGCGGCGCAGCCGCTCGCGCCCCGCCAGCGCGATCACGCCGTCGACGAGGTCGACATCGGCGGCGGCCGGGTCGGCGGTGCCGATGCCGACGGACGTGCGCAGCAGGTGGACGAACCACGGCACCGCGGCGTAGGCGACGAGGGCCGACAACCGACCCGTCGAGATGACACCCGGCAGCAGCGGCACGGTGGCGTACACGACGAGCACGGTGATGCGGGCCCGGTTGGTCGGGAACACCGTGGCCAGGCGCCACGCGCCCCAGACGCCGAGCACGACCAGGCCGATCACCAGGAAGGTCAGCCCGAGACCCATGCGGAACAGCCATAGGACGCTGGCGACGGACACCACCGCCCAGCCGGTCGGGTTGGCGACGGTGTTCCCGAGCCCGCCGGGGTTCCAGGCTGACGCGTAGTCGCCGAGCAGGTCCCGGGCGCTGTCCGGCAACGGCAGGAGCTCCCCGATGGCCGGCACGCGCGTGTCGATCAGCGTCCGGCTGGCCAGCACGATGCCGAGCAGCACGATCAGCCAGGTCACCGTGACGGCCAACGTGCTCTCCCGCCAGCGCCGCACGTTGGTCTCGGCGCCGACGTACGTCGCGTGGTCACGGGCCCGGCGGTAGGACGTCAGTCGTGCGCTGCCGCGGTTTTGCAAACCCAGGATCTCGGTGTCGCCGACGTCGCGGATCTTGGCCACGGCGCCGCGGCGAGCGAGGACTGCCGGCAGCCGCGGCACCAGCCCGACGAATGCCCGCACGGACGACCACGCTTCGCCGAGGCGACCGGTGAACGCGCCGACTGCCAGCTCGGCGGTCGTCAGCAGGATCATCTCCAGGCCGCGCAGCGGCAGCCGGCCGCTGCTCGTCAACGTGACGACGGTGCGCATCCGGTGCCGGGCGCGCAGCAGGTCGTGGTGCAGCTCGGGACGGCGGACCTCCAGCTCCTCCCGGTGGCGGGCCCGGGCTTGCGGGGCGACGACGACCCTGGCACCGCGCAGGTGCACGCGCCAGCAGAAATCGACGTCGTCGCCGTGGAAGTCGATCGCCGGGTCGAAGCCGCCGAGCGTCCGGAAGAGGTCGGCCCGCACGAGCAGACACGCCGACGGAAGGACGAAGACGTCGGCGACGCGATCGTGCTGCTCCTGGTCGTATTCGCCACCCTCCGCCTCGATGATCGGATCGATCTCGCCGAACCGGTCGAGGCCGAGGCCGACGTGCTGCAGCAGCCCCGGGTCGTCCCAGGACACCAGCTTGGGTCCGACGACGCCGGCGTTGGACCGGTAGAGCTCTTCGACGAGCATGCGGATGGCGTCTGGGTCGAGGGCGACGTTGTCGTGGCAGAAGCAGAAGAAGCCTTTGTCGCCCTCGACCAGGCGCAGCACCTCGTTGGCCGCCGCGCCGTAGCCGGGGTTGGCGCCGAGCGGTCGGACGAAGGCGGCGGGCAGGCGAGCCAGGATGCGGCGCTCCTCCACCTCGGCGTCGTCGTGAGCGTTGGCGCCACCGGCGACGAGAAAGAGCGTGTTCAGGTTGGGGTAGTCCTGGGCGGCGAGGGCGGCCAGCGACTCCTCGAACCAGGGCCCGGGATCGTGGACCACCACGACGGCCACGACCGGCGGCGCCAGCGGCGCGTCGAGCGCGTCCAGCGCGTCGAGCGCGTCAACGTCGTCGGGGGACTCCACGGGGCCGCGAGGCTACGTCGCCGACCGGGTTGCCCCGCCGCGGCGGGGTTCGACGGGTAGCGTTCGCGGCTCGTGTCCAGGACGGTGACCACTCGCACACCGCTGCCCGAGGGAACCGTTCCGGTGGCCGCCGCCCTGCTGATCGCCGGCGTGGCCACCTACGCCTTCTTCAAGGTGGGCACCTGGGCCGTCGGTGGCGCGGAGGACTTCACCCCGATCTCGTCGCTGTGGTTCGCCACGTTCGCCCTGGCTCCGGGCTTCTTCCTGCCGCTCGAGCAGGAGCTCGGCCGGGCGCTCGCCCACCGCCGCGCGCTGGGCCAGGGCGGGCGACCCGTGGTCGAGCGGATCGTGCGGCTGAGCCTGGTCCTGCTGGCGATCGTCGTGGTGGGGATCCTCGCCGTCAGCCCACTCCTCGCCACCGACTACTTCCGGGGCAATTGGCTGATGGTTGCCGCGCTGATCTGCGCGTTCGCCGCCTACGCGCCGGCCCATCTGGCTCGTGGCATCTGCTCGGGCACCGGCCGCTTCCACAACTACGCCATCGTGATGGGCACCGACGGCGTGGTGCGCATCGTCCTGTGCGTGGCGCTGGCCGTCGTCGGTGTCGAGGCGGTCGGACCGTACGGGTTCGCCGTCGCCCTCGCGCCTCTCTTCGGCGTGGGCTACGTGTACACGCGCCACGGCCTGCGCACCGAGCCCGGTCCGGAGGCGAGCTGGTCCGAGGTCACACCGAACCTGGGCTGGCTGCTGCTCGGGTCGGTCTTTGCCGCCTCACTGCTCAACGCCGGGCCCATCGCCACGACGCTCCTCGCCGACAAGGCGGACGACGATCTCGTCACCCAGTTCGCCTACGGGGTGCTGCTGGCGCGCATCCCGCTGTTCATGTTCCAGGCCGTGCAGGCCGCGCTGCTGCCAC
>JBPCJL010000336.1:0-14129 GCA_051005355.1 Ilumatobacteraceae bacterium
AAATGCTCACCCCCAGCGAGTCGCCGATGAACGTGAACCCGTCGTCGCGTGACACGTCGCGCGTGACCGCCTCGACCTCGAACCCGGCCGAGGGCAAGCCGTGGGCGCCGCGAAAATCGACCGCCGAGACGACCGCCGAGGCGATCGTGCCTTCGAGCAGCAGCCGCTGAGCCCACACGCCGGTGTGCTGGCTCGTCGGGTCCGGTTCGGTGCCGACCCCGATCAGCGACCCGAGCCCGTAGCGGGACGCCACGAGATCGGCGTCGACGATGCGGGTCCACCGCGTCGTCGAGCTGCTCGGCGCGTCACCGCTGCCGACCCCCTCCACGACGAGCGCCACGACGGCGGTGGTCGACCGGGGCGGCGGCCCCGGCGGCGGCTCGCAGCCCGGCTCGCACGCCGGGACGAGGGCCAGCATCGCGACCGCCCCGAGACCGAGGGCACGAACGAACACCGTGGGCTACTTCGGCGGCATCCGGATGCCGCCGTCGACACGGATCGTCTCGGCGTTCAGGTAGCTGTTGGTGACGCACTCGACGACGACGGATGCCAGCTCCTCCGCAGACCCCAGCCGCTGCGGGAACAGGACGCCCTTCTGCAGGTTGGCCTTGAACGCCTCGCTGCCTTCGCCGGCCCCGTAGATGGGGGTGTCGATCAGCCCTGGGGCGACGGTGTTCACGCGCACCCCGATCGCCGCCAGGTCACGGGCGATCGGCAACGTCATGCCCACGATCCCGCCCTTCGACGCCGAGTAGCTGGCCTGCCCGATCTGGCCGTCGAAGGCGGCGACCGAGGCGATGTTGACGATGGCGCCGCGCTCCCCCGACTCGAGCGGCTCGGTGGTGCTCATCGCCGTCGCGGCGATGCGGATGCAGTCGAAGCTCCCGATCAGGTTGATGGCGATGACCCGCTTGAAGGCGTCGAGGTTGGCCGCCGATTCGTAGGACCCGTCCTTGCCGACGGTCCGCTGCGCCCACCCGATGCCCGCCGAGTTGACCAGCACCCGCACCGGCCCGATCGACTTGGCCATCTCGGTGGCGTTGACGATGTCGTCGGTGTTCGTGACATCGACCTTGGCGAACGCCCCACCGAGCTCGTCGGCCAGCTGCCCACCCTTGTCCTCCTGGACGTCGGCGATGACGACCTTTGCGCCGCGTGCGGCCAGCAGGCGGGCCGCCGCCGCGCCGATGCCAGACGCCCCACCGGTGACGATCGCGCTGACCCCTGTGATGTCCATATGCGGGCGCAGACTACGGAACCGTGGCCGAGGCGACCAACGTGCGGCGCACTACCCTCTCGCCTCCAATGAGCGACGACGCCCAGGCACCGGCGACTCGCGCCGTCACGGCCGGGCGGCGCTACCAGGGCACCAGCCTCAACGCTCCCCTCTGGCCGACGAGCACCTGGCAGACCGCTGGGCTCGACGACACCCAGAAACGGGCGACGGCGATGCGCCCGGGCGACTTCTACAGCCGCTACGCCAACCCGACCGTGCGGGCGTTCGAGGAAGCGGTCGCCGATCTCGAGGGCGCCGAGGATGCGCTGGCCTTCGCTTCCGGCATGGGCGCCGTCGCGTCGACCGTGCTCGCCCTCTGCTCCGCCGGCGACCACGTCGTCGTCCAGCGCCAGATCTACGCCGGCACGATCGCCTTCGTGCAGGGTCCGTGCGCCCGCTTCGGCATCGAGCACACCGTCGTGGACGGCACCGTCCCGGGTGCATTCGCCGAGGCGGTGCGACCCGGCCGGACGATGCTCGTCATCGCCGAAAGCCCGTCGAACCCCCGCCTCGACCTCGTCGACCTCGACGACCTCGGCGCCGTAGCCGGCCCGTTCACGCTGCTCGACTCGACCTTCGCCACGCCGATCGGCCAGCAGCCGATCCGCCACGGCATCGACCTCGTGGTGCATTCGGCGACCAAGGGGATCTCCGGGCACAACGACGCCACGCTCGGCGTCGTCGCCGGCGAGCGGGAGCTGCTGGACGCCATCTGGGCCTACTCGATCCTCCACGGCGCCAGCCCCTCGCCGTACGACGCGCTCAACGCGCTGCGCGGCATCCGCACGCTCGCCGTGCGCCAGCGCCACCAGGCCGACGTCGCGCTACGCCTGGCCGAGACCCTGGCCGAGCATCCCGGCGTCGCCGCCGTGCACCACCCCGGCCTACCCGGCCACCCCCAGCACGATCTGGCCAAGACGCAGCTGACCTGCCTGCCGACCGTGCTCGCCGTCGACCTGGCCGGAGGCGTCGACGCGGCTCGCACGATGCTCGACCGATTGCGCATCGCCCGCCCGGCCACGTCGCTCGGCGGGCCCGAGACCCTGGTCTGCCACTCGGCCACCAGCACGCACGTCGCACTGGCCCCCGACGAACAGGCGGCGATCGGCATCACACCCGGCCTCATGCGCGTGTCGGTCGGCCTCGAGGATCCCGATGACCTGCTCGCCGACCTCGAGCGCGCCATCCCCACCTGACCGCACCAAATCCGCAGACTGCTGCGGAAGTTGCAGTTTTCTCGCTGTTGAGCAGCAGTCTGCAGGTGTGGCGCGGGGCGGGTCAGTCGATGCGCCGCTCCCGGCCCTCCCAGTAGGGCGCCCGCAGCTCCCGCTTGAGGACCTTCATGGCGCCCGACAGCGGCAGGGGCTCCCTGCGCACGTCGACCGACTTCGGCGCCTTGAACCCGGCGATCGACTGCTTGGCGTGGGCGATGATCTCGTCATTCGAGACCGTCATGCCGGGCCGGGTCACGACGACGGCGTGCACCTGCTCTCCCCAGCGCTCGCTCGGGATGCCGATGACCGCCACCTGCAGCACCGCCGGATGCGTCGAGATGGCGTTCTCCACCTCGAGTGAGTACACGTTCTCGGCGCCGGTCACGATCATGTCCTTGGTCCGGTCGACGAGGAACAGGTAGCCCCGCTCGTCGAGATAGCCGGCGTCGCCGCTGCGGTACCAGCCGTCGACCAGCACGTCAGCCGTCTCCTGGGGCCGGTCGAGATAGCCCACCATGAAGCTGCCGGCCTTGGCCCACACCTCGCCGACCTCGCCCGCCGGAACGGGCTCGCCGTCCGCACTGCGCACGCTGATCGCCACGCCCGGGAGCGCCCGTCCGGCCGAGCGCAGGGCCTCGCCGCCGGCGCGGTGATCGGCCGGGGTGAGACAGGTGAGCACGGCCGACGCCTCGGTCATCCCGTAGGTCTGGGTCAGCTCGACGTCCGGCAGCACGCGCATGACGTGGTCGAGCAGCGCCGACGGCATCGGCGACGCGCCATAGCCGATCAGCCGGACCGAGGCGAACGCCGCCGGGTCGAAGTCGGGGTGGTTGAGCGCCATGCCGATCATCGTCGGCACGAGTCCCAGGTGGGTTACGTCGTAGCGGGCGCAGTCGGCGATCAGGCGGGCCGGATCGTACGAGCGGTGGATGACCGTGGTCCCGCCGCTGCAGGGCATCCCCATCGTGCCCATGACGCCGCCGGCGTGGAACATCGGCGTGCAGTTGAGGAACGTGCTGGCCTCGGTGAAGAAGCCGAACATGAAGCCGAGCCGGTAGACGTTGAGCGTCTGGCTGCGCTGGGTGTGGAGCACGCCCTTCGGGCGGCCGGTGGTCCCGCCGGTGTACATCAGGACGGCCAGATCGTCCTCGGCCACGTCGACGACACGCGACGAACCGCCTGCCACGACGTCGTCGTAGCTGGCGTCATGAGCGACGTCGCCGTCGCCGATCAGCACGACCGTCTCGAGCGCCGGCACCTCGGCGCGCAGCTGCTCGGCGACGGGGGCGTGGTCGGCATCGACGTACAGCACCTTCGAGCCGGAGTCGGCGAGGATGACCCCGAGCTCCCTGGGCGCCAGGCGGTTGTTGAGCGGGTTGACGACGCCACCCCCGAGGAAGGCGGTGTGCCAGAGGTTGACGTAGTGGCGGCTGTTGCCGGCCAGCACGGCGAAGCGGTCGTCGCGGCCGAGACCGAACCGGGTGCGATGGGCGTCGGCCAGCCGCAGGGATCGGTCGACGTGATCGGCCAGCAGCTCGGTCGTGCCGTCGTCGTCGACGAAGGTCGGCCGGTCGCTCCGGCGCTCGGCCGCCGTGAGCAGCAGCCGTGGGTAGATCAGCTCATCCACGACGTCATCTTGGTCAGGCCGTGGACGCCGACCCGAGTCGCACCCCAGCCGCACTCTGCGGCTCCGGCGCGATCATCGTCACCAAACCCGCAGACTGCGGCTGAGAACACAGTTTCCTGCAACCGCAGCCGCAGTCTGCGGCTCCGGCGCGGTCAGCGTGGGATGGCGGCCACGGCGAGGGCGTCGACGAGATCGTTCATCGGGTCGGCGCTGTGGCCCTTTACCCAGCGCAGCGCGACGTCGTTGTTGACCACGAGCTCGACGAGAGGCTCCCAGAGGTCGACGTTGGCGACCGGCTTGCGCTGCGCGTTGCGCCAGCCGTTGGCCTGCCAGCGGACGTACCACTTGTCGCGGAAGCAGTTCACGACGTAGGTCGAGTCGGACACGACCATGACCGGCCCTTCGGCCACGAGCGCCCGCAGCGCTTCGAGGACGGCGGTGATCTCCATCCGCTGGTTGGTCGTCATCCGCTCACCGCCAGACCCCGCCGGGACACCGCCCGGCGAAACGGCCCAGGCCCAGCCGCCGGGGCCCGGGTTGCCCGAGCAGGCGCCGTCGCTGAACACCACGATCCGCTCGGCCACGATCGGCAACGTAGCGACGACCACCCCGTTCTGCCCTCGGCATCCGACTCACAACGGCCGGTTGCCGAGGACAGAACCGAAGATGGCCAGGCCGCGAGGTCGCGATCGCGGTGCGAGACTTGTCCTCATGATCTTCGACGGGTATGTCCACCAGATCCCGGACACCGATCGGGAGCAGACCGAGGAGTGGCTCGACTCGCTCGATGCCGTGGTCGACACGCAGGGCCGGACACGCGCCCGGTTCTTGCTCATGAAGCTCCTCGAACGGGCCCAGCAGACGCAGGTCAGCTTCCCGGCCACCGTGTCCACCCCGTACGTCAACTCGATCTCCCGGGAGCACGAGCCGTGGTTCCCCGGCGACGAGCACATCGAGCGGCGCATCCGGGCCTTCGTCCGCTGGAACGCGGCGATGATGGTCGTCAAGGCGAACAAGCACGCCGAGGGCATCGGCGGTCACCTGTCCACCTTCGCCAGCTCGGCCAGCCTCTACGAGATCGGCTTCAACCACTTCTTCCGCGGCAAGGACGACGGCAACGCCGGCGACGCCGTCTACTTCCAGGGCCACGCCGCGCCGGGCATCTACGCCCGGGCGTTCATGGAGGGCCGGCTGTCTGCGGACCAGCTCGACCACTTCCGGCGTGAGATCGGCCGCTTCCCGAACGGCCTGTCGAGCTACCCGCACCCGCGGCTGATGCCGGAGTTCTGGGAGTACCCGACCGTCAGCATGGGCCTCGGGCCGATCTGCGCCCTGTACCACGCCCGGTTCAACCGGTACCTGCTCAACCGCCAGGTCGACGACACCAGCCAGACCCGGATCTGGGCCTTCATCGGCGACGGCGAGATCGACGAGCCCGAGACGCTCGGCGCCATCTCGCTGGCGCCGCGCGAGCAGCTCGACAACCTCGTCTTCGTCGTCAACTGCAACCTCCAGCGCCTGGACGGACCGGTGCGCGGCAACGGCAAGGTGATCCAGGAGCTGGAGGCCATCTTCCGTGGCGCCGGCTGGAACGTCATCAAGGTCATCTGGGGCTCGCGCTGGGACGAGCTGCTGGCCCAGGACAAGGACGGCGTGCTGCTCAACCAGATGAACACCACCGTCGACGGCGAGTTCCAGCGGTACTCCGTCGAGAGCGGCGAGTTCATCCGCGACAACTTCTTCGGACCCGATCCCCGTCTGCGCCGAATGGTCGCCGGTCTGGCCGACGACGAGCTGCGCAACCTGCCGCGCGGCGGTCACGACTACCGCAAGCTGTACGCCGCCTACAAGGCGGCGACGGAGAACCTCGGCACGGGCGCGCCGACCGTCATCCTGGCCAAGACGGTCAAGGGCTGGACGCTCGGCGAGGGCTTCGAGGGCCGCAACTCGACGCACCAGATCAAGAAGATGACCAAGGCCCAGCTCGTCGCCCTGCGCGACCGGCTGTACCTCCACGACGAGATCCCCGAGAGCTCGATCCACGCCGACGACCCGCCCTACTTCATCCCCCGCGAGGACTCGATCGAGTACCAGTACATGATGGAGCGCCGCCGTGCCCTCGGCGGCTCGCTGCCCAAGCGCACCACGCGCACCAAGCGGGCGCTGGAGCTGCCGGGGGACGGGCCGTTCAAGGAGCTGCGCGGCGGGTCGGGTCAGCAGGCGGTCTCCACGACCATGGGGTTCACGAGGTTGCTGCGCAACCTCGCCCGCGACAAGAAGATCGGGCCGCGGATCGTGCCGATCATCCCCGACGAGGCCCGCACGTTCGGCATGGACGCCCTGTTCCGCGAGCTGAAGATCTATGCCGCGCTCGGCCAGAAGTACGAGCCCGTCGACCACGACCTGCTGCTCAGCTACACCGAGTCGCACCAGGGCCAGATCCTGGAGGAGGGCATCAGCGAGGCCGGCTCGATGGCCAGCTTCATCGCCGCCGGCACCAGCTACGCCCACCGCGGCGTCCCGACCGTGCCCTTCTACACCTTCTATTCGATGTTCGGGTTCCAGCGCATCGGCGACCTGATCTGGCAGGCCGCCGATGCCCGGGCCCGCGGCTTCCTGCTCGGCGCCACGGCCGGGCGCACGACGTTGCTGGGCGAAGGGCTGCAGCACCAGGACGGCCACAGCCTTGTGCTGGCCAGCTCGGTGCCGGCGGTGCAGGCCTACGACCCGGCCTTCGCCTACGAGGTGGCCGCCATCGTCCAGGCCGGCCTGCAGCGGATGTACGGACCTGATGTCGAGGGGCAGGACCGGGACGTGTTCTACTACTTGACCCTCTACAACGAGAACTACGTGATGCCGCCGATGCCGGACGGCGATGTCGAGACGATCTCGGCCGGCATCGTCGAGGGCCTGTACCGGTGGCAGGACGCGCCGGACGGACCGAGCCATCGGGCCACGATCCTGTTCTCCGGCACGGCGCAGGGCGCCGCGCGGGCCGCCGTCGCCGAGCTGGCCGAGCACTTCGACGTCGGGGCCGAGCTCTGGTCGGCCACGAGCTACAAGCGGTTGCGCGAGGACGCCCTGGCCGTCGAGCGCTGGAACCGCCTGCACCCGGATCAGCCGGGCCGCACGCCGCGCGTCGCCGAGCTGCTCGGCGAGTCGAACGGCCCGATCGTCGCCGTCACCGACTTCATGCGCAGCGTGCCGGACCAGATCGCCCGCTTTGTCCCGGGGCGGTCGTTCCTGCCGCTCGGCACCGACGGCATGGGCCGCTCGGACACCCGGGAGGCGCTGCGCCGGTTCTTCGAGGTCGACACCGGCCACGTCGTCACGGCCACCCTGGCCACGCTGGCCGCCCAGGGCGAGGTCAAGCCGGAAGTCGTCACCGACGCCCTCGCCCGCTACGACATCGACCCCGACACCGTGGATCCGTACCTGGTCTGATCCACGCTTGCGTTCTGACGAAGATTCGGGCTGGTTTTCCAACCCGATCCCGCCACGGAATCAGGTCGTCACGACACCCGTGATGGTGAAGCCGGGTGACGGGAACCCGAACGCGCTGCGGAAGGCCCCACCCGACACGACCACCGACCCGAGCGTGCCTTCAAGTCGAACCCGGTTGTCCCAGACGCCGTCGTACGGCGTGTTCGGGTCGGGCTCGGTAGTGGCCGCCGTGAGCTGGCCCAAGCCGTAGCGGTCGGCGATCTGCGTGGCGTCGACGGTGCGGCTCCACCGGTAGTTCGAGTTGCCGGGCGCGTTGCTGGCCGTGTCGTCGACGGCCGGGAACGGCCCGCCGGCGGACCGGGGCCCGTGCGACGACGAGTACTCGGTCGACACGAGCTGCCCGTTCGGCCAGCGCCGCACCACCCCGGACGTCTCGGCGATGGCGCGGTTCGTGTTGACGCACTCGAACGTCGGATTGCCACTCTCGCACACCTGATAGCTCGGCGGGCTCGTCGGCGCCGTCGGTGCCGCTCGGTGGGCGGCGCCGCCGTAGACCTGGCACGACGACGTGTCGCAGGTCTGGGCGCCGTAGGTCGGGTAGCGGTTCTGCGACAGGGCGAACGTTCGCGACGCCACGGCCTGGGCACCCAGGGAATTCATGCCGGCGCCGCCACCGGCGTTGCCCCAGCTCGCCGGCACCTCACGCGAGATCACGCCGCGCAGGTAGTTCTGCACGCCCACTCGATTGACGACGCGGTTCGTGCCGGCAGCGTCGTCACGGCGGTGATGCTGCCCCGGTAGTGCACGATTCGGCCGTTGGGCTGGCACAGCCCCAGCACGTCGCCGGCCGGCGCGGACGCCTCGTCGATCGGGGTCGTGAAGGTGATGGGTCCGGTCACCCCGGATGCGATCAGCGTCCAACCGTCGGCGCTCCCGGGGCAGCGCAGGTCCGGCGCGCTGTGGACGTCGTAGACGTTGCGGCTCGTCTCCGTCGCCCGAATTGACGCGTACGGCGTGCCGGCCCACGTCGCCTGGCCGACCGTCGAGATGACGCCGATCGTCGGCGCGTTGTCGAGCGCGGTCAGGCGGACGCCGATGGCCGTATCGGCGGCTGTGCCTGACTGGGTGCCGCCGTAGTAGTGGTCGAGGATCCGCTCCCACGACCACCCCAGGTTCACGGCCGAGCCGTAGCTGCCCCACTGCGACATCCCCCGGCCGTGACCGCTGCCCTGGCCCTCGATCGTGACCGAGACGATCGTCGGCGGCTCCGGCTCACAGCCCGCGTGGAAAGACGGTGCGAACGCAGCAAGAGCCGCGAGCACCCCGACGGCACGACCGAGCACGGAGCAACTGTTCCGACGGAGCAGGGACACCCCGTACCGCACCGTCCTGATGCCGTAGCATGTGATGCGTGCGCACCACGCTCGTGATCGACGACGACGTGCTGGCTGCGGCCCGTGAGCGGGCTCGGCGCGAGCGGCGCAGCATTGGTCAGGTGGTCTCGGATCTCGCTCGCCGAGCGCTCACCAGCAGTGACGAACCGCCGGAGGCGAGCTTGCACGGGTTCCGCCCGCTCCCCCGGCGAGGCGGATTGGTGACCAACGAGCTGATCGATCGCCTGCGCGAGGACGAGGGAGTGTGAGCGAGCGAGTCTTCGAGCGAGCGAACCATCAGCACGGTGCTTCTTCGTCGCCGGCTCTGCGGCGACACGCTCATTGGTGCCCGGCTGAACGGCGAGCTTCGAACCCGTCGCCTGCGTCGATGGTGCACCAATGAGCGAGCGAGTCTTCGAGCGAGCGAACGATCAGGCATCGTCTTCGAGTCATCGGTGCACCAGTTCTGACCCGAACGCGTGGCAAGACGTCAAGGTGCACCAATGACGAGGGCACTGCTCGACGTGAACGTGCTCCTCGCCCTGTTCGATCTCGATCACATCGACCATCGCCGTGCTCAGCGCTGGCTCGACGATGCGATCGACGGCGGTTGGGCGTCCTGCGCCATCACGCAGAACGGGTTCGTGCGCATCGTCAGCCAGCCGAGCTATCCCAACCCGGTCCCTCCCGCTGTTGCCCTGGCGCGGCTCGCCGAGGCGTGTTCGGCGTCGCACCACGAGTTCTGGCCGTGCGACGTGAGCCTGGTCGACGACAGCACCATCGACTGCTCACGGATCCATGGCCCCCGCCACGTCACCGACGCCTACCTCCTCGCGCTGGCGGTGCGCCACGACGGCCGGTTCGTCACGTTCGACGAGCGGGTCGTGCGCTCGGCGGTGCCGGCGGCGACGCCGGCCCACTTGACCGTCGTGTAGCCAGTCGTCCCTCAGGGACCGCCGGTGGCAATGCGCCGCTCGATCTGCTCGTCGTGGACGAGCCTCCACACGAGCACGCCAAGCAGCGCACCGGCCAGCGGGAACACGACGAACGCCCAGAGCTGACCGACCGCCTCCCACCCCGAGAAGATGGCCGAGCCGAAGCTGCGCGCCGGGTTGACGGACGTGTTGTCGACCGGGATGGTCGCCAGGTGGATCATCGCCAACGTCAATCCGGCGGCCAGCCCCCCGAACCCGCTCGGGTATCCGACCGTCGTGGTCGACAGCACGACGAGCACCAGCAGCGCCGTGAAGACGATCTCGACGACGACCATAGCCAGGAAGCCGAAATCGCTGCCGATGTCCGCGCCCCAACCGTTGGCGGCGAAGTTCCCGGTCTGATCGAGGTCCCCCGCGTCGGACACGATGAAGATGACCAGTCCGCCGACAAACGCCCCGACGACCTGGGCCAGCCAGTACCAGCCGGCCCTGGCAAAGGAGAGCTTCCGGCTGAACAAGAAGGCCAGCGTCACCGCCGGGTTGATGTGACAGCCGGACACGTGGCCGATCGTGTACGCCATCGCCAGCAGAGCGAGCCCGAAGGCGAAGGCCACCCCGTACGTGCCGATGACGTCGCCGGCGAGGATGGCGCTGCCCGGGCCGATCATCATCAGCACGGCCGTCCCCACTGCCTCGGCGCCGAAGATCTTGGCGTTGGACGGTGTGGTCGGTGTCGGCGATGCCGTCAAGGCGAGCGCGGCTGCGCCCTCCAGGCCGGCCGGCGGTGGGGGCGGAGTGTGCACGCGAGGCTCCTTTCCTCGGGGCCCTGACGTCGAAGCGTCGGGAGAGCGTCGCACGTTGTCGACGCCGGGGCGCGCATCGCCTCGCCTGCTAGACCACCCGTCGGCCCTCGCCCCCGCTGCCGCCGCCGACCGCTCCTGGAGACCGCCGTGGACATCCGCCCGCTCAGCCTCGACGGCGCGCTGGAGATCACCCCGCGGCAGCACGGCGACGAGCGCGGAAGCTTCCATGAGTGGTTCAGGGCGGACCGGTTCCGGGAGGCGACGGGACACGACTTCCGGCTGGCCCAGGCCAACTGCTCGGTCTCGGCGGTCGGTGTCGTGCGCGGCATCCACTTCGCCGCCGTGCCACCCGGCCAGGCGAAGTGGGTCACCTGCATGGCCGGCGCCGTGTTCGACGTGGCGGTCGACCTGCGCGTCGGGTCCCCGACCCTGGGCCGGTGGGACGCGGTGCTGCTCGACGACGTCGACCGGCGCGCCATCTACCTGCCCAACGGGTTCGGCCACGCCTTCATGGCGTTGACCGACGGGGCGACGCTGGCCTATGCCTGCTCGACGCCGTACGCCGCAGAACGCGAGCACGAGGTCGACGCCCTGGATCCCGCCATCGGCATCGAGTGGCCGGCCGCTGATCGCGACGGCAACGCGCTGTCCGTGCTCAGATCGGACAAGGACGCGCGAGCACCGTCGCTCGAGGAGCTGCGCACCGCCGGCCTGCTGCCCCACTCCGACACCGCCGCGGGTCCTCCTCGGTAGCGTGATCGGCCCCTCTATGACCGACGTCGTCAGCGCCGCCGAGCCCGGGCTCCGCCTGATGTCGGCCCGACGGTCGATCGGTGCCCACGTGCGGGAGATCTCGGGCTTCCGCGAGCTCATCGCCATGCTCACCCGCAAGGAGCTGACGATCCGCTACCAGCACTCGACGCTGGGCTTCACGTGGTCGATGATGCAGCCGCTCCTGCTCCTCGTCGTCTACACGCTCGTCTTCGCCATCCTCGGTGCCGGCTTCGCCCGCTTCGCCATCTGGGTGCTGTGCGGGCTGCTCATCTGGACGATGGTGTCGACGAGCCTGACGACGGCCACCCAGTCGATCACGTCGAACTCGTCGCTCGTCGGCAAGGTCAAGTTCCCGCGCGCCGTGTTGCCGCTCTCGAGCGTCAGCGCCGCCGTGGTGCACCTCGGCCTCCAGTCGACCGCCTTCGTGGTGATCCTCCTGGTCGCTCGACAGGACGTCGACTGGTCCTACGTGTGGTTGCTGCCGTTCGCCGTCGCCACCGCGATCGTCGTCTGCGTCGCCCTCTCCTTGATCCTCGCCCCGCTCAACGTGTACGCCCGCGACACGATGCACCTGCTCGATCTCCTGGTGCTGGCGTGGTTCTGGGCCACACCGATCCTCTACCAGTACGAGCGAGCGGCGGCGTGGTTCAGTGACCACGGCCTCGGCGAGTGGGTGCTGCTCGTCAACCCGGCGACGCCGATCATCATCACGGTGCAGCGGGCGATCTACGGCCGCAGCTCCGTCGACGGCTTGGCGCTGCTGCCGGCCGATGGTCCGCTCTGGTACCTGTCGGTCCTTCTGATCACCGCCGCCGTCTGGGCTGGTGTCGCCGCGCTGGCGCTCAAGGCGTTCGATCGCGCCGACGTGCACCTGGCCGACACCCTCTGAGGGCGCCGTGGAAGCGATCGTCGTCGACCGCGTCTCCAAGACGTTCCGCATCTCGACCGAGCCAGCGAGCTCGTTGAAGGAGCGGTTGATCCGCCGCAAGCGCAGCGCCTACGAGGAGTTCCAGGCGTTGAAGGCGATCGACCTGCGCATCGAGCAGGGCGAGACGATCGGGATCCTGGGCCACAACGGATCCGGGAAGTCGACGCTGCTGAAGTGCATCGCCGGCATCCTCACGCCGACCGAGGGCGAGGTGTGGGCGCGTGGGCGGGTGGCGTCGCTGCTCGAGCTGGGCGCCGGGTTCCACCCAGATCTCACCGGTCGCGAGAACGTCTACATCAATGCCGCGTTCTACGGGATGGGGCGCAAGCGCATCGATGCCATCTTCGACGAGATCGTCGCCTTCGCCGAGCTGGCGCAGTTCATCGACGAGCCCGTGAAGCACTACTCGTCGGGGATGTACGTCCGGCTGGGGTTCGCCGTGGCCGTCCACCTCGATCCGGACGTGCTGCTCGTCGACGAGGTCCTCGCCGTCGGCGACGAAGCGTTCCAGGTCAAGTGCCTCAGCCGGATCGAGCAGTTCCAAGCCGAGGGGCGCACGATCGTGTTCGTGACGCACGCCGCCGAGACGGCGCGTCAGGTGTGCGACCGCGCCATCGTCCTCGACCACGGGTCACTCATCGTCGACGCCGACCCGGACACGGCGATCCGCGTGCTGCGCCAGCACCTGCGCGGCCAGCTCGGGGAGGACCGCTTCACCGCGTCCTGACGCGGCGGAGGCCCGAGCGCAGGGCGCGCCAGGCCGACGTCCGGTCGGCGGGGATCCACATGGCCTGGTGCGGCGCGAAGTTCGGATTGCCGTACGGGTCGCGGTGCAGCTGCGGTCCCCAGCGGTCGTGCAGCAGGTCGATTTCCTGCGCGCTGGCGTCGGGTCGGCGGGTCTGGGACTCGAAGTGGTACATGCTGGCGTGCGGTGTCCAGACGACCCGCCGGCCCAACGCCCTCGCCCGCAGGCAGTAGTCGACGTCGTTGAAGGCGACGGCGAACTCGGTGTCGAGGCCGCCGAGCTGGTCCCACATCCGCCGCGGCGTGGCCAGGCAGGCGCCCGTGACCGCCGAGACCTCGCGATCGATCTCCAGCAGCCCGAACACGCCCGGGTCGTTGCTCGAGAACCCGGAAAAGATGTGCAGCGGATCCTCGTTGAGCAGGACCCCGCCGTGCTGCAACGTGCCGTCGGCGTACAGCAGGCGGGCGCCGACGACACCGACGTCCGCTTCGGCGAAGAAGCCGGTCAGCACGTCGAGCCAGTCGGGCTGTTCGACGAGGACGTCATCGTTGAGCAGCACCGCGACGTCGCCGGATGAGGCCGCGACGCCCTCGTTGACGCGCCGGGCGAAGTTGAACGGACTGGTCGCCCGCACGAGACGCGCGCCGAGCGCCGCCAGCTCCTCGAGCACGACCTCCGGCGTGACCGGGTCGGCGACCGCGACCACCTCGACGTCCGGGCGCGCCGTGACCTCGAGAACAGAGCGGGCGGCCTGCAGGACGAGCACCCGGTCGACGCCCCAGACGGGTCGCACCACACCGGCCGTCGGTATGACGACGCTCACCGATCCAGACCGGCGCGCCCGGCGGACCCGGAAATGCCCCGGCGTCGCGAGGTGCTCGATCTCGGCCGCGACGCCCAGCCGGTGGACGTGCTCGGCGACAGCGCGACGCCCGGCCTCCCGGGCGTGAGGCTTGGCGTGGGGGTCGGCGGCGGCGGAGCCCGGCGTGACGCACCAGTGGTACAGCACC
>JBPCJL010000337.1:0-3621 GCA_051005355.1 Ilumatobacteraceae bacterium
CAGCAGCAGTCGGGGCTTGCTCATGAGGGCCCGGGCCACGGCCAGCATCTGCTGCTCGCCGCCGCTCAAGCTGCCGGCCTGCTGGCCGCGCCGCTCGGCCAGGCGGGGGAACATCTCGTACCAGCGCTCGGTGTCCTCACGGATCGTGCTGCGGTCCTTGCGGACGTACGCGCCGACCTCCAGGTTCTCGTCGACGGTCAGTTCGGGGAAGGTCCCGCGGCCCTGTGGCACGTGGGCGATCCCGAGCCCGACCATGTGCTCGGGGCGCTTGCCGACGAGCTGCGTACCGGCCAGCTCGACGCTGCCCTTGGTGTCGACGAGCTGGCAGATGGCCCGGATCGTGGTGGTCTTGCCGGCCCCGTTGGCGCCGAGCAGCACGACGACCTCGCCGTCGTCCACATGGAGGTCGAGCCCGCGCAGCACCTGGACCGGACCGTAGGCAGCGTGCAGGTCCTTCACCTGCAGCATCACGTTGCCGGCCGGCCGCTCGTCGCGGTCCGTCCGGTCCGTGGTGGCGGGGTCGCTCACGTCGCTCATCGGTGCGCCATCGATCTGTGCGACGGGTTCGGCGGAGCGTCAGCAACGTGGCACCAATGAGCGTGTCGCCGCAAAGCCGGCGACGAAGAAGCACCGCGTCGACTGTTCGCTCGCTCGAAGACTCGCTCGCTCATGCGGCGGTGCTCCCGAGGTAGGCCTCGATCACCTTCGGGTCGTTCTGCACGACGTTCGGCGTGCCCTCGGCGATCTTGCGCCCGAAGTCGAGCACCACGACCTTGTCCGAGATGCCCATCACGAGCTGCATGTGGTGTTCCACGAGCAAGACGGTCAGCCCGAACCGATCGCGCAGGGTGCGGATCGTCTCGCCGAGTTGGTCCACCTCGGCGTGGGTCAGGCCGGACGCCGGCTCGTCGAGCAGCAGCAGGCGGGGCCGAGCCGACATGGCCCTGGCCAGCTCGATGCGCTTGAGCGTGCCGTACGGCAGGCCGGCCGCCGGGCGCAACGCGTGCTGGGCCAGGCCGAGCTCGCCGAGGATGTCCATCGCGTCCTGGGTCAGCTGCGTCTCCTCACGGCGCACGCCGATGCGGAACGGCGCCGACGCGAAGTTCACCTTGCTGCGACTGTGGGCGCCGACCATCACGTTCTCGAGCACGGACAGGCGCGGAAACAGCGCGAGGTTCTGGAACGTCCGGGCCACGCCGCGCTTGGCGATGCCGTGGGCCTGGACCCGCAGCAGGTCCTCGCCGTCGAACACGATGTCGCCGTTCTGTGGCTCGTAGATCCGCGACACGACGTTGAAGAGCGTCGTCTTGCCGGCCCCGTTCGGTCCGAGCAGCCCGCAGATCTCACCTTCGTCGATCGTGAACGAGAGGTCGTCGAGCGCCACCACGCCGCCGAAGCGCACCGAGACGTTGCGCACGTCGAGTAGCGCCAACCCAACCTCCCCTTCCCCGTGTGCCCCTGGTCACCCCGGCCCGGTCCGCAACGTAGCAGGGTTGCCCACGACGAACATTCGCCCCCGATCAGTTCCGTGGCCCAGTGGTCTCGGGTGGCTTCTCGGCGCCATCTCCGCCACATTCGGTTCCGGGGGCGATCTCTGCCACCTGTCGTCGGGAACGGCGCCCAGATCCTGGGGGCAGTGGCGGCAGCACGGCGTCGGCGCTCAGTTCCTCATGTTCTCGAACTGCAGGGGGATGCCGAGGTCGGTGCCCTTGAGCAACGCCATCACGGCTTGCAGGTCGTCGCGCTTCTTCGAGCTGACGCGCACGGACTCGCCCTGCGTCTGGCTGTTCGTGCCCTTCGGAGCTCGATCCTTGATCAGCTTGTTGATCTCGCGCGCCTTGTCCGAGGAGATGCCGACCTTGATGGTGGCGACCTGGCGCACGGTGTTCTGCGTCGCTTCCTGCACGTCGCCGTACTCGAGGCCCTTCAGCGACACGCCGCGCTTGACGAGCTTCTCCTCGAGCACGACTCGCAGCGCAGCCAGGCGGTCCTCGCTGACCGACCGCAGCGTGAGCACCAGCTCCTGCTGCTCGATCGAGGAGTCCGTGTTCTTGAAGTCGAACCGCGTGCCGATCTCCCGCTGCGCCTGGTCGATGGCGTTGCGGACCTCCTGCCGGTCGACCTCCGAGACCACGTCGAAGCTGGGCATGCGGGAAGGGTAAGCGGCTCCGGATCGTTCTGAGGCCGATCTGCCCTCGTTTTCGAGGGTCGATCGTCCACGGAACTGCGCTGGTGGGCCGGGGAGGATTCGAACCTCCGTAGGCGATGCCGGCAGATTTACAGTCTGCTCCCTTTGGCCGCTCGGGCACCGACCCAGATCGCCCCGGCATGCCCGGAGCGGGCGCCGATCGTACCGGCACGCAGGTTCCCGAGTGCCGCAGTAGGCGAAGGGTGTCAGAGCAGCCGCTGCATGACGGCGACGTCGAGCCAACGGTTGAACTTGCGCCCGACCTGGCGTTCGACGCCGACCAGCTCGAAGCCGCACTTGGCGTGCAATGCACGGGAGGCGGTGCCGGAGGCCTCGATCCGCGCCATCACGGCGTGGAAGCCCGACGCGGCCGCCACCTCGAGCAGGCGCTCGAGCAGGGCAGTGCCGACGCCTCGCCCCTCGTGGTCACGGGCCACGTAGACGGAGTCCTCGACCGTCGTGCGGTAGGCGGCGCGCTCCTTGTACGGCGACAGCGAGGCGAACCCGACCACCTCGTCGGCGTCGTCGAGGGCGACCACGGCGGCGAAGGCGCCGGTGCGGGCGCCCAGCCACGCCGTCTGGTCGGCCAGGCTGCGCGGGACGAGGTCGAACGTGCTGGTCGCTGTCGTCACCTCGAGGTTGTAGATGGCGCGGATCCCCGGCGCGTGGGCCGGTTCGGCAAGCCGGATGCGCACGTCCGCCACGCCCGGCGAGGGTACTGCGAGCCGCCGGATCTGGCCGCTGACCGGGCACTTCGCGGGCTCGGACGGCGGAACCGGCCGTGTGGGCCGTCCCGGGCCGCCGCTATGATTGTGGACTGGCTCGCGGTCTGGCCGCGCGCTGCCAACCGCCCTCTTAGCTCAGTCGGCAGAGCACAGCCATGGTAAGGCTGGTGTCGTGGGTTCGATTCCCACAGAGGGCTCGACCATGCTGGTCAGCCCCGAGCGGCGGCGTAGCTCAGTCGGTCAGAGCATCCGGCTCATAATCGGAAGGTCATCGGTTCGATCCCGATCGCCGCTACCAGTCCCCACGAAGAACGAACGAAGAACCCGAAGGACAGAAGAGAAGAGCAATGAGCAAGGCCAAGTTCGAGCGCACGAAGCCGCACGTGAACATTGGGACGATGGGTCACATCGACCACGGGAAGACGACGTTGACCGCCGCCATCTCGAAGACCTTGTCGGAGAAGGGGTTGGCCGAGTACACGCCGTTCGATTCGATCGACAAGGCGCCGGAGGAGAAGGCGCGCGGCATCACGATCTCGATCGCCCACATCGAGTACGAGACCGAGAACCGGCACTACGCACACGTCGACATGCCGGGCCACGCCGACTACATCAAGAACATGATCACCGGCGCGGCGCAGGTCGACGGGGCGATCCTGGTGGTGGCGGCGACGGACGGCCCGATGCCGCAGACCCGGGAGCACGTGC
>JBPCJL010000338.1:0-7164 GCA_051005355.1 Ilumatobacteraceae bacterium
TCCGCTCGGAGTGGTGGGGTCGGCGTGGCCAGTGTTGTGACCTCGGAGGGCATCACGGGGGCCGCGCTGGTCGTGCTCAACTCGGGTGGCAGCCCGGTCGACCCGACCACCGGCACGCTGTGGGGCACCCGGCACGGGATCGACGACGAGTTCGCGATCCTGCGCCGCCCCCACCGATCGGAGGTGGCCGCCTTCCGCCGGCTGGCCTTTGCGCCGCCGACCCTGAACACGACCTTGGCCGTGGTGGCGACCGACGCCCGGCTGACCAAGCCCGAGTGCACACGCCTGGCCGGCGCCGGCCACGACGGGATGGCCCGGGCGATCAGCCCCATCCACACCTACACCGACGGCGACGTGTGCTTCGCCCTCGCCACCGGTGTCACCGAAGTGCCGGAGACGACACCGGCCACGTTCATCCGCCCGGCCATGGTCCGCTTCGCCCAGCTGACCGGCACCCTGGCCGCCGCCGCCGACACCGTGGCCCGCGCCGTCGTCCACGCCGTGCTGGCGGCGACCTCGGCCGGCGCGATGACGAGCTACCGCGACCAGCTCCCCTCTGCGTTCCGACCCTGATGGAGCTGGCGCTCGACCTCACGATCCTCGTTGCGGTCGTCGCCGCTGGGTCGGCGTTGGCGCGGCGGTTCGGAGTGCCGGCGCCGTTGTTGCTGGTCGTCGTGGGCGTCGCGGCCTCGTACATCCCGGCGACGCCCGAGTACCGGCTCGATCCGGACCTCGTGCTCGTCGGGATCCTGCCGCCGTTGCTGTACGCGGCCGCGATCCGAACGTCCGTCCTCGACCTGCGGCGCGACCGGCGGGCCATCGCTCTGCTCTCGGTCGGCCTCGTCGCCTTCACGTGCGTGACCGTCGGCCTGCTCGCCTACTGGATCGTGCCTGACGTCCCGCTGGCCGCCGCCTTCGCCCTCGGCGCGGTGGTCGCCCCGCCCGACGCCGTGGCGGCGACGGCTGTCGCCCGGCGCGTGCGCATGCCGCGTCGGCTGGTCAGCATCCTGGAGGGCGAGAGCCTCGTCAACGACGCCACGGCGCTGGTGGCGCTGAGCGTCTCCACGGCGGCGCTGGTCGGCAGCATCACCCTCGGGCGGGTCGGGTTCGAGTTCCTGGTCACCGCCGGCGGCGGCGCGCTCGTCGGCCTGGCCGTTGCCAAGGCACTGGTTGTCGTCCGCCGCCGGGTGGAGGACCTCGTGCTCGACACCACGCTCTCGCTGCTCGCGCCGTTCGTCGCCTTCATCGCCGCCGAGGAGATCTCGATCGATGGCGCCCACCCGTCGGGCGTGCTGGCCGTCGTGATCGTCGGCGTCGTACTCGGCCACCACGCCGGCGAGCTGCAGAGTGCATCATCACGGCTGGCCGAACGGATCAACTGGCAGACGGTCCAGTTCGTCCTCGAGAACGCCGTCTTCCTGCTCATCGGCCTCCAGCTTCGGGCGGTCCTCGAGGACGCCGGCGATTCCGGTCTCGGGTGGCCCCGACTGATCGCCATCTGCCTGGTCGTGCTGCTCGCCACCATCGTCGTGCGGTTCGTGTGGACCTTCCCGGCCACGTACTTGCCGCTGTGGCTGTTCCCGCCCATCGCCCGGGCCGATCCCTCGCCGCCCTGGACCTACCCGCTCGTCGTCTCGTGGGCGGGCATGCGCGGCGTGGTCACGCTGGCCGCCGTCTTCGCCCTGCCGGTCGACACGCCGCAGCGACCAGCGCTGGTGCTCGCCGCCTTCGCCGTCGTGGCGGGGACGCTGCTCGTGCAGGGCGCAACCTTGCCGGCCCTGGTCCGCCGGTTGCGGCTGCCCGGACCGGACGAGGGTGAGGATGCCCTGGCTGTCGCCGATGCGTTGCAGGCGGCCGCCCGGGCCGGGATCGCCAGGCTCGAAGAGCTCTCCGCCGGTGTACCCGACGAGGTCGTCACCCGGCTGCGCGACCGGACCCTCGACCGGGCCAACTGGGCCTGGGAACGGCTGGGCGCGAGCACCGACGCAGAGACACCGAGCGAGGCGTACCGCAGGATCCGCCTCGAGATGCTGGCCGCCGAACGAGCGGAGCTGACCGAGCTGCGCCGAACGGGACGCCTCGACGAGGAGGTGCTGCGCAACGTCCAGCGGCTGCTCGACGTCGAGGAGTCGATCCTCGATAGGTTCGACGACGTGACGCCGTCGGCGGACGAACCGCTGAGCCCCTCGCACGAAGCGCCGTGCGAGCACCTCGCCCGAGCGTGGCCGCCCCACGAGCCACCGGAGGATCGAGTCTGCCCGCCGTGTGTGGCCGCCGGAACGCGCTGGGTGCACCTGCGGATGTGTCTGGCCTGCGGAGCAGTCGGCTGCTGCGACTCGTCTCCCGAGCGACACGCTCACGCCCACTTCGAGAAGGCGCAACATCCGGTGATGCGGAGCATCGAGCCTGGCGAAGCGTGGCGCTGGTGCTTCGAGGACGAACGGATCGGCTAGCGCGTGACGTCCGACGACGGCGAAGCTCGCGACGCTCAGGCATGGGCTGACCGACTCGGCGTCGACAAGTCGGAGCTGCTGCGGGACGCGTTGCATCGACATCTCGTCAAGCTCGCATCGCAGGACGACGCTCGCCGATGGAACGAGCACCCGCTGACCGACGCTGAGCAGGCCCTCGGCGCGATCGCCGACTGGGGTCCGGCCGCGGACTGGTCGGACTGGGTCGATGCGACGCGGTGAGGTCCGGTTCGCGGCCACGCCGGGTGGCGATCGGCCCGTGCTCGTGCTCACTCGCGATCCGGTCGCCGGCAGGATCGGTTCCGTCGTCGTTGCGGGACGTGCGGAACGACTCGGTGAGGCGTGTCAACGTCTCCGCGACGCAACCGACTGCTGACTTGCCGCCGAACGCCGAACTCGTGTCACCGTTCCCGCCACCGGTGGCGAGATCGGTGACGCAAACGGCGAGCGTTCGAGCACCGTCAGGTCGGCAGGCGTGGGACGGCGGCCAGGAGCGCCCGCGTGTAGTCGTGCTGCGGGTCGGCGAAGACGGCCTCGGTCGGGCCGCGCTCGACGACCGTGCCGGCCCACAGCACGAGCACATCGTCGCAGAGGTAGCGGACGACGCCGAGGTCGTGGGACACGAGGATGAGCGCGAACCGGTGCTCCGCGGCCAGCCGCCGCAGCAGATCGAGGACCTGGACACGCACGGACACGTCGAGGGCGCTCACCGGCTCGTCGCCGACCAGCAGCGCCGGCCCCGAGGCGATGGACCTGGCGATGGCGACGCGCTGCTGCTGACCGCCCGACAGCTCGTGCGGGTAGCGGCGTCGCCACGACGGGTCGAGCCCCACGGACTCGAGGACCTCGGTGATGCGGGCGTCGTGATCGCCCGGCACGTCCAGGCACACGAGCGGCTCGCGGATGATCGACGCCAGCGTCATGCGCGGGTCCAGCGAGCTGGTCGGGTCCTGCAGCACGACCTGCGCCTCGCGGCGGAACCAGCGCAGGTCACGGGGCCGGCCCGGCGCGATCGGGCGACTGCGGAACCACACGGAGCCAGACGTGGCCCGGTCCAACCCGAGCAGGATGCGCACCAGCGTCGACTTGCCCGACCCCGACTCGCCGACGATGCCGAGGCTGCCGCCCTCCCCCAGCTCCAGGTCGACACCGGCCACGGCGTGACGCATCGCCCGCGACCCGAACGCCTGGCGGGGCAGCGGGAAGTCACGACGGATGGCCTCGGCGCGCAGCAGCGGTGCGTCTTGCGACATCATCACGCGGCTGATTGTTCGCTCGCTTGGATCCCCCGTCGGCGCGATGCCTTGGCCGGAACGCTCGCTCACGTTTGCAACGACGTGAGGCGGGCGGCGGCGAGGAGCCGACGGGTGTAATCCTGCTGCGGCGCGTGCACCATCGCCGCCGCGTCGCCGCGTTCGACCACGCGGCCGTCGCGCATCACGACGATGTCCTCGGCGATCGACGACACCAGCGCGAGGTCGTGGCTGATGAAGACGAGCGCCGTGCCGTCCTGATCGACCAGCTCCCGCAGCAGCGCCATGATCTCGGCCTGCACCGTCACGTCGAGCGCCGTCGTCGGCTCGTCGGCGATCAGGACGGCTGGACGGCCGGCCAGCGCCATGGCGATCCCGACGCGCTGGCGCTGCCCGCCCGACAGCTGGTGGGGGTAGGCCCGGGTGATCGCCTGCGGATCGGGCAGGCCGACGCGGGCGCACCAGTCCTCGGCGGCGGCCGCGGCGTCACGGCGGCCGAGTCCGAGGTGCAGCCGCAGCGGCTCGGAGATCTGGCGCCCGACCCGCATCACCGGGTTGAGCGCGGTGCGCGGGTCCTGGAACACCATTGACACCCGCCGCCCCCTGAGGCGAGCCACCTGCCGGTCGCGCCGGCCGAGCAGCTCCTGGCCGTCGAGGCGGACGCTCCCGCTGATCGTGGCCGCTTCGGGGGCCAGCCCGAGCACGGCCAGGGCGGTCAGCGTCTTGCCCGAGCCCGACTCGCCGATGATGCCGAGGCGGTCGCCCGGGTCGAGCCGCAGCGACACCCCGTCGACGACCGCTCGGCCGGCGAACGCGACGCGCAGGTCCTCGACTTCAAGGAGTGCCGCCGTCACGACGAGTCACGGGGCGCACTGGCGAGGACGGGAGCGTCGACCCGGTCGACGGCGGCGGCGATCTCCGGGGTCACGGCCGCCGCCCGGCTGCGCAGGCGCGGGTCGACGGCATCGCGCAGCGCGTCGCCGAGCAGGTTGAAACCGAGCGTGGCCCCGATCACGGCCAGTCCGGGGAACACCAGCGCGGCCGGGTGGACGGTGACCGTCTCCTGCAGCTCGGACAGCATCCGCCCCCACGACGGCGTGGACACCGGCGTCAGGCCGAGGTAGCTCAGCGCCGCTTCGGCCAGCACGGCCAGGGCGGCGATCAGCGAGACCTGCACGATCGCGGTCGAGGCGATGTTCGGGATGACGTGGCGCCACACGGTGCGCCACGTCGATGACCCGCTTGCCGCAGCGGCGACGACGTAGTCCTGGGTGAGCACGCGCGCTGTCTCCGCCTTGACCACGCGGGCCAGGATCACGCCCGAGCCGACACCGATGGCCAGCGAGACGGTCCACACCGAGCCGCCGAGCGCGGCCAGGAACACGAGGGCGAGGATCAGCGTCGGCAGGGCGATCAGCACGTCGATGAGGTAAGCCAGCGACTCGCCCACGTAACGCGGCAGGACGGCGCTGGCGATGCCGAGGGCCAAGCCGATCAGCGCCGCCAATACCGCCGAGGCCAGCGCCACGAGCAGCGTGGTGCGGGCACCGACCAACACCTGGGACAGCAGGTCCTTGCCTCCGCCGTCCGTCCCGAACGGGTGGGCCCACGAGACGGACGGTCAGCGTTGTGACGGGTCGATCCGGCTCGGGTCGTAGGGCGTCCACACCAGCGAGACGAGCGCCGACACGACGATGATCCCAGCCAGCGCCAGCCCCAACCGGCCCGTCGACGAGCGTGTGACCGACCTCATCGCGGGCTCCGCAGGCGCGGGTCGACCAGGCGGTGCAGCAGGTCGACGACGAAGCCGACGACGAGCACCAGCACGGCGATGAGGACCACCGTGCCCTGCACCTTCTCGAGGTCGCGCGACCCGACGTCGCGGACCAGCATCTGACCAACGCCGGGCAGCGTGAAGACCCGCTCGATGACCACGATGCCGGCGATCAGGCTGGCGATCTGCACGCCGAGGATCGAGATGATCGGCAGCGACGCGTTGCGCAGACCGTGGCGCCACAGCGCCTCCCCACGCGTGAGGCCCTTGGCCCGGGCGGTCCGGATGTACTCCTGGTGCAGCACGTCCAGCGTGGCCGAGCGGACGAAGCGGAACAGCACGGCGGCCTGGGCGAGGGCGAGCGTGAGCGTCGGCAGGACGAGGGCGTGCAGCGCATCAGCAGCTTCGTCCCAGCCGTCGCGCGGGAACCCCTGCGCGGGGAACACCTCGAAGCGCACGGCGAAGACGATGATCAGGCCCAGACCGACGAGGAAGGACGGCACGGCGATGCCGAGCTGGCTGATCGCCGACAACGCCACGCCGTCCGGACGGCGGTGCCGAGCCGCGGCCAGGATGCCGAGGGGGACGGCGACGACGATCGACAGGACCGTCGAGGCCATGATCAGCGGTCCGGTCACGGTCAACTTCTCGCCGAGCTCCCCGGTGACGGTCTCGCCGTTGAGTGCCGAGACGCCGAAGTCGCCGCGCAGCGCGGCACCGAGCCAGTCGAAGTACTGCACGGGCAGGGCGCGATCGAGGCCGAGGTCCTGACGGATCGCCTCGATCTGCTCGGGCGTGGCTTGGGTGCCGCCGACGACCTGGGCCACGTCACCCGGCAGCAGCCGCAGCAGCACGAAGACGATAACCGAGGCGACGAGGCAGGCCGCGACGAGCAGGCCGAGCCGCCGGACGACGAAGCGCACCACGACGATCGAGTCTGGCCAACGGGTGCGGTGACGGCCTCAGCCGCCGATCGTGATCCCTGACGCGTCGAAGCGCGAGGCGGTGTCGTTCGTCGGGTAACCGGTGACGTCGGGCGTCGACACCGTGAGGTCGGCCCCGAGCAACAGCCAGTCGACCGGCGACTCCTCGGAGATCAGTCGCGCCGCCTGAGCCAGCAGCTCGTTGGCCTCCTCCGGGTCGAGCGCCACCTTGGCGTCAGCGATGAGCTGTTGGACCGCGGGCGAGTCGTAGTTCCAGTAGTAGTCGGGGTTGGCGTAGTTGGCGATGTCGCGCGGCTCGACGTGCAGCACGACGGTCATGTCGTAGTCCTTGTTCGTGAACACCTGCTCCAGCCAGGCCGTGAAGTCGATCGTCTCGACCGTGACCTCGAGGCCGACGTCGGCCAACTGCGAGGCCACGTACTCGGCGGCGTAGGTCGGGTAGATGTTGGGATACGTCAGCGTCAGCGGCGTCCCGGCCGCGCCTGCCGCCTCGATGGCCGCCTGCGCCGCCTCCTGGTCGTAGGGCGCCACGTCGGTAAGGTCTTCGTACCACGGGTCCGACGGTGGGACCGGGCCACCGATCACCGTGCCGAACCCGCTGAACAGCTCGAGCATCCCCTCCTTGTCGATCGCCTGGCGGATCGCCCTGCGCACTTCCGGGTCGGTGAACGGCTCCTTCGTGTTGTTGAAGCCGAGCGTGAACTCGCCGTTGGTCGAGCCCT
>JBPCJL010000339.1:0-6865 GCA_051005355.1 Ilumatobacteraceae bacterium
GCCTACTACCTCGTACACTCGATCGGGTCGGGCGCCACGTTCGAGGACACGGACCGGCGGGCGGCGCAGACCTTCGCCGATGTCGCCGCCGAGACCGGCGTCCGCCGCATCGTGTACCTCGGCGGCCTGACGCCCGAGGGAGAAGAACTGTCGCCGCACCTGCGCAGTCGGGAGGAGGTGGGCCGGATCCTGCTCGACAGCGGCGTGCCGACCGCTGTGCTCCATGCCGCCGTCGTCATCGGCAGTGGGAGCGCCAGCTTCGAGATGCTGCGCCACCTGGCCGAACGGCTGCCGGTGATGGTCGTCCCCAAATGGGTCGACACGTGCATCCAGCCGATCGCCATCCGCGACGTGTTGCGCTACCTCGTCGGCGCGGCCGATCTGCCGCCCGACGTCGACCGCGCCTTCGACATCGGCGGACCCGACGTCCTCACGTACGCCGACATGTTGCGCGGCTACGGAAGGGTCGCCGAGCTGCCGAAGCGCCGGATGGTGAAGGTGCCCGTCCTGTCGCCGACGCTGTCGAGCCACTGGGTCGGTCTGATCACCCCGGTGCCCGGCGGCCTGGCGCGGCCCCTGGTCGAGAGCTTGCGCAACACAGTTGTCTGCCGAGAGCACGACATCGCCACGTGGATCCCCGACCCGCCGCAGGGGCTGATCGGCTTCGAGGAGGCGGTGCGCCTGGCCCTGGTGCGCATCCGCGATGCGGACGTGGCGACGCACTGGTCGAACGCCAGCGTGGCCGGCGTGCCGAGCGATCCGCTGCCGACGGACCCCGACTGGGCCGGTGGTTCGCTCTACGTCGACGAGCGGTCGAGCGTCGTGGACGCCCCGCCGGAGAAGCTGTGGAGGGTGATCGAAGGGATCGGCGGCAGCGCCGGCTGGTATTCGTCGGGTCTGCTGTGGTCGATTCGCGGTCTCGTCGATCGGCTGTGGGGTGGACCGGGGCTCCGCCGGGGTCGGCGCAACCCCCACGACCTCCAGATCGGCGATGCCCTCGACTTCTGGCGCGTCGAGGACGTCGTCGACGGCGAGCTGTTGCGGTTGCGGGCCGAGATGAAGGTGCCCGGTCGGGCTTGGCTCGACCTCGGCGTCGAACTCGACTCCAAATGCCGCACCGTCTTCCACCAGCGGGCGGTGTTCGCGCCGAAGGGATTGCTGGGCCGGCTCTACTGGCTGGCCGTGCTGCCCTTCCACGGCATCGTGTTCGGCGGCATGCAGCGCAACATCGCCGCCCGCGCCAGCCGACCCGACTCGGAGCGCGGTGAGAGGGGAGGGGACAGAGTCCCCTCACCTCTCATCTCACGACGACCGCAGAGGGCGGATCGTCGTCGTGACGGCGACGATCGACGGGCGGCGGGGCGTGGAGCTGAAGCCGAAGCGCACGGGCGGGTCGACGTCCGCCAGCGGGCCCAGGTCGCCGCCGTTCCACGTCGCCCGGACGCCGACCACGCGATGACGGTCGGTGGCGCCGTAGAACTCCTCGCCGCCGACCGTCGTCCCGTGCGTCCGTACACCGCGCAGCAGGCGGGCGGCGAACGGGTCGACCATCGAGGCCCACCTGGTGTGGGTGGCGATGCGTTCCGGCACGGCCCGCAGCAGCCAGCCCAGCGCGTCGCGACCGCCAACGACGATGTCGGCGGCGAGCGGTCCACCCTGGAAGCGCAGGCCGCCGGCCGTGCGCTCGGCGCCGACCGGTGCCTCGACGATCTCGTCGAAGCCGTACACGCCGGCGATGTAGTGGCCGACCTCAGCGGTCGGCGCGATCAACGTGCGATGGCCGTTCGCATCCTCGACCATGGCATCGGCGATGGGCCCGAACGGCGACGTCGGCCAGCGCCCGATCACCACGCGGCGCCCTGACGTGGTGCCGAACCCGCAGATCTCGCCGACGAAGCGCTGCACGCTCATTGGTGCACCCTGACGGAATGCGACGACTCGAACCGCGAGATGGTGCACCAATGAGCCGAAGACCGTGTCTGATGGTTCTCTCGCTCGAAGACTCGCTCGCTCACGGCGACGGTCACCGGTCCATTGAACCGGCCGACGTCGACGATCGATCGCTCGCTCAGCGCCCGTAGGGTGCCGCCGGTGGCCGCCACGTTCTTCGGCGCCCTCGGTGCCGACCCGGACTGGTTCGTCCCGACCGAGCTGGCCCGTGGCCCGTGGGATCCGGACGCCTGCCACGCCGGACCGCCCACGGCGGTGCTGGTGCGGGCCCTCGAGCGGGCGCTCCCGGAACTGCGCCTGGCGCGCGTGGCCGTCGACCTCGGCAAGCCGGTACCGATGGCTGGGTTCCGCGTCCTCACGACCGTGATCCGATCCGGTCGCGCCACGGGTACTTCGCGGGCCGAGATCGTCGATGGCGACGGCTCCTTGCGGGCCACGGCCACCGGGATGCACGTCGCCGCCAGTCCCGTCGACATCGTCCCCTCCGGACACGGCCCGGAAGCGACGCCGCGCTTGGTCGACGCCGCCGCCGGCGACTTTCCGATCGGACCGAACGTGCACGGCCGCACGGGCTTCCGGGATGCCGTCAGCGTCCGCTACCCGCCCGGCGAGGGTCCTGGCCTCGGGCCGACCACGGTGTGGATGCGGACCGTGGCGCTGATCGCCGGCGAGGTGCCGTCGCCCTTCCAGCGGAGCTGCCCGCTGGCCGACTGCGGCAACGCGTTCAGCCGCCATGCCGGCCCGTCGGAGGTGCAGTTCGTCAACACCGACCTGATCATCGCCCTGCACCGCGACCCGGTGGGCGACTGGCTCGGTAGTCGCGTGTCGGCGCACTGGCAGCCGACCGGTGTCGGGCTGGCCGATGCCCTGCTCTTCGACGACCAGGGTCCGGTGGGCCGAGCACTGCAGACGCTGCTGCTGCGTCCCGCCGGCTGACGGATGCGCGGCTGAACTGCTGCGCAGTTCAGGAGCCGAGGGGGAAGCCGAGGTCGGGGGCGGTGAGCAGCGGCCGGTAGGCGATGCCGGCCGCGTCCGCCAGCGCGGCGCAGGTGCCGCCGCGGTCGACGATGACGGTGATCAGCACCGGCTCGGCCCCGGCCGCCCACACCACGTCGACCGCTTCCATCAGCGAGCTGCCGCGCGTGACGGTGTCCTCCGTGATGACGACTCGGTCACCGGGCTGCAGCGCGCCGGCCAGCCGGCCCGTGATGCCGTGATCCTTGGCCTCCTTGCGCACGCTGAAGCTGCGCAGGTAGCGGCCCCGGGTGGCGGCGATGGCAGCCACACCGAAGGCGACCGGGTCGGCCCCCATCGTCAACCCGCCGATGGCCGTCGCCTCATCGGGGATGATCGCCAGCACGGCGTCGGCGACGGCCAGGATGCCGTCGGGCCGGCACGCCGTCTGCTTCGTGTCGAGGAACCACGAGCTGCGGGCGCCGGACTTCAAGGTGAACTCGCCACGTCGCACCGAGTGCGCCAGCACGTGGTCGCGCAGCGTTGCGAAGGGCTCGGGCAGTGCCGGCAGCGGGTCGACCATCGGTGAGCGAACGTAGCGGTGCCGTTCGTAGCGTCCAGCCCGATGTTCCCGATCGAGCAACTGCGCATTTTCACCGAACCTCAGCAGGGCGCCACGTACGACGACCTCCTCGCCGTCGCCCAGCGGGCCGAGCACCTCGGCTTCGGCGCGTTCTTCCGCAGCGACCACTACCTCGCGATGGGCGACCGACTGGAGGCCGGCGGGCTGCCGGGCCCCACGGACGCGTGGATCACACTGGCCGGCCTGGCGCGAGACACGTCCGCGATCCGCCTCGGCACGCTCGTCACATCGGCGACGTTCCGGCGCCCCGGACCGCTGGCGATCACCGTCGCCGGCGTCGACCAGATGTCGGGTGGACGGGTCGAGCTCGGGCTCGGCGCCGGCTGGTACGAGCGCGAGCACGAGGCGTACGGGATCCCGTTCCCTCCCCTCCGCGAGCGGTTCGATCGACTGGAGGAACAGCTGGAGATCATCAGCGGGATCTGGTCGACACCGGAGTCGTCGTCGTTCTCGTTCTCCGGCGAGCACCACTCTGTCGGCGAGTCGCCGGCGCTCCCGAAGCCGGTGCAACCGGGTGGCATCCCGATCATCGTCGGCGGCGGAGGCGCCAAGCGCACGCCGGCGCTGGCGGCTCGATTCGCCTCCGAGTTCAACGCACCGTTCCTGCCGGTCGAACGGTTCACGGAGCAGCGTGACCGCGTGATCGAGGCCTGCCGAGCCGTCGATCGCGACCCGGCCACGGTGACCTGGTCGGCCGCCGCCGTCGTCTGCGTCGGCGAGGACGACGCCGAGGTCGAGCGCCGGGCCGCCGCCATCGGGCGGGAACCCGACGAGTTGCGCGAGCACGGCGTGGCCGGCACGCCCGATGAGGTGGCGGCGACGTTGGGGCGTTGGTGGGCCGCCGGTGCGCAGCGGCTCTACCTGCAAGTGCTCGACCTGAGCGATCTGGATCACCTCGATGCCATCGCCGGTGTCGCCCGCTGACAGCAACGCGCAACGGCTGGCGCATCACCGATATCGAAGTGCGATGCACCCTGAGATCCTGAGAAATCGCCCCGCCGGAGCTTCGCGATGGACGAGGTGGTGTTCTGGTGCGAGATTCGCCTAGCATGCTCGACATGGCTGCCAAACGTGGGACGAAACGTCCGATGTCCAATGAACACAAAGCTGCGCTGGCGCAGGGTCGATCCGAGGGGCGGGTGGTGCGTGACTACCTCGCTGCGCTCCGGGCGAACAAGCCCAAGCGCGGCCGGAAGCGCACCCCCGATTCGATCAAGAAGCGGATGGATGCGATCGACGAGCAGGTCATGACGGCCGATCCCCTGAGCGAGCTGCGGCTCGTCCAGGAGCGGCGCAACCTGTCTGACGAGATGGCATCGATGGGCAACCAGGTCGACATCGGCGAGCTCGAATCGGCCTTCGTGTCGGTCGCCGCCAGCTACAGCAGCCGCCAGGGCATCAGCTATGCGGCGTGGCGCGACGTCGGCGTGCCTCCGTCGGTCCTGAAGCAGGCCGGGCTCACCCGCAGCAGCGCCTGACACGGTTCGGGGCGTCCCTGCTCGGCGGCCTCTCGCCGGGACGCTCCGCCGGTCAGGTGCGGTGATCGACCCCGTCCAGCTGGGCGCGCAAGCGCTGGACGTGGCGCACGGCGCGACGCAGGTCGAACGCCTCGTCGAGGTCGGTCGCATCAAGCGTCATCGTGGCGTCGCGCTCCAGCACGGTTCGGAAATCGATGCCCTCGTCAGCGGCGATCATGGCGCTCGCTTGCACGAGCCGATAGGCGTCGTCACGCGGCATGCCGCCGGCGACCAAGGCCAGGAGCACCGGTTGGCTGAAGACCAGCCCATGGCTCGACCACAGGTTGGATTCCATCCGCGCCGCGTCGACGTACATGTCCGAAAGCAGGTGCCGCAGCCGGACTACGACGTAGTCGACAAGCAGCGCCGAGTCGGGGAGCACGATGCGCTCGACGGACGAGTGCGAGATGTCGCGTTCGTGCCACAGCGCGACGTCCTGCAGCCCGGCCATCAGGTTCGAGCGCACGACGCGGGCCAGACCGGAGATCGTCTCGGCCGAGATCGGGTTGCGCTTGTGGGGCATCGCCGACGAGCCCTTCTGACCCGGTTTGAAGCCTTCGCGGACCTCTGCCACCTCGGTGCGTTGGAGATGGCGCAGCTCGACGGCCACCAGTTCGCACGTAGCCGCCACTGCGGCCAGTGCCCACAAGAACTCGGCGTGGCGGTCGCGGGAGATGACCTGGGACGCCGGGACCGGGCGCAACCCGAGCTGTGCACCGACGTCGGCCTCCACCGCCGGATCGACGTTCGAGTAGGTGCCGACGGCGCCGGAGAGCTTGCAGACCGCCACCACCTCGCGCGCCGCACGCAGGCGACGGCGGTCGCGATCGAGCTGCAGGGCCCACAGCGCGACCTTGGCGCCGAACGTCGTCGGCTCGGCATGCACCCCGTGCGTCCGCCCGACCATCACGGTGTCGAGGTGCTCCCTTGCGACCCCGATCGTGGTCGACAGCAGCCCCTCGACGGCCGCGAGGATCACGTCGATGGCGTCACGCATCGCCCAACACAGGGCGGTGTCGACGACGTCCGACGACGTCAGGCCGTGATGGATCCACGTGCCGGCAG
This sequence comes from Ilumatobacteraceae bacterium, assembly GCA_051005355.1. GTDB lineage: Bacteria > Actinomycetota > Acidimicrobiia > Acidimicrobiales > Ilumatobacteraceae > JALZMG01. The sequence continues at coordinate 6,130 of JBPCJL010000339.1, forward strand.
GCGGACCGATGCGCTGCTGCACGACGTCGACGAAGGCGGCCACGTCGTGGTCGGTCGTGCGCTCCCGCTCGGTGATGGCGCCGACCAGCTCGTCGTCGACCGTGGGCGCTCGTTGCCGGCAGGCGACGGCGTCGGCGGTCGGGACGATCCCGAGGCGTGCTTGGGCCTCCGTGGCCAGCAGCTCGACCTCGAGCCAGCGACCGAAGCGGGTCGTGTCCCTCCACACCGCGGCCATCTCCGGGCGCGAGTAGCGCTCGATCATGCGAGGAGCAAGTAGTCGTCGCGCTCGGCGCCCACGCCGACGATGCGCACGGGAACGCCGACCTCTCGCTGGACGAGGTCGATGAGGGCCCGGGCCGGCCCCGGCAGGTCGTCCGGGTGGCGGGCGCCGCCGAGGCCCGAGTCCCATCCGGTCAGGGTCACGTAGACCGGTTCGACGCGCGCCAGCACGTCGGCGCGGTCCGGGTAGGCAGCGAGGTCGACGCCGTCGAGGCGATAGCCGGTGCAGACGTTGACGGTCTTGAAGCCGTCGAGGACGTCGAGCTTCGTCAGGGCGACCTCGGTGAGGCTGTTCAGCCGCACCGCGTGGCGCAGCATCACGCAGTCCAACCAGCCGGCCCGGCGCCGGCGGCCGGTGACGGTGCCGAACTCGCGACCGACGTCGACGAGGCGGTCGCCGTCGGCGTCGGTCAGCTCGGTCGGGAACGGCCCGGCGCCGACCCGAGTCGTGTACGCC
>JBPCJL010000340.1:0-3974 GCA_051005355.1 Ilumatobacteraceae bacterium
GTGCTCGACGCGCTGCTCTTCCTCGAACAGTGCGTTCGGCCACCGGGCGAGGTCGCCGGCGGCGAACACGCCAGGCGGACCGGCGGCGAGCGTGGCGTCGCACACCACGCCGTCGCGCAGCTCCAGCCCAGTGCTTTCCAACCACTCGGTCGCCGGCGTCACCCCGATGCCGACGACGATGACGTCGGCCGCGACGAGTTCGCCGCCTCCAAGTCGGACCCCGTGGTTTTCGAGGCCGGCAACGGCGACGCCGCAGCGCACGACGATCCCGTCGGGCTCGTGCACGGCGACCACGGCGCGGCCGAGCTCCGGGCCGAGACCACGGATCAGCGGCGCCGGCGCAGCCTCCAGCACGGTGACGTCGTTGCCGAGCCCCCGGGCTGTGGCGGCGACCTCCAGCCCGATGAAGCCGGCGCCGATCACGACGACGCGCCGGTCGCCGGTGCGCAGCTCGGATCGGAGCCGCAGCGAATCGTCGAGCGTGCGCAGCTCGTGCACGGCGGCGATCGCGTCCTGGTCGGGAAGTCGGCGCGGACGGGCACCCGTGGCGAGGATCACGGCGTCGTAGGGAGCCGTCGAACCGTCGGCGAGGTGGACGGCGCGGCCCTCGACGTCGAGGTCGACGGCAGGCACGCCGAGTCGGCGCTCGAGGTTCAGCGCGTCGAGGTCGTCCGGCTTGCGCAGCGCGATGTGGTCCGGCTCCCACTCACCGGCGAGCAGCTTCTTCGAGAGCGGGGGCCGGTCGTAGGGCAGGTGCTCCTCGGCGCCGATCAGCGTGATCTGACCGCCGAAGCCCTCGCCGCGCCGCGTCTCGCAGGCCCGCAGCCCGGCCAGCGACGCACCGACCACGACGACGCGGCGAAGCTCCGGTTGGGCCACGCACGACACGATGCCAGAGAATCCGCCGATGGCCGGCCCCACCGTCGACGAGATCAACGACATGCTCCGGACCGGGTTCCCGGGTAGCGCCAACGCGTGCGCCGAGGTCGGCGAGGGGTACGCCGTTGCGCGGCGGGACGTGCTGCCGACAGAGCTGCGGCCCGGCGGGTACATCTCCGGGCCGACGCAGTTCGGGCTGGCCGACGCCGCGCTGTGGTTCCTCGTCTTCGCCGCGATTGGACGGGTCGAGCCGATGGCGCTGACGTCGGAGCTGTCGATCCGCTACATCCGCCCGGCGATCGGCGAGACGCTGTGGGCGCGCGCCGACCTCCACGCCGCCGGCCGGCGCAACGTCGTCGGCACAGTCAGGGTCTGGGTCGACGACCGCATCGACAAGCCGACCGCCGTCGCCCAGGGCACCTACATGCTCCCGGCCCCCTGACGCTCCCCTCATCGGAGGGTTTCACGTCACCGGAGGGTTTGCGTACCGGACGGGGACCCGTCGGAGACCCTCCGACGGACCGGGTGGCGGCGTTCGGCGCCGTAGCGATACGTGATGGACAGGCGGGGGCCGGCGTGGCGCAGCTTGGGCACGCTGTGCTCCCAATCGTGCTGGCAGGCGCCGCCCATCACGAACAGGTCGCCGTGGCCGAGGTCGAACGACCGGGCCCGACCGCCACCGCGTGGCCGGATGCGCAACGGCCTTGGTTCGCCGACGCTCACGATGGCGACGACCGGGTTGGTCACGGTGTGGCGATGGCGGTCGCCATGCCACGCCACCGAGTCATCGCCGTGGCGGTAGCAGTTGAAGCCGATCGAGTCGAACGTCACCCCGTAGCGCTGGTCGAGGACGCGGCGGGCGCCGCCGAGCACGGCCAACGGCTCGGGCTCGTCACCGTCGATCGTCCACCACCACGTCAGGCGCGGCTCCGGTAGGCGCCGCTCGTACATCGTGACCGTCCGCTGGCGCCACGGCAGGTCGTGCCACAGCCGATCGAAGACGGCCTCGTGCCCCCGCAGCCAGCCCGGGGCGTGGTCCAGCCAGCTGCGGCCGTCGAGCTCGATCCGCCGCAGGTCGGCGAACGAGGGATCGACGCTCTGCTCGTCGAGGCCCAGTAGGGAGCCCTGCATCGACGCCATCTGGTTGGAACTGACGTTCGCTGTGATGGTCGCGATGTTCGCACGGTACCGCCGACCGGTCAAGATGGAGCATGGGTGAGGCCGTGACGATCGACGCCGCGGCCGATCCCCGCCTCGCCGACTACATGGCGCTGAGCGACCCCGTGGCTCGACGTCGCCACGAGCGGCACGAGGTGTTCGTCGCCGAGGGCGTGACCGTCATCGAGCGGCTCCTCGACTCGGACCACGAGGTGCGATCCGTGCTGGTGACGCCAAAGGCGCTCGACCGGCTGGCCGAACGGCTCGCCGCCGCCGACGCCGCCGTCTACGTGGCGACACGGGCGGTGCTGGCCGAGACGGTCGGCTTCGATCTCCACCGCGGCGCGGTGGCGATCGGGCGCCGCCGACCGCTCCCCTCGATCGACGAGGCGCTCGGCAGCGCTCGCCGCGTCGCTGTCCTCGAAGGGCTCAACGATCCCGAGAACGTCGGCGCCATTGCGCGATCGGCGCGGGCGTTCGGCGTCGACGCGCTCATCCTCGACCCGACGTGCATCGACCCGTACTACCGCCGCACCATCCGGGTGAGCATGGGCGAGATCCTCCACCTCACGGTGGCCCGGGCGACGACGTGGCCGGACGACCTCGGCCTCGTCACCGCGCACGGGTTCGAGCTGTGGGCACTGACGCCGCGAGCCGATGCCGACGCTCTCTTCGCCCTCGACGTGCCGGAGCGGGTCGCCATCTTGCTCGGCGCCGAAGGCGACGGGCTCTCGGCCGCCGCGATGGCGCGGGCCGACCGCCGGGTGCGCATCCCGATGGTGCCGGTCGCCGACTCCCTCAACGTCGGGCACGCCGCCGCCGTCGCCTTCTCCCGGATCCGGTCCGACGCAGCGCGATAGCGTGAACGCTCCCCGGGGACGTGGCGCAACTGGTAGCGCACCACCTTTGCAAGGTGGGGGTTGCGGGTTCGAGTCCCGTCGTCTCCACCGTCGGTTCGTTACCCCAGCCGCAGAGTGCTGCTGGGGTGCGAGAAAACTGCCGCGCCAGCAGCACTCTGCGGATTTGGTGCAGTCGTCAGTCGTCCTTGGTAGCGACGGCGTTCGGGGTGACGTTCATCTTCGGCTCGTATTCGGGCACGGCGACCAGGCGTTGCTCGCGCACGAACGCGGCGCGCAACAAGTTACGGCACGGCTCGCACGGCCCGTAGAAGCGGGCCTCGGACTCTTGGCCGCAGCGCGGGCACGTGATCGTCACGGCGCCGAACGTAGCGCTGGACTCGCCGGCTCGATGATGACCACGGAGCACACGGGCACGAACCCGGCGGCCAGGAAGGCACGCATCGACGAGGCGTTCCCCGGCGCGACGTGGGCCCAGCACCACTCGCCCTCCTGGACCTGGTCGAGACCGGCGGCGATCAGGTGCCGGCCGTGACCGCGACCGCGCGCCGTCGTGTCGAACAGCTCGACCGACATCTCCCGGCGGCCGGCCAGCCCCTCGCCGAGGGTGACGAGGCTTGACTCGTCGGCGTAGACCTCGACGTCCCGTCGATGGTGGATCGCCCGCTGCACCCGCGGGTGGTGATCGAGGTCGGTGCGGCGCTCGAGACGACCACCGCCTCGGCCCCGCGCCACCAGCACCGCGTCGAGCGAGCCGATGGTCCCGGCCGGCCCGGCCAGCCACAGCAGCACGTCGGGCTTGGAGGCGCCGCCGTAGCCGTCGGCATCGCGTGCCAACAGCTCGTCGAGCGACACGTCGGCCAGCACGTAGGCGTGGGCGGCAAAGGCGACGACAGCGCGCACCACGGCTTGGTCCGGCGGCAGCACCTCGACGGCCCCGTCGGCGGGCGGAAACCGTCCGTCGGCGGCGTCGTCGAGGATCGAACCGAGCGGATGCTCAGGCAGCTCAGCCGACTCAGGCAAGGACGCGGTCGAGGTACGGGTTGGCGAACGTGCGGTCCGGGTCGAGCTGCTCCCTGG
>JBPCJL010000341.1:0-3970 GCA_051005355.1 Ilumatobacteraceae bacterium
GCGGCGCCGGGACGGTGCCGAGGACGAATCGTCCGCTGCTGGCGTTGTCGGCCACCGTGTCGGCGAACGTGATGTCCCAGCCCGTGATCCGGCTGTCCACGATCTCGATCGCCGGCAGGGCGAACGCGGTGGCGGCGAGCACGTCGGCCACGGTGTGCGTGCCACGGTCCAGGTCCCGCTCGAGGACCAGCGCCACCTCCGTCTCGACGCGCGGCTGGAGCAACGCGTCGATCGGTACGTCCTCGCCGTCCCCGTGGCCGAGCTCGGCGAACAGCGCGCCGTAGTCCGGTTGGTCGACGCCGAGCTGGGCCTGCACCGCGGGGTTGGTCAGCCCGATCTTGCGCCCGCAGACCCGCCACCCCCGCTCGGCGATGGTCCGCTCGACGTTGCGCTGTGCCACCTCGTAGGCGGCCGTGGCGTCGCCCTCGGGCAGCAGCTCGCGCACTGGTGCACACGGCGTCGCGCTCGCAGCGGCGTCCCACAGACGCGCCGCGGCCTCCTCGATCACCGGTTGTGCTCCTGCAGGAAGGCGATCGACATCGGGTTGTACAGGTCGACGCGCTCGTACTGCGGCCAGTGCCCGCACTCCGGGTACAGCTCCAGGCGGCTGCCCGGGATGTGCTCGTGCATCAGGCGGGCCTCCGGGACATCGCCGAACGGGTTTTCGCGGCCCCAGATGATCAACGTCGGCACGGCGGCGATGCGGGCCAGGCGGTCCTTGCGCAGCAGGTTGCGCTGGCGGGTCTCCATGTCCTGCAGGCACAGCAGGTTGTCGACGTTGGCGACGAACTCGGGCTGGTGGTAGATGCGGTGGCGCACCTCGACCAGCTCGTCGGTGACGTTGCCCTCGTGGTGGTGCATCAACAGCTGCAGGCGGGCCCGCGTCAGCTCGACGTCGTCGGTGATGACCGCCTTCTTCGTCGACGTGCGGATGCGGTCCATCACCTCCGGGTTGGCCTTGGTCCCCCCGGCGGCGATCAGCTGCAGGCTGATCACCCGCTCCGGCTGGTCGGAGGCGAACCAGCCAGCGACCCACCCACCCAGCGACTCGCCGGCGAAGTTGACCCGCTCGATCCCGCAGGCGGCCAGGTAGGCGTCGAGGTGCTCGACGTAGCGGGGGATCTCGTACGGGTAGGCCGGCTTGTCGGTGTAGCCGTGGCCGAGCATGTCGATGGCGTGGACGCGGAAGCCGGCCTGGACGTGGGCCACGACGTTGCGCGTGAACGCCTCGAGGTGACCGCTCGTGCCGTGGAGGAAGACGACGTCTGGTCCGTCGCCGGCCTGCAAGGCCCGTGTCCCGATCCCGGCGGCATCGACGCGCTCGACGGTGTACGGGACGGGCAGCAGGTCGAGCCATGCGGTCATGGGGCACTCCCTCGATCATGTGGCGGTCGTTCGATCACGGCCACGGCCATCCCGGTCAGCCACTCCGGCATCGGCGAGTAGCACAGCGTGCGACCGGCCGCCCAGCCGCAGGCGGCAGCCATCGTGATCCAGTTGCGCAGCTCGTTGGCGCCGTTGCCGGCGACGGCGGCCAGCTCGGCGTCGACGCTGATCAGCTCACGCACGGTGCCGCGCTCGACGTGGGCGAGCACGTCGCGGTCGAAGGCCTCGTTCAGCCGTGGCGGCGCCGACGTCACGATCAGGCGCCGGCGCGGCTCGTACTCCGCCCACCCGGTGCGGCCGTCGCGCCAGGACGCGACGAGGAACTCGTCGTCGTCCGAGCGCGGGTCGCGCCAGTCGGGGAACGGGAGGTGGTGCGAGAGGCCGCCGGAGGCGACGACGACGACGCGCCGGTCGAGCTCGTCGGCGGCGAGCAAGTCGCGCACCGCCACACCGAGGTCGGCGCAGCGGGCGAGGGAAGGCAGGGGCGGGGCGAAGCTGTTGACGATCAGCGGGATGACCGGCAACCCGGGCGGCAGCACGTGTTGGATGGCGTGGCTGATGCCGTGGTCGACCTCCAGCTTGGCCGAGAGGGCGAGGTCGAACCCCGCGGACACGAGACCGTCCAGCAACGCGCGGGCGAGCACGGTGTCGGTCGGCTGCGGGCCCGACGGTGTGCCGTGCTCGCCGGCCGCCGAGACGTCGTCGACGCCGAGCGTGAACGTCGGCATCAGGTCGAGCCACATCCCGCGGAAGTGGTTCGGCCCGACCACGAGCGCCGCATCGGGCGCCGCCGCATCGATCACGCCGCGCGCCTCGGCCAACGCGTCTCGGTAGGCGTGCGCGCGATCGAGGTGATCGACCTCGGCCCACTTCGTGTTCATCAGCGTCGTGTGGGATGCGGCGACCCCAACGACCACCGCGCTCATGACGCGACCAGCTCGGCGCGGGTGCGCGTGCCCACCTCGACAGCGACCGTGACGAGGTGGCGGGTCAACAGCTCGAGCGCGTCGACGTCGACGGTGTTCATCCCCGCAGCGAAGTCGAGCTCGGCCCCGGCGGGATCGGACGCCTTCGGCAACCCAACGCGCACGGTCGGGAGGCCGCGGTTGCGCAGGATGTTGGCGTCGGTCGCCCCGCTCGTGCCGGTGATCGGCTCGTGCTGGCGACCCGCCACCGCCTCCCAGGCCTCGATGGCGGCGCGGCAGATCCAGTGCTCGGGCGGCGTGCGGCTGCCCGGGATGGCCACGGCCAGCTGCGTCTCGACCTCGATGGCGTCGTCGCCGCCGCGCAGCTCGTCGAGCGAGCTGTCGAGCTCGCGCAGGGCGTCGAGCGGCGACTGGCCCGGCACGAGCCGCAGGTCGACGCGCAGTCGCGCCGCGTCCGGCACGACGGCGGCCATCCGCCACCACCCTGCCTCGGCGGCGGCCACGACGCCCTGCGGTTCGACCAACCCGCCGGCGTGCCGGCGGGAGTAGGCGGGGAACCACCCCTCGAGGTGGGCCGCGACCCGGCCGGCATCGACGATCGGGTTGCGGTACGGCAGCCGGTGGCGGGCGCCGACGTAGGTGTGCACTCCGTGCACGATCACGTCGATCCAAGCCAGGCCAACCTCCTCCCACGAAACCGCCCAGCCCGATTTGGCGATCACCGCAGCATCGGCCCAGCACCCCTGCTCGAGCATGAACGAGGCGCCGACGCCGTGGCCGACGTTGCGCCGGCCGCCGGCCCGCAGGGCGTTGGTCGGCATGCCCCCTGCACCGAACCCGGCGAGCACTCGACCGCGCAGGGGAACGTCCGCGACGGCGAGCGCTTCCAGCGCAGCCATGACGCACGCCGCATGGCCCTTCGGGTTGTGGGCGCCGAGGCCGACGACGCGCCCGCCGATGCGCTGGGCCGACGGCAGGGCGTGGTCCGGCATCGTCGGCGCCAGCCACGGCAGGTCCTCGGCGGGGTCGCCGACGGTCAACGTGTCGATGGGGGCGTAGAGGAGGAGGTCGGGCCCGTCACCCGGCCGACCGACGTGGGCGATGGCGCTCGCCTGCTGCTCGTCGATCGCCTGCACCCTGCCGGTGACGCCGCACCGCCCGAGCTCTGCGGCGATCCACGTCGCCAGTGGCGCCTCCTCGCCGGTCGGCGAGGCGATGTCGACCAGCCCGGCACACAGCTCGGCCACCCGCTCGCCATCGACCGCCGCCAGCGCCCGCTCCAGGTGATCGCTCACGGCGCCGTCGTGGACTCGACGGGGCACCAATGAGCAGTCGCCGCAAAGGCGGCGACAAAGGAAGCACCGCAACGATTGTTCACTCGCTCGAGGACTCGCTCGCTCACGGTGCCGTCGGTCGTGTGGAGGGCGGTGGTGGCGTGCCGATCCACGTGCCGGTCGTGCGGGTCAGGGCGCCGACCAACCGCCGGCGTCCGAGCCAGGCGCCGGCCGCGGCTGCCGCCACGACGAGGGCGGCGCGCATCACGACTCGGGCTCCGACTGGGCGAGGAAGCCGGCGACGACGGCGTGGTAGTCCCACGGCCGTTCCTCCTGGAGGTGGTGCGACGCTTGGTCCATCACGTAGAGCTGGCCGTGGGGGAC